>DEAW01000250.1:17368-19662 GCA_002348315.1 Planctomycetaceae bacterium UBA2972 | reverse complement strand
CGGACAGTATTCAGGTGCCCGCCGGTTTGTTCGGCGAGTTAGTTAAGCGAACCATTTTTGCCACTGACAACGAAAGTAGTCGTTATGCCTTAGGAGGCATACTTCTGGAGACAGAAGGTAGCGACCTGATTGCGGTTGGGACAGACGGAAGACGCCTGGCGAAAATGCAGGGGCCTGTTGAAATCACCGGGGAAGTCCAGCTGGGGGAGTCCTCGACCATTGTTCCCACGAGGTCGATGAATTTGATTGCTCGCGCTTTAGGGGATCCTGAGAGTGTTGTTCAGATTATCCCCAGCGAAAACCAACTGGCCTTTAAGACCGACGCCGTCACGCTGACTTCCAGATTAGTAGAGGGACGATTCCCTAAATGGAAAGATGTCTTTCCAAACCGTACAGAAAGTGTCTCGATTGAATTGACCGCAGGTACAGTTTACGGACGTCTGCGTCAGGCGTCGATTGTGGCGAATGACGAGAGCCGTGGAATCACCTTCACCTTTGGCGATGGAACGTTGGCTATGGACGCCACAGCCGCTGAGAGAGGGCAAAGTCATACGGAGATGCCCATCGCTTACACAGGTGATGAAGTAGCTGTTAGCCTGGACCATCGATATGTGGAACATTTCCTGCGGGTGTTAGATACCGAGACCAACTTTACCTTTGACCTGGAGAATGGTCAGGCAGCAGTTTTGCTTTCCACAGAGGATGGGTATTCCTACATCATCATGCCTCTGGCAAGGGATCGGTAGGGACCTTGATGGGCAGTGATCTGACTCCTGACGAACAGCGGTTCGAGGATTTGCGGAAACGGCAGAGGTTTATCCCTCCGCCACCCCGAATCGATAATATTCTGAGCCGTTTGATGTCTAAAACGGGTTATGCCCGGGTCAAATCTGCCAATGCTTTGGAGGGAATCTGGAGCGAGATTGCCGGGCCATTGGCTTCGGCCACCAGAGCGGGGAACATCCGACGGGGAGTGCTGGATGTAATCTGCAAAAATTCTGCAGTTATGCAGGAACTTACATTTCAAAAACAGATGGTTCTCAGTCAGCTTAACGAAAAGCTGGAGGGCCAGAAAGTTAGAGACCTTAAGCTAAGGGTTGTGGATTTTTAGAAATCCATCATTCTGGCGGGAAATAGAGATAGAACTAAATGAGTGACGAACAGAATTCCAACGGTGCTGGTGGTGAATACGGTGCCGATAATCTGCAGCACTTATCCGACCGTGACCACGTTCGAAAACGACCGGGGATGTATATTGGCGATACGTTCAGCCGCGGATTGCATCACCTGGTATATGAGGTCGTGGATAATTCGATTGACGAAGCAATGGCTGGTCACGCCTCTAAGGTCGTCGTTATCATCAATCCTGATGGCAGTGTCACAGTAGAAGATGACGGGCGTGGAATACCAGTTGAATTGCATGAAGGGTTGACCGAAGAGTTTGATCGGGAAGTCTCAACGCTTGAAGGGGTGATGACCGTACTGAAATTCGGTGGAAAGTTCGATAAAGGAGCTTATCAGACCTCCGGTGGACTGCATGGTGTTGGTGTTACCGTAGTGAATTTCCTGAGCCAGTGGTGTAAAGCTGAAGTCCACCGGGAAGGTTTTGTCCATCGTCAGGAATATGAGTATGGAATTGCAGCCGGACAGGTTAAGCGGGGTGAGAAATCACCACTGACCGGTACCAAGGTGACCTTTAAGCCGGATGGCGAGATCTTTGAGACGACGAAGTTTCAGTATGATATTCTCGCAAAACGCTTGCAGGACCTGGCATTCCTGAACAAAGGCGTGAAGATTGAAGTTCGCGATGAACGTTCAGATCAAACCGATGTATTCTGCTACGAAGACGGAATCATCGATTTTGTGCATCACTTAAACAGAGCAAGCGATGTGCTGCATTCAGATGTCTTCTATCTTGATGGTGAACAGGAAGTGGAGGACGGCACGGTTGTAGGGTTCGAGATAGCCCTGCAATACACCAACGAGTATTCAGAGCATCTCCATTCCTACGTGAACAATATCCACACGCACGAGGGTGGAACGCATGAGACGGGGTTCCGCAAGGCTTTGACTCGAGTCCTGAATACCTATGGCGTTAAAGAAAAGATTATTAAAGACGCCAAAGATGCTCCGTCGGGAGATGACGTCCGCGAAGGTATTACCGTCGTAATCTCTACACGTGTCGCTCACCCGCAATTTGAAGGGCAAACTAAAACTAAACTGGGTAACCGGGAAGTCGAATCAGCAATTGCCACCGCGTTTCATACTGGCTTCAACAAATACCTGGAAGAGAA
>DEAW01000250.1:0-17167 GCA_002348315.1 Planctomycetaceae bacterium UBA2972 | reverse complement strand
CTCTACACGTGTCGCTCACCCGCAGTTTGAAGGGCAAACTAAAACTAAACTGGGTAACCGGGAAGTCGAATCAGCAATTGCCACCGCGTTTCATACTGCCTTCAACAAATACCTGGAAGAGAACCCGAAGAACGCTCGGATCATTGTGAATAAAGGTATTACCGCAATGGAAGCCCGGGAAGCAGCCCGGAAAGCCCGCCAATTAATGCGAAAGCGAAAAGATGTGCTGGGCGGAGGAAGCTTGCCCGGAAAGTTGCGGGACTGCATCAGCAAAGAGATGGAAAAATGTGAACTCTATCTAGTCGAAGGGGATTCGGCTGGTGGCTCCGCAGAAGGAGGACGGCTGAAAGACTATCAGGCAATTCTACCGCTGCGAGGTAAGATCATTAATGCGTACAAGTCGCGTGTTGATAAAGTGCTGGCCAACGAAGAAGTGCAAAGCATGATTAATGCCATCGGCAGCGGTATTGGTGATGATCAGCAGTTAGAAAAACTGCGGTACAACAAAATCATCATCATGACTGACGCCGATGTGGATGGATCTCATATTCGCACACTCTTGCTATGCTTCTTCTATCGCCAAATGCATAGCCTGGTTGAGCGAGGGCATGTTTATGTTGCTCAGCCGCCACTTTTCCGGGTGCGGCGTGGTAAGGAAGTTTATTACGTTCAGAGTGAAGATGAAATGAAGGCGCAGCTGCTAGAAAAAGGACTCGCCGACGCTGTATTCATTACCGAGGATGGCGAGGAATTTTCGGGCGAGCAAATGAATGATCTTTGCCGCACGCTAGCCGATGTCGAGGATGCTCTAATTGCACTGGAACGCCGGGGAATTAATCTGCGAGTGCATGCTGAACGCCTTGACCCGGTAAGTAATAAGCTACCTGTATACCATGTATTTCTGGGAACAGCAGATCACTGGTTTATCGAACGATCTGATGTAGACGACTTTATCGACGAAAACACTCCGGACGAACCGGAAGTCCCAGCAGAAACCGAAGCGAATGCTGAAACCGAAGTAGAATCCGGTGACGGCGAAGAGCAGGAAATCGTAGCTCCAGAAAATGCCATTCACGTAGTGGAACTGCACGAGGTGAGAACGATTAATGCCGGCCTGAAATCTTTAATCGAATATGGACTGGATGTTCAGGCTCTATTGCCTCAGGAACGAACCGGTGTCGAGAATCCTCGTTATATCTTGCGACGCGGAGAAACAGACATCAACCTTGAAGACTTGCGAGGCCTCACCGCTGCCGTTCGGGCAGCTGGTGAAAAAGGATTGCAACTTACACGCTTCAAAGGTTTAGGGGAAATGAACGCAGAAGAATTGCGGGAAACAACACTGGATCCGGAAAACAGAACCTTAGTGAAGGTGACGATGCAGGACCTGGCTGCCGCCGATGAAATGTTTAGGATTCTGATGGGCGATAAGGTAGAACCGCGTCGAGAGTTTATTGAAAAGCATGCACTGGAAGTTCAGAATCTGGACGTGTAGTGACTAGTTGTTCTTTTGAACCTTAAGCTGGCGTTCGATATACGGCTTGAAGTCCGGTCGCTTAATCCACTCGTCGAAGAACTTTTGGTATTCAGGTAACTCCGTCCACATCGTTTGTTGCGGACGAGTAAAAGGATCCACTTTGCCTGATTCGTAATCCGCGCCTTGCTGACTCTTCTCTATAGATGCATTCCAGGCCTCAAAGGCCTGGATCATCTGATTGGCAAGGTCAGGGCGTTTGGTCAGGATATCTTCCTGTTCTTTAGGATCATTATCCAAATCAAATAGCTGATACTCTCGAGTTTGAACTTTGAGTGAAACTAATTTGTAATTGTTATCGAGCCAGGCAGCACGCCCGGTGTGGCGAAATCCGATAGGTTTTGGACGTTTGGAAATATCATGATTGATAACATTGGCGAGTGACAAACCATCAGTAAGGTCGTTGATAGAAGACTTCTCCAGACTCGCGTAATCAATCAAGGTTGGGAAGATATCCATCGTACAGGCAGGGTATTTAGAAACTTGTGGTTTGATATGGCCCGGCCACTCAACCACACAGGGGACACGCAAACCGCCCTCGTAAACGGAACCTTTGAAGCCTCGCAATTCCCCGACAGTTCCAGGTTTTATTCCGGGAAGTCCGCCATTGTCGCTGTTAAACCAGAGAATAGTATTCTCAGCTACACCAAAGTCTCGCAATTCTTTGCGTAAATGCCCGATAGAGCGGTCCATGGCAACGAGCTCGGCATAGTGGTTTTTAGAGTTTTTAGCGAGGTGACTAAATTGTTTTGCGTCTGAATCAAACGCCATAAAAGGGCTATGAGGTGTGCCGTACCAGATAACGATGAAGACGGGTTTCCCCCTTTCGTTTTCTCCCCGAATGTAATCCAACGCTTCGTTGACAACGATTTCGGAGGAGTCGCCGCCGTGCTCTTCCCAGACTCCATTGCGACTAAGGATAGGATTTAAATCAAAGAAGTTGGTAACGCTTAGCCAGTGGTCGAAGCCAAGGTGGCCGGGGTGGTGAGTGTCATTTTTAAAAATTGGTGCACCTGGTCCACGCAATCCGTTCAGGTGCCATTTACCAAAGTGAGCAGTGGAATAACCCGCTCGCTTGAAAGCCTGGGCAATTGTTTTCTCTTGTTTATTGATAGCATAGCCGTGGTTGTAGACTCCCGTGCGGTCATTGGTTCGCCCGGTTAGTACGGTAGCTCGAGTGGGAGAGCAATTCGGTGCACCGGCATAGAAGCGATCGAACCGAATCCCATTGGCTGCCATTGCATCGAGATTGGGTGTTTTGAGTATTGGATGATTGTAGTAACCGGTTTGGCCATAACCCATGTCGTCCGCCATCACCAAAATGACATTGGGTTGCTTGGCAGCCAAAGCGAAAGAAGAAGTAATCAACAGCAGTACAGGAAACAGATAACGCATGATAAGCGATTGAATTGCTAGATAAGGATAGTGGGGACACATGAAAAAAACTGGAAACGGTCTGCTTCTACAGTCTTTTACAATCTACCAGCCTGAGAACGTTGTTGCAGGTATTGGGCAAAGGTTGCTCCCAAATCTTTGCTGGTGTCGCAGAGCACGTATTCGCAACGATTGGCATCGCACAGCTTAGTGAACTCTTCGATGAACTTATCTTTCGCTTCCAGATAAGCATCGCGGATATCATATGGCCGGGTTAAGAGTTGATCAGGATCTTCCAGACCAATAAATCTTACCATGCCATCGATATCGAAATTTAACTCGTCCTGATGCATGACGTGCATTAATACCACTTCGTGGTTGTCGTATCGTAGACGTTGAAGTGCATCATCCAGATCATCCAATTCGACCAGGAAGTCAGAAATAACCACGACGATACTGCGTCGGCCGATCTTGGCTGAAACTTCTCCTAATGTGCGAGCGATATTTGTCTTGTTGACGCTTTTAACCTGATCGAGTGACTCGGTCATACGGATGATCTGTCCTACATTATTAGAAGGGGAAAGATAACCGCGAGTTTTATTGTCAAAGGTGGTCAATGACACCCGGTCAGATTGTTCTACAACTAAATAGCCCAGCGTCGTTGCGACCTGTGAACCATAGAGCAGTTTTTGCTGCTCGTCCTCACCGTACCGCATGGAAGCCGAGACATCCAAAACGAGATGGCAATTGAGGTTTGTCTCCATCTCATATTGTTTAATCACGTGGCGTTCATGTCGGAAATAAACTTTCCAGTCCAGGTGGCGAAGATCGTCGCCGGCGACATATTCCCGGTGGCTAGCAAATTCTACGGCGAATCCATGGAACGGGCTTTTATGGGCACCTGCCAGATTGCCCTCAACCAATTGACGAGGATTCAGCTTGAAGCGACTGAGCTGGCTCAGCACTTCAGGGCGGATATATTTATTGAGGATGGCAGAGGACATAGGGTAATGGCGAACGTTATACCGCGACAGGTTCGTTAAAGGTTTGATCAGCAGGGACCGCTTCGAGCAGTAATTCAAGCAGCTTTTCACTATCCAGACCGGATGCCATGCCCGCATAATTTGGAGCGATTCTGTGGCGTAGCGCAGGAAGCACAATCGCTTGTACATCTTCGACACTTGTGTGGTAGCGACCTTTGAGTAGAGCGCGGGCTTTAGCACAGGAGATCAAAGAAAGTACTCCCCGGGGCCCCGCTCCCCAGCCGACCGATTCATTGACGAAGTCAGGAGCCTCTTCTGTCCCCGGTCGTGTAGCACGAACGAGTGCGTGTGCGTATCCCAGCACTTGATCGCAGACAGGCATTCTGCGAGTCAGAGCCTGAGCTTCGATGATTTCTTCAGCCGATATGACAGACTCGATTCCACCTAATGCACCGGCTGACACCTTTCTGGCGATATCCCATTCTTCGGCAGCAGTGGGATATCCAACCTTGATATACAACAGGAAACGGTCAAGTTGTGCTTCGGGTAGTGGATATGTCCCTTCCTGTTCCAGAGGGTTTTGTGTTGCCAGCACAAAGAACGGTGCCGGAAGTTTATGAGTTTTTCCCCCGGCAGAAATAATTCGTTCCTGCATGGCTTCGAGCATCGCTGCCTGAGTCTTAGGTGGGGTACGATTGATTTCGTCTGCCAGAATCATATTTGCAAAGATCGGTCCCTGCACGAAGGCATATTCGCGTTCTTTAGTGACAGGGTCTTCACGCAATACATCTGTGCCGGTGATGTCCGATGGCATCAGGTCTGGCGTAAACTGAATTCGATGGAATGACAAAGTCAGCGCTTCGGCAATCGACGAAATCATTAAGGTTTTTGCTAAGCCGGGAACACCTTCCAGCAGGGCATGCCCGCGGGCAAGAATAGCAATCAGGACCTGCTCAATCACCTCGTCCTGTCCGATAATTGATTTTTGTAATTCAGTACGGAGATCCTGACACTTTTGGGCCCAGGATTCTACTGCGGTGACGTCTCCGTCATTAGTTGTTTGGTTTTCGTCCGACATCTTCGGTTTCCAAGATTTAGGTTGAAGTGGTTCCTGCCACTTTTGTTATTTAATACTGTTAAAGTACTTTTTCAGCCGTTCTTCATATCCGGCCGGTAAGGTACGTTTTGTGCGGGATTTAATAGCCTGTTGTACAGACTTTGGTAACGCTGCCACCCAGGGAGCCTTGGGAGCTCCGATGGGTGCTGCTTCAGCATCGCCATCACGACCACCGGGTACTCGGGAATCGTTATCTGTTTGAGCCTCAACTGCTTCAACAGGTCCGTCTTTAGGAGCTTCATTTTCAGACGCTCCAAGTTTTCCTTTGCTAGCTGCACCACCATCAGCGGTGGCACCTCCAAGCTGAGCCTGATCGGTAGGCATGGGCTGATCGGACTCCATCGGTTGCCCTCCGGGCATTGGTTGTCCGCCAGGCATGGGTTCACCGCCGGGCATGGGTTCACCACCGGGCATGGGCTCACCCCCTGGCATAGGTTCACCACCAGCAGCAGGCTCTCCCCCGGGCATGGGAAGTTCAGCTTCCGCTAACTCTTCACTGAGATCCTGACCAGACATTAATTCAGCGGTCTTTAAGGCATCTTCAGGGATAAAACTGTCGTTGGGAGGCCCGGCTTCAGCAATTGGTTGAGGTTCGAGGGGCTGTCCTGAAGGCATCGGTTCTCCTCCAGACATTGGATCACCACTTGGCATGGGCTCGCCACCAGCTTCAGCCTGTGCCGCTGGCATGGGTTCTGTCCCGGGCATAGGAGTCGCTGCCGCTTCAGAAGGTTCGGCGGAAGCCAATCGAGGATCTTCCGCGGGATTATTTTGAGTGAGTTCTTCTGCTAATTCAGACGCTTCTACGATTGGTTCATTGGCAATGGTTTCCTGATCGGCAATTTCCGCCGCAAGTTGTCCAATACCAGCCAACGCTTCGGCCTGTTCCATCACAGCATTAAATAGCTCATTAGCATTTGGCTTGTGAGGGTCGTCAGATTCGATCTTTTCACGAATTTCGGCTAACTCTTCAGCTGACTCTTTACCCTGCTCTGCTAACTGAGCCAGGAAGTTTGCCATCTGAAGCTCCTGTTGAATTTTCTCTTCCTTGATATCCGCTAATACTTCAGCCTGAAGCATCTGACGTTCCTGATTGGTAGCCGGACCATCAGCATTCTCAGCCATTGGCTCGGCCTGTTCTGGTGTGCCATTTTCCGGCGTAGCTGGCTCAGCCGGATCTGTGGGATTTACCGGATTGTCGCCGTCTTCAGGCGGTGCGGGCATCGGGGAGTCAGCGTTTTCTTCGTTTTCCTGTTGGGCTGCGGAGTCGGCAGCTTGTTGTAGAGCTTCCCCGGCGTCCGGGATCGACTGCAGCGTGTTTTCAGCTACTTCGGCTATCTGTTCGGCCGTTGGATTTTCCATCTCAGCCAAGGAGTTTAAGTCCTTTTGAACGTCATTGACATCAGCCAGCTGTTCCTGCAACTCATTGATTAATTCCTGAGCCGTTTGTGCAACCTCTTCACGAATTTGATTAGCAGCGTTTTCCAGTTGTTCCGCGACTTCCTTTGCTTTGTCAGCATTTTGCTGTCGGCTTTCTGGTTCGGCAGATCCTTCTTCACCGACAGCCTCGGCGACTTCTTCAGAAGTTTCAGCCGCATTGGCTAGTTGTTCAGTGGCTTCAGGGGATAAGCTTTCGACACCTTCAGCAACTTCATTGGCCAACTCGGCAGTGGTTTTAAAGTCATCCTGGATGGCTTCATTCGTTTCGTCGCCGGGTGCCTCTTCGCCACCGAGCTGTTCCGCATTATCGCGGGCTTCGGCTGCAGCTCGTTCGAGCGTATCAACTGCGCGGTTCAATTCGCCAAGTTTGGCAGCCAACGCATTTTTGCGAGCTTCCTCCTCAGCTTCTTTGGTTCGCCCGATTGCTTCTTTGATTTCCTCGCCTGCTTCGGCAACAGCTTCTTCCGCGGAGTTCTGAGCATCCTCGGCCTTTTCTTTGTCCCCAGTGGCATCTTTGGCGTCTTCGGTGGCCTCGGCAGCATCGCTGGCTGCTTCATTTGCCTCTTCGACAGCCTCTGTAACCGACTCGGGAAGATTTGCTTCAGTAGCTTCCGTCGCAGCCTCGTCGGTTGCATCGGCCACCTGTTCTTCGGTTTCCGCAGCTTCAGCGGTTTTGTCGTCGTTTAACTCTTGTTCAGCTTTGCTGTTGAGTTCATCGGCAACTTCCAGTTGTTCACGAGTTTCCTCGAGAGCTTCTGCAATTTCAGTGTATTCCTCTGAGGAAAGATCAGGATCGAGAAGATTGGTTGTGGTATCGAGTTGCTGCTGGAGTTCGGCTAGTGTTCCAATGATTTCATCCTGCTCTTCCATGGCAGCCTCAACTTCGCCCTCGAAGATTTCTTCCCGGGCTTCCATGGCGGCTTCCTGTGCCCTCTCAATGAGCTCAGCCGCATTTTCGTCATTGGCAACTAAGTTTTCGAGACGCTGAAGCTTTTCACGGATTAGGTTTTGAGCTTCGACCAACTCATCAATCTTTACGTCGTCATTTGCGTCGACAGTTTCAAGTTCTTCCTTCAAGGCTTCCTGTGCCGTGAGAATATCTTCGGCGGCTTCTGTGGCATCAGAGTCAATCCAGGCAGGATCTTCAAAGCGGCGAATTTTTAAAAGGATGCTTTCCAGAATGGTAACGACCTCTTTTTCGGTCTTGGCAGCTTCATTGAATTTAGTAGCTTCGAGTTCCTCCTCAGCTTGTTTTAGTAGTTTATGGACTTCGTTCGTTTCCAGGACATTGCTGCATTCTTTCGCTAGCTTTCCGAGTTCACCCGTCCAGTCTTCAACGAGTTCGAGAGTCTCGTCGAAGGCATCGACCAGGACGGAGACGTTCTTCTGAGAATCGATGGTGCTTAAGACGAGCTGCTCCCGGGCTGTGGAAAGCGTCAGCGTATTATCGAGCGTCGCTCGTTGTTGCAAAACGATTTCGCCAATTCGTTCAATTAACTCCGCTTGCTGGCGTCTTAGACGAAGACGCTCGCGTTCACGCAGTAGGTCACGGAGAATATCACGCATGCGGCCGTGGACCTGAGTCATTATTTCCTGTCGCTCAGAAGGCTTTGCAATATCAGCGTTTACCAGAAGCTGGATGACGTCGGGCATCTTTTGAGCAGCTAATTCGCCCATGCGGCCTCGCATGGACTTCAAGTCGTCGTAAAGCGGTAAATCGGTCAGGCGATTGTCTTCAAGCTGCTGTAGCTGACGGTCCACCAGAATCGAAAGCAAGTCTGCAGTTAAATCCCGCGCTCGTTGCTGGTTGACTTTATAGCGGTCAATTTGCAGACGGTCAGCCAGCGACGGTGCTGCCGGCGGTGTTTGCTGGGCCATGATAGATGAATCAATACCGCTGGCGACAAGCAAAGCGAAAAGAGCAAGGTGTTTGTAGCTACTCATTATTGGCGATCTCCAACCCCTAACTGGGCTTTAATAATCTGATCGAGCTTCTCATCGGTTTCCGAGTCGATATCCCGCATTGCTGCCAGGAAGTTTGCACGGCTTGTCACCGTAAACTCGATCGGATCGGAAGCAATGGTAATACCTTCCTGTTGGCCACGGTAATCTGTTACTTGTAATGTGACTAACACAGTATCACCGATTTCTAAATCGTATTCGGCAAGATCGATGGGGACAGTGTCATCCACCAATTTGGCATGAGAATCCGATTCGTTAATCCTTTTGGTAATGGTGTCTTCGCTGGTATCCATTCCGACGCGAGTAATTGTAATATCAGCGGCAATGCGATCGATACCAAAGTCATCGATCGCACGAAATTTAATTCGTGGCGCCGCTTTACTCAATACTAAGTTTATCACGGTTGCAGCTGCAATCCGTGGATTTTGGTCAGGCCGCACCTGCAAAATGCCAGTAATCGGTCTGTCCGGACTGATTCCGTCAGTATCTGTAACGCTTATTTGGTATTTAGTGGTCGACTCCACTCCGATGAGGGGATGGTCGTCAACAGGCATGACCCAGCGATCGCCCTCTTGTTTTAACTCAAAGGATTCTTCTCCCAGCTGAATGGTCGCCACTTTCAGTGGCTTGCTTGAAGTCAGCGACGGAGAGACGTTGGATCCTGCTAACACACTTTGGATGCGACCGCCAGTGGACTTCACATTGAAGGATTCGACCGCGTATTGAGGGATCTCAGCATTCATAGTAAGTTCAATCCGGGGGACCTTTAGAATGTTAATCTTTTGACGAGCAGATTCATCGTCCCCAACCAACGCAGAGACTTCAAATTCATCAATAACCCTCGGCAGTGTGACAGTAAATTCGCCGGGGGCACCTCCGGGCAACAAAGCTAGTTCTGATTCGGCATCGTTTTCGCCGAAGATCTTCAGGATGCCAGCTTCCGGCACGACCTTGTCGGTGTCGACTCGGACCACGAAAGTGACTGGACGACCAACAACCGCGTTGGTTTCGACGGTATCGAGCGATAGAATCACGGTATTGGTGGGATAGGAATGTTCCTGTAGCGTTAATCTTTGGAGGAAGATGTTAAAGTAGTCCGGCACATACAGGGCGACGGCCGCGACGACAAGGACAGTGGCTGTTCCGCGTACCAGATTTTTCCATAGCTCAGGACGGGAAAACCCAAACAGATAATCAATTCCGGAAGAGAGCCTGGCAGTATCTTCGACCACTCGTGCGCGCAGTTCCTCTGAACCAAACTGATCGGCTACCGTGTCATTAAACTGTAAAGCGGCCACCAGGTCGGAATGTACGTCCTGATGCATTTCAATTTGCGCGGCCAGGCCGATGAGGCTTTCCCTCACTCTCAAGGCCGGAAGGAGGTATTTCTTAAAGAGCCAAACCAGCACAAACGCTTCAATGGCGAGCAGCACAATGCGTTCGACGGAGTCCATTTGGGTTAGCCAGTCCAAGCCAAATGTTAGTAACAACAACCAACCTGCGGCAGTGATCCACTGCGCAACACCGGACCCCATTCGTGCAACGCTTCGGAAGCGTCGTACTTTTCTGATACCGCGATGTAATAGTGAAAGATTGGTCATAGTGATTTAGTTAACGTAGATTGCTTAGTTTGCGTGCCAGCCACTCGGTATGCATTACCAGCAGGACTAATAATAGGATGAACCAGGTGTTCCAAAGCGGAAGCTGGCGTTCGGTATATTGTTTGAGGTCTTGCGCTTCAAGTTGATTCAGCACCTCCGGCAATTCATATAATTCGCATGCCTGTCCTCCAGTGACGTCACCTATTTGCTGCTGCAGGGAAGTGTTACGGACGACATCGAGTCGTTCACGTGAAGCGGTCGTCACTTCAAAACCGAGTTCAAATTCTTCATTGGTTTCCGGATCCATTACCAGCAAGCGGTACTGTCCGGAATCAAGTGGAGGTATGGAGGTTTCAAATACCACGTTGTCCCGTGCCAGTGGAATCAAGATGTCATCCACATGTTGCGAGCCGGCGGACGTCTGTTGCAATAAACGAGCTTTTAGGTTTTCGACCTCCAGGTTTTCATAGTTTTGGTTATATGCTTCGACCGTGACCGTCACTCGCTCGCCGGTTTGGTACGTCGTTAAATCCGTTGTCGGCGAAAATCGTTTCTGTTGACCAAGAGCCCGGCCCAGCCCCAGACGGTAGATCATTTGACCCCAAAACTGCCTGTAGAAACGCTCGCCGTATTTACGACGCAATCGCCAGGTCTCATTAAATCCGATGTAAACGACTTCACCTTTGCCAAAGCGGCGTGTTGCAATAATAGGCTGCAGGTCGGTATTGTCGACAGTTTTGTCGGTTGGGTGTGTCGCCAGAACAGTCGCCAAAGGGTGGGCTCGTAAGACTGGCTGATACCAGGGAAGGCTGCCCATGTTGTTCCAGGCGAGATCATTCTGTCCGGGGTTGTCACCCAGATTTACAAAGGGATTTGTTTCAGCCTGAGGAGTAAAGGAAAGCTGAAACTTAGAAGGTTTTGGTCGTAACGACCGATCAACGACGACGGGCAACATGTCAGCGAGTTGAGTTCCCTGTAATGCTCCGACGCTAAACCGCGGGCCGGCAATGACGACTAAACCACCACCAAATCGCTCCACATATTCGACCAATTGATCCTGAAAGGGTGTGGTTAACATCTCGCTCGGTACATCGCTGATGAGAACGACATCGTTGGCGAAAAACTCGTCGCGAGGCCGCACCAAACGATCTACAAACAGGTCATTGGATTGACGAACTTTGAAATCAGCAGATCGCAGAAACGTACGAAACCCTTCATGTCCGATCAGAGGATCACGATGGAAGACTTCTTTGACGAATCGCCATTCCCAGGTCGGCTCGTGCTCTACAAAAAACAGATTTAACGATTCGTCACGTATAATGACTTCGCGAATAGCTTCGTTGTTTCTGGAACTTACTTCTCCGGGCAGGCCGGAGACTTCTGCTATGATCTCAAATCGACCGGACTGTTCCGGCAGATAAGGCAAGTCGACATCGATCGGACCATCTTCAAGAACGGCAGCGACCGGAGGGCCAATCGGCAGTTTATCTGCTTCGAGCACAGCGTCCGTTGCTGTTCCCAATCGTCGCTGGAATAACTGGATTGAAACGCCTGCTCCTGTAGCTCCTTGTTGTCGTAGTGTGGCAGCCAGCGAAGTGTTTTCATCTTGCTTTAACACCAGTGGTGCCTGAAGCGTAATCGCGACATCGACAACTTCCTGAGGGCCGACTCCTGCGGCAAAGACGGGCACGTCCAGTTGTTCGGCCGAGGTCAATGCAGGGTTTCCGGCGTTTTGGCCGAAGTCGCTAACGACAACGACACCGGCCAGATGACGAGTCCCGTGTCGTCTGTTGAGTTCGTCGAGGGAACTTCCGATCGCTGTCGTTTGAATATCCGCTACGAGGTCGCCATCTATTTGTTTGCTGTCCTCCTGTCGGTCTAATTCTCTGATGGAATGTCCTTCGGAGGTCGTGTAAAAGCGCAGGTCAAATTTTTCGTGGAGGCCGCCAACGGCCTTCGCAAGGTCACCATTTTTAAGTGTATGGTTTAGTAGCTCTAAACGAGTTTGTTCCAGTGGATTAATACTCTCAGGAGTCATCGCGTCCAGGGCATCGGCCTGCTCCGGAGAAAGTTCATCCACCAGATTCATACTGTCAGAACCATCGAACAGCATGAGCAGTAAAGGCCGCGGATGTTCAGTAAGTGACACGGAGACAATTGGTTCAGCGAGAATAAACCCGAGGATTGCCAGTAATCCACTACGAAAAATTGTCAGGAGAAGTCGACGGCGTTTTTTCTTTTGCAGGGGCTGCTCATTTTGGTAGCGAGAATAAAAATAAACACCCAGTGCCGCCAGACCGAGGCAGACTAGCAGCACCAGCACAGGGCGACCTTCGCTCCACCAGGCAGCGAATTTAATATCAATCTCGTTGATTTCATCTGTTGCTTTAATACCCAACAGGCGAGCGATCGCGTTCATGCTGTCACTTCCCCGGCAGTACTTTCTTCTTGTCTTTTCGAAGCGAGAACGGCCATTTCAACCAGCAGCAGAATCAGAAGCAAATACATCAACCAACGCCAGGTCCCGCTTCCCAGATAGGTTTCACCATCCAAAGAGATGATTTCACCGGAAGCCAGCCAGCGGACATTTCCATCGGCGACCAACGCTGACAATTCAGCCGAATCCTGCAGTGTTAAATTGCTTTCTTCGCTGTCGCCATTGAACCCGAGAAGCATCACGGGAAGATCTGCTCCACTCTCTTCTTCAATTCGCGTCAGTCCATAGAATCCCCGGTCGGTCGCGCCGCGAATAACGACGCCATACTTTTGTTGTCCCAGCAATTCAACCGCTACGGCTTCAGTGCCATTGCTCGAATGGATCGGCCAGGTAAGCTTGTGGTCTGCGTGTTGGTGTCGGGTAGAGACTGGAATAACCATTTCGCGTTGAGTTGCCATCGTCCGTTCCGGCAGGGAGCGAACGAGCGAAGTGCGGACGATACGGTCCAATAGCAGAACCCCCGTGTCGACAGACAAGTCATTCCATTCCGGGAACACGCCAGAGGTGAGAATCTGGACATGCCCCTGTCCGACTCGACGTTCCACAAGGAAGGGCTGCTTGTTGTCATATTGACCAAGAATGCGAGGGCGATTGCGAGCCACGATTTGCTCAGGCGTGAACTCACTGTAGTGTCGTCCCAGCGGATTGGTCCAGTTCAGCCAGCGGGGCTGCTGGTCACTGGTTTCCAGCAGGTCCTGCACTCTAGTTAACTCTTTTTCATCAAAGGTCTCGAGTGCCGAGAGATCGGTTGCGATGGCTTTGTAGAAGATGGGGGCGGACACCAGATCTTCAAATTCCTGTTGTGGGATCTGGAGGTTATAGATTGGATCTTCAAAGGTTTCCGGATTTAACCCAAAGGTTGGCCATTGCTGAGTATTCGCCGGAGGCAAGCTTCCCACAGGATTGGGAGATAATGCAATCGGCAGAAATCCATTCCCGTCATCCCAGGCAGAAGCTGTCCAGCTTGTTGCTTCAAAGAGCCCGCCCGCGGTGATCAGGATTTGGCCACCCTGTTGCACATACTCTCTCAACGTCACCACATCAGCAACATTAGGAGCAACACTGCCGGAAATGATGACACAACGTGCATCCTGCAGGTCCTCGATAGTAAAGTCTTCAATAGTCCGATGGATCACATCGATCAGCGATTTATGTTCAAGATCTTCTTCCAGTGTGGGAGCTAATAAATGGCGTAACATAAAGGATTCGCCTAGTCGCCCACGATCTAAATCCTCATCTCGGCCATATTGATCAATAAATACGATCGGCACGCGAGCAATGACAGGCACCACACAAACGCGGCGATCATCCATTGGCAGTCTATCCGAATCCAGCGTGAGTTCAGCTCGGGCAAACTCAGGTTCTTTAGAGGAGCCAGCAGTGACAAACTGATGTTCGAAATTAACAGTGGTCGCCTGACCTGGTTGAAGTTGAAGAATTTGTTCAGCAACAATTTGATCATTAATGATCAGCGAGACGGTAACATTGCTTCGGGGCTCGACACCCTCATGGCGGACAGTGCCGATGAAATGAGCTGTAGACTCGGCATCAGCAATTCCGTCGCGGAGATAAAAGTCACTAATCCATGAATTGTCTCTTTCAGTTGGCTGGACTGCTACGACCTGAACATCCCCCAGAGCAGTCAGAGTTTCTTCGAGGTTATTATCCTGCCAGCCATGGGTCTGTAAGTCACCCAACAGGACAACGCGTTTCGTTTGGACACTGCTATCCTGTTCCAAAGCCAGGGCGGCTTGTTCGGTGGCAGCTCGCAGATCCGCGGCTTGATCGACCACTCGTATTTGTTCGACCGCATTTAAGGCATCATCTCGTGAAGCATAGGCCCCGACGCCAAACCAGTGTGGTTGAGTGCACATTGGGATTACGGAAACTTCACTGCCCGATGGTAACGATTCAATAAAAGTCGCCGCCTGTTCTTTCGCATCATCCAATAAGGATTTATCCAAAGCGGTATAGCCCATGGAGAGGCTGTTATCGAGCACGATAACAGCATGGATTGGCTCGCTGCCGTTGTAGGCTTGTTGGCCGCCACCCACCCAGTAAGGGCGCGCCATAGCGAGCACGAACAAGAGGACAATGAGTGTTCGAATTGCCAACAGGACCAGGTCGCGAATTTGAACTGCACGACGATTTCTCTTTACTGCTTCTCGCAGGAATTGCATCGCTGCCCACTGTTGCGTACGGTACCGTCGCCGATTCAGCAAGTGAATCAGTGTGGGGCCGGCGACAGCAGCCAAAGCGGGTAAAAACCAGTAAGCAATAAAATTCATGGAGTTTTAATAATGGGTAATCAGCGTTACTTGGAGTCCGGAAACTCGCCTTCCTGAAGAATAGGCAAGTATCGATTGGGAATCGAAAGTACGAAGACGGCAACAGACGTACCAAACAGCTTCCCGGGGTTGCCACCAACGCGACCCCCTTCCCAGGATCCATCGATGTCCTGTCGAGTCGAGTTGTATTGAGACTTGACGATTGCATCGCGAATGACAGGATAATTTGTTTTCCAGCGATCGCCCCCAACTTGATATAAGCCCTGCCCAACATAGAACATCGTATAGGCGTCAAAGGGTATATGACCCGTTCGTACAGGCATTTTTTTTATATCATTGGCGACGTAATCCAGGCTGCGTGGAATGCGGAAATCTCCATACTGGCCGAATTCCTGCAGACAGACAGCGCCGGCAGCAGCCATGGCCGTCGTTACTTTCCCCCCGCTATAAGTAAATGCTCCGGGGCGAGCACCTAAAGGGTCTGTTCCATATTGTTTGCCGTCTGCTGCTGCTAGCGGGCGATAATACCCCCGGACTGATGCAATCGCTTTTTCGATCACCTGGGGAGGGATGTCGAGACCGATATCTGTTGCCCCGCGTAATGCTTTGGCCTGCATCACCGCCAGCGATAAATCATGGCCCCGACTTTGTTGCCGGGCGACATAGTCCCAGCCGCCATCATCACATTGTACATTGCAAATTAACTGAATGCCTTTGTCGAGAACTTTACCGAGCCGGCGATCCGGAACATTGCCATAAGCCTGGGTAAGGCAAAAGGTTGCCAGCCCGTGGTTATACATATCCCGGCCTTCACTGGTAATGTTGAGCAGGCCTGAAGGCTTTGCATTGACGATGATGTAGTCGAGTGCCCGTTTGACATTGTCACCATACTGGCTACGGCCCGGCGCATGACCGGCTGATAAAAATGCCATGGCCCCCAAGGCTACTAATCCCAGATCCTGGCTTTCCCAATTGCCTGCAGGGCCCTGATTCCGTGCAAGCCAGGCGAGGCCCCTGTCGACAGCCTTTTTGCTGTCCGGAGTGATTTCCCATTCTCCTTCGGCTAAGCATTGCAAAGGCGCAGAGATAATCGTTAGGACGCATAAAGCGATCGCAATGACAGTGCGGTTCATATCCTCTCCAGCAAACAAAGCAAACTTTGATTATACACAGACCGGGGTTTGTGTTTTTATGATCCCTGAACGCTTACGATCAATAAGTCTGGGAAAAGTGCTTACTTTGTGTGAAATCCGGCATTTCCCAGTAGTCCCGTACTGGTTTGTGTACCACTGCGAATGGTAATGGTCTTGTGTCCGGCAGGGATTTCAATGCGAACATTAGCGGCCTGTGTTTGGCGCGAGAAGTAACCATTGGCCTGGCTTGTTCCGAGGCTTGAATCAAATAGTTCTTTGGAGGTCCAGATCGGCTCAGTCAGGTCATCAACCAGGACTTCATAAGTGCCAACGGCAGTTGATCCATCGACGAGCCCGAGAATCATCTCCAAATGAGAGTACTCTGGCTTCAGTTCATAAACGATCTCACTGCGTCCGGGGAAAACGTAGCCGTCGGGAATTGCTAGCGAGCGGACATTGAGCGGTATTTCTTCTTTAAAAACGCCGGCCATCGGCATTTCGGTATGACCCGGCAAGGTGAATTTTAGCGGTGTCAGAGTAGATAGGGGTACATCTGGCTCCGGTAATCGACCGGATGCAGGAAGGCCTTGAACAATCGGCTGGAGGCCAAATTGGGCGAAGGTGATTCCCTGAGGTTGATAAGTGCCTGCTTCACGAGGCATAACGCGTATCGAAATTTCGACTTCCTCGCCAACCTTATCACCGAATAACCAATGACGCGCATCGAATTTAGCAACCTGTCCGGTAAGGCTGACGTCACCATTCATGATGGATGTGGCAGGCTCACCGTTGACGAGGACTTGAATGGTGGTGGTTTTATCGCCAATGCCGTTTGCTGAAGCTGAAATGACCAGCCAGCTATTGTTTGGCGTCAGCATTGTCTTTTTATGAAATTCAAAAACAGGCGTATCGACTACCGTGGCAACCGGCGCTTTCCACGAAATCGTTGAGAGCCAGCGACCGCCGGTGGAATCCCAGTGAGCAGTTAATTCAACATGAGAACGAAAGTTAGCGGGGATTTCCCATGAATGAATCGAAGAGACAAATTGCTGAACGTCATCGGTAGCCTGCCTTGCCGCATTTAAGTCGAGAGTGATGTACGGCATTATCCAGCTCACATCATCCCGTATATCAAAGGGGTCTGCATTGGCAGGTCGGCCGACATGACCAAAATCCGTTTCGATAATTAGCTTTTCGGCATCCAGCAAGCTGCCGGCAGAGGCAACGGTATAGGGGTAGGT
>DEAW01000235.1:63407-84674 GCA_002348315.1 Planctomycetaceae bacterium UBA2972 | reverse complement strand
GGCGGCCGGATCGCGTCACCTATAGTACTCCGGAAATCGACGCTCATCGACGAGACTTCACCATCAATGGAATGTTTCTCGATCCAACGACCATGGAAACTATCGACTACGTCGGTGGCTTAGTGGATCTAGAGAGTCGGCTTATTCGAGCCATCGGCGATCCTGTCGAACGGTTTGACGAAGATAAACTGCGTATCTTTCGAGCTATACGATTTGCCACGACGCTTGCATTCGACATCGAACCGAATACTCTGTCAGCGGTTAGGAAGTATGCCGACAATTTGAGTCAGGTATCACGAGAACGTATCCTTGTCGAACTTCAGAAGACAATCTCGTCCCCTCATCGCACTCGTGGAATCCAACTGCTTTACGAAACGGGGATCCTGCCTTACGTCCTGCCCGGGACAATGGTCGATGAGCAGTCAATCGAACTGGTCAAAGCATTACTCACCAGGCTACCGATTGATGATACCGCATTGAGTCTGACAGCCATTTACAGAGCCCTTGCTCCAGAATCCCCGGCAGGTGACGTACGCAAGACCATCAAGTCAATGAAGGCCTCCAATGACATTGCTACAGCAGTCTTTTGGATGTTGCAAAACGTAGAACACCTGATGAATGCTCATAACAAACCGTGGCCCTTGATTCAACGGTTGCTCGTTGATCCCTTGGGACCGAGGACATTGCAACTGGCCGACGCGTTGGCCACCGCGTCTAATTTGTGTCGTGACGGCATCGTCTTCTGTGAACAAAAACTGCAGCTGTGCCACACCGAACTTAATCCGGAAGCGTTTTTAAAGGGAGCCGACCTGATTGAATTGGGCATGACACCCGGGCAGGCTTTCTCTAAGGTTCTCGCAGCCGTTCGCGATGCACAATTACTGGGTGAAATTACAACTCCGGAAGATGCTCGAAAAATGGCACAGGAAATCTATTCGTCGTATTTGTAAGAGCTGAACAAATTATGGAAGCAGCAGACTTCATTAATTTACTTTCGCGGTGGGGCCACATTTTACCGGCGGTGATTTTAGTGGGTGGCGCTATCTTTATGAATCTAGTGTTAATCCCGGCCTTGAAAACGAGTGACGATGCGGCTGAAGTTAAGGGACGTATCAAACGCGTTTGGGCGTTTGTCATCATGATTTGTGCCGGCATTATTATTGTCAGTGGATTTTATAATGTTTACATCGTCTTCAAAGCAGATCCGAAACCTTCTCCGATCTATCATGCGGCCTTTACAGTAAAATTGATCTTAGTAGGAATCGTATTTTACGTCAGTTCGCTGCTCACCGGTCATAGTGAAGTCGCTATCAAGTTTCAGGAGCAGGAAGCTAAGTGGGGTAAACTGAACATGATCGCTGCAATCCTGGTAGTCCTGTGTGCAGGTGTGATGAAAGTTGCTCCCAGAATTCCACGCAACACGCCCACCTCAGATGCAATACAATCCGAAGTACAACCACCTGCTAACCAATCAGAACAAATCCCCGTTGGGCAAATCAATTCCACCGATCAAGGATAAACGGCAACATGAACAAGAAAGCCAAGAAACGACTCGCTGTCATTCGCAAGAAACAGAAAGATCTACAACATCGCATCGTGTGTGTGAAGCAACAGAATGACGAGCCTGGCGAACTCGAAGCTCTGGAAGCGGAATTAGCTAAAATCACAGCCGAAGCTGAGGAATTGAAGAACTCCTAAACTCGTTTGAGCAGACTACCCGGCTTTTTTCGCACGGTAGACAGCAATATCATCAACGCCATCCCCATCAAAATCGCCAACGACGGGTGTATCCCCGTTTCCACCGTGCTGGAATACTTCATCGACCGAATCAATATGGCGGTCACCGTTTAGATCAATCTTCCAGATACCGTTTCGATAGAGTCCCAGCTCATCAATTCCATCGCCGTTAAAGTCGCCTACGACAGGAAGATCTTCGGAATCACCAAACGCAATCACAGCATCGCCCTGAGAGATCCGGCCATCTCCATTCAGATCTAATCTCCACTGACCGTCCCGATAAGTTCCGATGTTTACGACACCATCTCCGTTCCAGTCTCCCGCGACCGCGATCTCATTACGTCGCCCATACTGGAAGACATGATCCACAACGTCCGCCCGGACTTGTCCCTGAGCGGACTTTTGCAACAGGCGTCGGCGAGATGCCGGGGCATCTTTGGGAGGTACGTTTTTGGGTTGTGATTTTACAATTTTGTTTGCCGCATCAGGTAAACCGGGATCCTGTTCGACTACGGCATTATCGCCCGGCCACTGCAAGCCAAAGACACCAATATCATCTTTGCCATCTCCATCCCAGTCACCAACCACCGGTTGATCCTCGTGGCTGCCCATCCGCGCCCAGAGATCTTCTTCGTCCCATGTTCCGTTGCCGTTAATATCAATAAACCAATATCCATCCACGAAGATAGCGACATCAGCAACACCATCTCCATTGAAATCTCCAGTCAGTGGCTGAACACTAGCGTCGCCCATTTTGATATATTGCAGATTAATGGGCTCTCCATAAATAGAAACAGCACTCCATGTTCCTGAGTCCATAGTTTCAGGATTCCAACGCGCGTCAAACTGCACTACAGTGGTCGAAACCATACTTAGTTGACCAGCCGCTTGTGGCCGAAGTGGGCCTCGTGGATTCCCGCCGTCGATCACACTGAGGTGCCATGAATTTGCCCCGAGCTGAGTCGTGTTTTGCCCTGAATAAATCGGAATGACCCGGCCTTCAGTCAAATCCTGTCGCGTCAATTCAATCGGCTGCGTTGGAATGCCTTCCGGAGCTTTGACGGTGCCGACTCCGTGATCCGGAGATTCTCCCCAGGGACTATCTTTCGGCGCTGTCACAGGGAATTTTGTAGCTGACGTGGGGACGATTAACGGAACGACTTCTGCCTGATATTCACTGAACAGGTAATCCGTAGCTACTTCACCACCTCCAAGAGTGATGTCATAAATCGTATCTGCTGCAGAGTCCACCCTGCCAGCGCCGCTGCCTGCATAGTCCGGACCGTCAAAATACCCTTCCGGTTGAACTTCCTGCAATGTATACCTGCCTGGAATCATGTTTCGAAAAACGAACTCACCGCGGTAGTCGGTTACCGTGGTGAACTGTTCACCGGATTCAGTGTTTGTCAGCACAATCGAAACGCCTGAGATTCGCTGATCTTCCGCATCCAGCTGACGGTTACCTCGAAAGCGAATTTCCTGTTCGTCATGCACTTCAAATGCATCACCATCACGAAAGACGACACCGGAAATAGCTGCCGGACGAATTTCAGAGAAGTTGTATTGGATCGCCTCGTCACCTGCAACCAACTCGATCGGTCCAAGACGATCCCCGCCATCGGAATCACCTTGAGCCACGCCGTTAACGGTTCCCGGAGTATCCGGTCCATCGAGGTAGCCGACTGGAGTCGTTTCCTGAATCCAGCAGGATCCGGGCAGTATTTCTTCAAAAACGTATTCACCATTTGCATTGGTAAGCGTTGTTTGGATCAATTCTCCGTCGTTACATACTAATGAGACCGTTACATTGCCGAGCGGTTCATCCGTTTCCACCGTAACGACACCTCGAACTTCAGCCGTGTCCGTTTCTGCAAAATCAACGTGAGTGATATCGCTACCACCAGCAGTTATGTCGATCTCGGATACCGTATTCGGATCAAGCACTGTCCCAACCGCCGTGTCTTGCCATTGTCCGGCAAATGCCACACTATCGATTAGTTCTTCTGGCTGGACTTCTCTGACTTCGTACGTTCCAACTTCGAGGCCTCTAAAACCATACGCACCACTCGCATCAGTCGTCGCGAGTTGTCCGGTCGAAACGTAGCCATGAGGTTGGATTTTCCAGAGTTCGATTTGTACATTGGCTATGCCGTAATCCTGTTGATCTCGATGTTGGTTATTATTCACGTCCATAAACACGGAACCTGCAATACTTACAGGTAATGGTGTTTGCGAGGTCGATAAAAACGCCGCTGCCGTCCGGTCACGCATTCCATTCGCATCATCAGCAGGAAGTGTAAGACCTGATTCTGTTAATGCGGCGTCATAACTATTTCGGAACACAGCCATAGCGCCAGCATCACTGTAATTATTAGCTGAGAATTCAGCGACAATCCGCACGCCTTGAAATTCGATCCCGGACGTAATGGGATCAATTCCTTCATTGATTTGCTGATCTGAGCCGGAGAGAGCAATCTCCACCTCGTCCACATCCAACTCAAGCAGCAGACGATCACCTGCCACAAAGTGTTGGAAATCCAGAATCAGTACGCTGCTTCCGTCCTGCACTGTAGCGGTCACCGATGCTGCTGGATTTTGTGTCGTTAACTGAGCGATCGTGAGCGGAAATGCCTGATCGGCTCCGATTCCTCCATCCTGATTATCGAAGATAATGTCGCCGGCATCGAAGCCAATGTCATTATGATCTCCATGAATAATCAGTCTGGTAAGTTCTGTATTTTCGGCGCCCTGATCAAACGTGATTTCCAGAGTATCCCCTCGAGCGTCCGAGCCCAGATCACTTTCGGTGTAGACCACGCCTAACTGCAGTACGTCCGCAGCCAACAGGCAGCGTTGTTCCAGCAGTTCAAAACCACCCAATGGCGTCTCTGTGGAACGACGCTGTTTCTCAGCACCGTTTCGCCAGACTGAATGGAAGGTAGTTTTTAGTTTCTTCATATGCTCAATTATTTCGCCGAAGCTGTCGGCTGTTCACTTACTCTGACTCGAATGGGTTGAACCGGAGCTAGCGGCCAGGTTCGTACGGAAGTGTCAAAACTGCCGGAGACCAGCAATCCACCCAACCCATTAGCTCGGGGGATATAGTCCAGCGAAGTGATACTACCGCTATGGCCCTTAAACATTTTGCGAATCGATTGTTTTTGTAGATCCCAAACGGAGACCTGGTTATCGGTTCCCCCAACGGCAACTTCATGGCCGTTACCACAATCGGCAATGGCAAAGGGAATCACACTGCCGAGTGGAATACGGAAACTGGCCGCCGTGTCTTCCAGATTAGTAACGAACATCGTACGGTCATCCGAGACACTCACAACCAGGGAATCGTCGTTAACGAATTTCAAATCTCGCACACGACGACGATGTGCAACAAATTCTCCCAGTGGCTGACCCGAGTCCACCGACCACAGGCGGATTGTTCCATCCCGTCCACCGGTTGCCAAAACTTTGCCGGAACCAGAAAAACCAATGGCTCGCATATCCCCGGTCTGCCCATCGATTTTGTGCAGAACATTACCGGTAGCTAATTCCAGCACGAGAATATCATTCGAAAATCCAACCAGACCTAGTGTTCTAGCATCCGGTGAAATGACGAGACGCGCCACCGTATGATCCAGTTGGAGAATTTGGCGACTTAAGGATCCGCTGGCGGCATTCCACATCAGCACTTTACCATCATCACCGGCGGTTACGACTTCTGTGGAATTCGGGACAAAGGCCGAAGTACGAATCCAACCGGAATGACCCAGGAGTTGGTGAGTTTGAATTCCACTGGTTAAATCCCAAACGCGTACGACATGATCGTCACCGGCAGTAATTAGCAACTTTCCTTCGGAGTGAAGGCTCACAGTGCTTATTACCGGTTGCTCGTTGTCAAACGGTATCGCTTTGGAAAACCCGTCTTCCGCGCTGGCGGAAATCACCAACAGCAGCAAGGTAGCGATATATAGGAACGTCCTGATTTTTTTCACTCTGATTGCTTCCGTGCAATAACGTAAAACGAGGGAAATGGTACCTCTTTTTACGTATCGACGGATTCAATCGCAGTGGCGAATAAACACACAATAGCTAGGGACGTAACAATTAACCGATTGTATCGGTTAGGCAATTTCTAACAGACTGAGCCAGCTCTGTGAGAAAACATCCGTAGTAACAGAATGAGAATTACAATTCCCGAAGCTCGGGGCCGGTATAAACCTGACGCGGTCGACAGATTCGTTTCGATGGAGAAGCATGTAATTCCTGCCAATGAGCGATCCAGCCTGGCAGACGCCCCATGGCGAAAAGCACTGTAAATAACTCGACAGGAATACCGATGGCTCGATAGATGACACCTGAATAGAAGTCGACGTTTGGGTAGAGTTTCCGAGCAACAAAATACTCGTCTTCCAATGCTACTTTTTCGAGTGCTTGTGCGATTTCAAAAAGTGGATCATCCAGGTCGAGTTTCTCCAGCAAGACGTCGCAGGCACTTTTGATAATGCGTGCCCGAGGGTCGTAGTTTTTATAAACTCGATGGCCGAATCCCATCAGACGGAAACCGTCCTGTTTATCTTTGGCCATGCCAACATACTTTGCCACATCGCCATCATCCTCAGCAATTTGAGAAAGCATATTTACACAGGCTTCATTGGCACCACCATGCAGCGGTCCCCAGAGAGCACAAACTCCGGCAGCAATGGAAGCATAAAGGTTGGTATTGGCTGAACCAACAACTCGCACTGTCGAGGTGCTACAGTTTTGTTCGTGATCGAGATGGACGATCAGAAGTAGATTGAGTGCATCCACGAAGTCTGAATCCACTTCATAGTGTCCCTGTTCATCAGCGAACATCATGGTGAGGAAATTCTCAACGTAGCCTAGCTCCGCATTGGGAGCCACAAATTCCTGTCCTGTACGATGGCGATGAATATAAGCCGCGATGGTCGGTAGCGTTGCAATCAACCGTTGGGTTGAATTCTGAACCTGTTGCGCATCGAGCGGATCAACCTGATCCTGATGATGAGTCGACAACGCGTTGACACAAGCAGCCAGCATGGCCATCGGGTGGGCTTCACGTGGAAAAGCCGAAATCAACTTAACCATGCCTTCGGGCAACTGCATATCAGAGATCACAGCCTGACGAAATGTCTCACGTTGTTCATCCGAGGGAAGCTCGCCGTTTAACAACAATAAAGTGGAATCGATGAAGTCACACTTCTTGCAGATTTCTTCGATCGCGTAGCCTCGATATCGGAGAATTCCTTTTTCACCATCCAAAAAGGTGATGGCACTTTGAGTCGAACCTGTATTCACAAATCCTTCATCAAGCGTAATGATCCCAGTCATCCCACGCAGCTTGCTGATATCAAGCCCTTGCTCGTTCTCGGTACCTACGATGACAGGGAGTTCGAGTTCGTGTTCACCGATCGAAAGTTTGGCAACATCTGACATGCAGTGCAGTCCTTGGCGTAAAAACAATCCCAGATGAATTCAATCTGGCAGCAGATAAGTTATTTCTAATCCCCTCTAATATAACATTCTGAATTCAATTTAATAGCAGACTGCCATCCTTGTTTTAGAATGTCTGGTTTACGTGCGCATAAAAAAACCTCACCATAAAACTGACTTATCGTGAGGGCTGCAAGTGGCTGAGATTGCTGTGTACCTAAGGCTTTGACTGCTCCAGACTATTCCAAACAGGCACATGCTTTTTGACCTTTGAGATGTATTTTTGGATTGCTTTATTACGACGTTGATTCTTAATCGTTAACTCAATTTCTCCCTGGACCTCGGTAAACTTTTCACGCCCTTCGGGTCGGTGCGTATTCACGCGAATAATATAGAACCCTTTCTCATCTTCGATTACCGGACTCATTCGATTCACTGGAATATCAAAAGCTACCTGTTCCACTTTTTCACTTACCAGATCACCTTTTTCAATGGTTTCATACTTCCCACCACTCTTGGCTTTCGGACCTTCGGACTGAGCTGCTGCCACTTTTTCAAAGGGTGCTCCCTGAAGAACACTGTTGCCCAATGCACAGATTTTTTGATAGGCCTGTTGCTTGGATTGATGATTCTTAAATTCAACCGTCAGCTGCTCGAAACTAACAGCCTCGGTGATCTTATAGTCTTCTACGTTGTCGTAGTAATAATCGAGCAAATCCTGGTGGGTGATTTCATAATTCAGTTTCACATCCGTTGCAATCGCCTGACGCCCAAAGTTGGTTTCAGCAAATTCCTGTTTTGCCTGGTCCAATGATGAGCCAAACGTACGCAAGATCTTATCCAGTTCACGCAGCGTATCAACCTGATGCTCGACCATCAGCGTGCAAAGTTGAGTCACCTGCATATCTGTGGCTCGCAGGCGTTTCATTTCCGCTTTATCAGCTGTTTTGACTTTCGGTAGAATTTCTTTAATCGAGGAGGCAAATGCAGAATTAATCACTTCCGAGGCACGTTCTTCAAACTCTTCCAGTTCTTCAGTCTTCATCGACCGCTTAAAGGCCAGATACAGGATTTTTGAATCAATGGCTTGAATCAATAGATTGCGTAATAGCATCTTCTTCTGCATCTCGATTTCACGACGGTGCTTATCTAGTTGTGCTTTAGGTTCATCTTTGAACATCAACCACATAACAATCTCTACCTGAGGCATGATGTCACCGGCCAAAATATACTCCGGCCCAACGGTCGCCAGAACGGCGGTGGGTTCATAGAGATCAGGGTTCGGAAGTGGTGTTGTCCGGGGATTCGTCGTGGAATTCCGGTTATCTGCAGTCGCGGCTACGGTCGCTACCGGTCGCTCGCCAGGTCCGGTATTGGTCGACGAAGGAAAGCTAGCACGAAACGGCTGTGCTGCCAAAGGCTGCAGAGACAGACCACCGGTAATTGCCAAAGCAAGGGAGAGAATTACAAACTGCGACTTCATCGTTTTCATAACAAACCAAGGATGCCCTTTTGAGCGATGCCACCTAGCCCCAGCGGGGGCTGGTGAATCGTGGAATTCTAGGGCGTTATCGCTTATGGTTGCAACACTGATTTCACAAAGTCGACCATACTTTGATCATTCTTAACCTCTGACGGAATCGTTACATAGGCACTTTTATGATCAGCAATCCTCAAAGCTCCATTCGTATTGCGAGCAAGCTGTTCGATTCGCTGACGATCGAGATACTGAAGCCGGAGAAATCGTCCTTCCTGGCTTATAGATTGAATCTGCCAGATTGCCGCCTCTAAACGAATCTCGGCCAGTTGTAATAGCTGCTGCACACTCGGAGGCAAACGCCCAAAACGATCGACTAATTCCTCTTCCAAAGTGTGAATCTGCTGAAAATCGTCGAGTTTTGATAGGCGTCGATAGAAGTCAATCTTTGCTCGGATATCCGTCACATAATCTTCGGGCAGGAACGCATCTACCGGAAGATCCACTTCGATATCGATCCCGAGTTTAGGTGGCTGCTTCTTAATCTGGCGGACGGCATTTTCGAGCAAACAACAGTAGAATTCGTAACCGACCGTGGCGATATGGCCGGATTGCTGAGCACCGAGGAGATTACCAGCCCCCCGAATTTCCAGATCTCGCATGGCGATTGCAAAACCAGCTCCCATTTCTGAATACTCTTCGATCGCGCGCAAGCGTCTGGCGGCATCCGGAGTGATGTGTTTATGCTGATCGACCAATAAGTAACAGTAAGCCCGATGCTTATATCTTCCCACTCGCCCTCTTAACTGATGTAGGTCAGCCAGTCCGTAACGGTCCGCCTGGTCAATGAAGATCGTATTGGCATTGGGAATATCTAATCCGCTTTCTACGATGGTTGTCGCCAACAGCACATCAAATTCGTGATTTACAAAGCCAACCATCACGCGTTCCAGTTTGGACTCTTTCATCTGACCGTGACCGATTTCAACGCGAGCTTCCGGTACCAACTCCATGATCTTCCGTGCCACTCGTTCGATGTCGCTAATACGGTTATGCACAAAAAAGACCTGCCCACCACGACTCATTTCACGATGGATGGCAGCCTGAATTATGTCATCCTGAAATCTTAAGACTCGGGTCTCCACAGGGACACGCTCTTCCGGAGCGGTCAGTAAATTGGAAATATCCCGAACTCCGACCAGAGACATATGTAAAGTACGAGGTATCGGAGTGGCCGACAGCGTTAAGACATCAACATTGTTACTGACATTCTTTAAGCGTTCTTTAATCTCAACTCCGAATCGCTGTTCTTCATCGATAATCACCAACCCGAGATTATTAAAACGTACATCCTTCGAAGCCAGACGATGCGTTCCTATCACAATGTCCGTCCTGCCGCTGGCTAACCCGTCTACGACCTCCCGTTGTGCGGACGGCGAGACAAATCGGCTTAGCCGAGCAACCTCAATGGGAAATTGAGCCATCCGCGATTTAAACGTCTGATAATGTTGCTCTGCTAACACCGTCGTCGGTACTAACATCGCCACCTGATAGCCGCTATCGACGGCCTTAAAGGCTGCCCGCATTGCCACTTCTGTTTTGCCAAATCCGACGTCGCCACATAACAGACGGTCCATAGGGCGAGTACTTTGCATGTCTTCTTTAATATCAGCGATACCATCCAGCTGATCCGAGGTTTCCTCATAAGGGAAGGAAGCATCAAACTCGCCTTGCCAAATAGAATCTGGTTGAAAGGTGATACCGGGGCGAGCCATTCGCGTCGCCTGAAGTTCAACTAACTCGGCCGCCATGTCTTCCACGGCCCGGGCGGCGGCCTGTTTTTGATTCTGCCAGGTTTTGCCACCGATCCTTGCCAACGCCGGGCGAACTTTTCGACCTCCGATGTATTTTTGCACCAAATCAATGCGCGTGGCCGGAACGAAAATCCTGGTATTCCCATGAAACTCGACCACTAAATGTTCTTCGAAGTACCCTTCTTTCTCCAGCAGCTCCATTCCTCGATAGCGGCCGATTCCATGCGCTAAATGAACCACCAACTCGCCATTTTTCAATTCGGAAAAACTGTCGAGCGGTTTTCCTTTTTGTCGCAATTGACGTCGCCGTAATTGCGTGCGGCGAAATAACTCGCCCACCGATAGCACGACCACTTTTTCAGATACCCAGTTGAACCCCTGTTTAAGGTAACCCAGTTCATAACGCACACGTTCACGATCTGCCGCACGTGTGTCCTGCAGAATTTCCTGCATCCGTCGAATCTCGGCCTGCGTAGGACAGACAATCACCAATTGATGAGCATTTCCAATGCGTTCGACCTGTAAAGAAATACTATCGACATCCCCCGAGAAACGGTCCACCGACTCAAAAGCCAACTTCAAATCGTGCTGTAACTCGCCGGCAGCCAGTGCACTGAGTAATACATATCCCTGACGCGTGACGCTCTGCAATACATCACGGACGCGATGACAACGCTGGAAATCCCCGGCTCGTTTGAGGTATTCACGTGCCTGGACTTCCAGATCTGCCATTTCAATAATCGAACAACAACTCCCGGCGGGAAGATAGTTTGCCAGATGATCTTCGCCACGATAGTAAGAGCGAATCGATGTTAGCTCGGCAAGCTGCAACGCTTCAATCGAACGTTGGGTCCGAATATCAAACTGACGAATCGACTCGATTTCGTCGTCCCAAAATTCCAGACGAATCGGTTGTTGCCACTCCGGAGCATAGATATCCAGAATCCCACCACGGCGAGAGAATTCACCGGGCAATTCAACCGCCGAGGTTGCATGGAATCCATTGTCCACCAACCAGCTTTGTAGTTGCTCAATATCCAGTACATCGCCAACTCGCAGGTCACGTGTGGCCGCCGCCAGAGATTCCTGAGTGGGAACCGGTTGCAGCAAAGCCTGAATGCTGGTGACTATCGCACAGGGTTTCGTCGCCTGCTGTTGTTGCGTCAGAAGCCGTTTGAGAATGCGAATACGTTCGCCATGCTGATCGTCATTCCCATAGCTATCTCTGCTTTGACCACTTTCAAGAACGGGAAAAGCAAATACTTCACGGTCAGTAAACAGTGCCAGATCATCACGAAAATCGTCGATCTGTTTACTGCGAGGAAGAATAATCAGTTGGGCCGGAATATCCGCTAAACTGATCGCTGCCGAAACCAGCGCGCACGAGGACCCCCAGACTCCATCGATACTTGCTCCCTGTCCTTCCTGGATGGTGGCAATCGTATCCTGAAAGTCTGTCTGATTTGCCAACAAGCGAGTCAAATCAAGCATCAAACTCAAATCGGATTAATACCGCAGAAATCGATTTCTACAGACGTGTTATGACACTGCAAGCACCGAAGATTCCAATCTCCCATACCGGCCATGTCCGTTTTGCTACGTTCGTTTCAATTCTTTGAGCCTACCAGCTTCTTCCGTCTGCTTGTAGTAAGGGTCGAGCGGAAAACAGCCTGAAATCATTCCGTTGCGAGGGGCCGTTGTGCAATCACTAAACGTGCGACAAATGACTTTACGATTCATTTGCCCCTCACGCAGCGTATCCGCCGGCAGGTCCCAGTAGGACAACACCATTCTTCCCAGTCCCACCAGATCAACCCATCCCTGGCGAACCACTGCCTGAGCAACATGGGGAAGATAATCCTGCAGGTAGGTATAACCGGTTCCCACCAGAGGAATATCCGGAACAGCTTGCTTACATTGTCGGACTGCATCGATCTGACGGAAGACGCCGACCAAAGGATCTTCCGGAGGTTGATATCCGTCACTCGGAGGAAACGAAGCGGGACGCATGAAGTGGGGATTGTAGTAAGGACTGGCACAGGACAGGTTGACACAGGCAACTCCCAGGTCACGCAAGTCTCTAACCAACTGCAGAGGTTCGGTTAAATCCAACTCCAGGGGATTCGATTCGTTACATCCAAACCCCAATTTGTAAGGAAGCAGATGTTCGAAATCCATCGGTACGCCCACCTCGTCGCTCGCGACAAATGGAGGCGCATCAAAGAAACTAAGACGCACCAGGATCATCAACTCCGAGCAGGCTTGTTGAATCCGCTGAATAATTGTTCGTAGTAAGCGAGTACGACCGGCATAATCACCACCGTATTTTCCAGCGCGGTACCGAGCGCTAAGAAACTCATGCAGTAGATATCCGTGGCAACACTTCACATCAACAAATCGATATCCAGTACGTTGAGCTAACTGAGCGGCACGGACATAGGACTCAATAAGGTCTTCCAGTTGGTCGTCGGTCCAGACAACCGATTCATCTTCCGCAGCAATACCAAATTTGGCGTCAAGCAACGGATGATGGTAAGCAATTCGTGGCTCCAGCATTTTACTGTTGGGCCGACAGAATCTCCCGGAATGTGTTAACTGGAGTCCTACCAGCAAATCCTCCGTCGAACCAAATTTCTGCTGATGTGCTGCCAGCAATTCATCAAGTAATGCTTTAATACCAGCTTCGTTTTCATCGATTGCCAGCGTTTGATTCGGGTTAGCACGCCCATCCTTCTGCACTGCCGCAGCTTCACCTCCCCAAATGAGTTTCGCACCACTGAGACCGAAATTCCTCCAACGACGCAGAGTATTTTCTGTGGGTGAGCCATCGGAATTGGCATCCCATCCTTCCATCGGGTGGATACACCAACGGTTACCGACCGTGAAGCCGCCGATTTCAATCGGAGCGGCCAGGGGAGAGCCAGCAGCTGCCGTTTGGATTTCATCGTCGCAGGGGAGCACGAATCCGAGTTCGGCAAACCGGGCGCGTAGAGTTTCCGGCTCTTTGTACTGGGCGATACGGCGATAACGTCTGTTAGACGACATTGCTAATCCTGAGTGAATGCTTGTGATTGCTCATCGTCGGCATGGTCAACGCGTGTTAAAGGAGCAAAGGCGAGTCGAAATTTACGTTCTTCCTGATCCATAAACCGAACGGTCGCTGTTCGCTTGGGGCCTTTCCCCGTAATCGCGAGTATCACACCCGAGCCATACTCGGCATGACTGACGAGCATTCCGGTTTGATAGGCCGACGGCGCCAGTTTGCTTTGAGCTGTTCCTGCTAATTGAGAGGCTGTTTGTAGTTGCGTCGTGATCTCTTCCAGCCCGGCAGGCAATGAAGTCCCGGGCTCAGGAGGCAATTGCATGTGTTCCTGCGATTGATCTTCGACAAAATCAGCGTGCCCGTCATCATGGAAATCAGGTTCCAATTCATACTCGCTTCCCAATCCGGCTAGGCTGCCAAGTCCAATCGCGGAGAGTCCTCCGGTGGGAATCTGGCATTCCATCTCTTCCCGAGGTAATTCGTAAAGGAACTGACTGGGAGAAGCAATACGAGTCTGCCCCCGGAATGTTCGACGCTGACAGTAGCTCAACTGGAGTTGTTGTTCCGCTCTGGTAATCCCCACGAATAACAACCGGCGTTCCTCTTCCTCAGCTGCTGGGTCTTCCAGACTCCGTTCGTGTGGAAGAATTCCATGTTCAATTCCGACAACAAAAACGCTGGGAAACTCAAGACCCTTTGCTGCATGCATCGTCATCAACGTCACTCGGTCCGGATCCGCATCCATACCATCGGCGTCACTAACGAGTGCAACGTGTTCAAGAAATGACTCGAGTGACGATTCCTCCATCTCTCGTTCAAATTCCCGCGCGGCATTGATCAGTTCGTCGACGTTACCTCGCCGGTCTTCGTCAGCTTTCGCATCCTGCGCATCCACAAAATCACCGTAACCCGATTCGTCAACGACCATCACCAATAACTCCGAGATCGGCTGATGAATGGAGGCGGTCAGGACATCCACTAACGTCACAAATTTATTGATGGCCGTGGCAGCGCGTTTGGACAGGGCTTCGATTAAGCCGGCTTCACGGCAGGCTTCGAGCATGGTGAGTTGATATCGTTGAGCGTGATTAATGACATGTTCAAGTGATTTCTTACCAATACCACGAGCCGGCAAATTCACCACTCGGTAAAAAGCAACGTCATTGGCCGGATTATTGATTAACTGCAAATACGACAGCAGATCCTTTACTTCTTTGCGTTGGAAGAATTCCAGGCCACGAACTACCTGATAGGGAATCCCCTGTTTCATCAAGGCATGTTCCAAAGGACGTGAAAACGCGTTGACTCGGTAAAAGATCGCGTAGTCCCGCAACGACCGCTTGCCTCGCTGAACTTCACTGGCGATGCGAGCAGCAATAGCATCAGCTTCATCATTGGGATGTGGAAAGCAAACCAGCTTTACCGGCTCACCTTCGTCGTTTTCAGTGAATAGTACTTTTTGTTTTCGCTGTTTATTATTGGAAATCAACAAATCCGCAGCGTTGAGAATCCGTTTGCTGCTGCGATAGTTTTGCTCAAGCCGTACCACCCGAGCCTCGGGATAATCCTTTTCAAACTCAAGGATGTTGGAAATACTGGCACCACGCCAGGCATAGATCGACTGATCCGGATCCCCTGTCACCGAGAGATTCTGGTCTGACAACGATAAGGCCCGCACGATCGCGTACTGCGCCAGATTCGTGTCCTGATACTCGTCCACCATGATGTACTTGTAACGTTGATCCAAATCGTGACGTAACTCGGGATGATCACGAAGCATCACGGCTACGTGAAGCAGCAGATCATCAAAGTCCACCGCATTGGAACGCAGTAAGAACTTTTCATACACAGGGTAGACCTGCCTGGTGATCTCGGAGACCCCACTGAATTTACTGCCACTTTCCCTTTCGTATTCTTCCGATGTACGGAGATTGCTTTTGGCGTTACTGATCTCCCAGATGATCGTATCCAACGAAGCGTGAGAAAGATCCAGACGCGCTTCATCGATAGCTGTTTGAATGGCTTTTTTCGAGTCCTTGGTATCGAGGATAGAAAAGTTATCTGCCAGCCCCACCAGATTGCCGTATTGACGCAGGAGTCTGGCGCAGAAACTGTGAAATGTCCCCATCCACAACCTCTGCCCTGGAACCAACCGGTCAATCCTCAGCTTCATTTCTTCAGCCGCTTTGTTGGTAAACGTCAACGCCAGAATATTGCGCGCGTTAATTCCCTGTGTCAGCATATACGCAATGCGATGAGTGACGACGCGTGTTTTCCCGCTCCCCGGGCCAGCGAGCATTAACAGAGGACCGTCAATATGAGTCACGGCTTCCCGCTGAGTCTCAGTCAAAGAAGATAGAATATCTACTTGCATCGTTCGTTACGCTTCTCATCCATGAAGGCAGAGTCAAACCATTTCGCAACATTATAAAGCTATCCTATCGATGGGGCGAGTCATCACTCCGCCAAACCAACGAATGAATGTGCTAGCAGGTTAAAAAGTTTTTCAAAAATTAATTGGAAATCCGAGGTGGCTTTCGAGTATATTCTGTCTTTCCAAATCACGGGATGTTTAGTGGTTGGAAGAAAGGCGCAACAGTAGTAACCAGGGAAGGTTACTCAGGTCATAACAGGGAGGTTTCAATGACTCGTATTCCACTTAGTGCTGCCGACGAACAACGTCGCTTAATGAAACAACGGCTCCAACTTAGTACAGCCGAAATTGGTTTAACCGTTCGCACGACTAATTGTCTGGAAGAAAAAGGGATTTTCACAGTTCGTGAACTCCTGCACGCCACGCCGGCTGACTTGCTCAGCATTTCCAACTTCGGCGGCAAGACACTCGAAGAAGTTTATGGTGCTCTCGAAGAAATTGGATTCTTCCGAACCGCTCCCAAGCCTCCCACCGCAGAAGCAATTGCTTAACTTCAGTCGTTGCAGCTCACTCCATTGATGAAACCACTCGGCCAGAGATTGCCTTTGCATTCTGGCCGTTTTTTGTTGCTTCCGGTGACTTCCGTTACACTGAAGGAAATCTTTTTTCAGGGAGACCTTTAACGGTATGCGTATCACAACTTTGGCCATACTTTTTTGTTGCACATTCAATGTTCTCGCGGGCGACTGGCCACAGGGACTTGGACCTCATCGCACAGGCATTGCCGACAACGAACAGGATCTTAAGGCCTGGTCATCTACCGGCCCCAAAAAACTTTGGAGCCATGAACTGGGTATGGGTTTTGCCGGCCCGGTGGTTTCCGGAAACCTCGTCGTTATTTTCCATCGAGTCGACGGCAGCGAACGACTGGAAGCATTAGACCGACAAACGGGCAAGCTGAAATGGAAGCAGGATTTCAAAGCATTCTATAGTGGCGGCTACAATTCAGATCAGGGGCCACGAAGCACTCCGGTCATTGCCGGAGAGCATGTCTTTGCTTATGGTGCCGCAGGGGACTTACATTGTGTGACACTGGCAACCGGTAAAATCCTTTGGAGCCGGGCGCTCAACGATGATTATCAGGCTCCCGATGGTTACTTTGGAGCCGGTAGTAGTCCGATCGTGCTCGGCAACAAACTACTCGTAAACGTCGGCGCAGCGGATGCCGGGATTGTGGCCGTCGATATTAAGACGGGCAAAACCCTCTGGAAGGCCACTGACGAAAAGGCAAGTTATTCGTCTCCCTCCACGATCCAAATCAATGACAAACTCCATGCTCTGTTCATCACTCGTATGAAAGCACTGGCACTCGATCCCGACACCGGTGACCTCGTTTTCGAAACTCCGTTCGGTAAACAGGGACCCACGGTCAACGGAGCCACTCCGCTGGCATTCAAAAACAAACTTTTTCTTTCTGCCAGCTACGGTATCGGTGCTGAGCTTCATGAGATTTCTGCTGATGGAAAGAAGCTCACTCGTAAGTGGAATGGTGACAATATCATGTCCAGTCAGTACTCGACCTGCCTCTTACATCAAGGCGCTCTGTTTGGAACTCACGGACGCGAAGATATTGGCGTGGCCGCTTTGCGTTGTATCGCCGTTGACTCCGGTAAGGTGATGTGGGAAGAGTCCGGTTTCGGAGTCGCCCATTGCATACTCGTTGGTCACAAAATCATCGCACTCAACAATGAAGGTGAATTGGTCTTAGTCGAGGCCAATCCGAAAGCCTACAACGAACTGGCTCGGGCAACCGTCTCCGGGGGGACCACACGAAGCTTTCCTGCTTTCTCTCAGGGGCAGTTGTTTTTTCGAAATAATCAGGGTCGCTCAGGTTCCTTAACTGCTTTAGATTTGAAATAGTAAGAGCAGTATTTATTAGTTCAGACAGAAAGCTACGTTCCCTTGGCTCGACCTCTCCTCCGTCTACTTGGAAAGAAACGTGGTAGTCACCACAGTGTTTCTCCCAGAATTGGGATGTGGGGGGACTTTGCCTTTAGCCTGACGCTACTCGCATTCGGCATTGTGACAGGCATTACTCTGATCTCCAAAGCGTTGCAGGCCGGAACTCAAATCACGGTCGATATCTGGTTGATGGGTACGGTTGTACTGACCTTTGTCGTGTTTGGCGCGCAGGGCCTGATTCGCTCGGTCATGCGCAGCCGCATGGGAGACGGATTAAAGTTTTCGATCCAACGCAACGTCACCAGGTTTGATTTATCCAAACGAGTACGCGGCAGAATGCGGCTCCCCAATGTTCCGATGTTTGACACGATCCTTACAAGCCGGGGGACGGAACAAAAATGGCGACTGCCCATGACGACCGGACAACCCGTTAAGACACTGGCTGTCATCATCTTCTTTTCCATCTGGGTCTGCGTCTCGCTCATCCTCATCTATTACTCGGTCGACCAGTATCTCGGACGCGATGACAGTATCCACTTCAGTTGGTGGCTTCCTGTACTATCACTACCACCTTCGATCGGGCTCTCTGTTTGGGCAGGAAAATTCCTAAAAGCGCAACTTCAGGGACGTATAACGATTGACCCTTTGAAAATCGAGATATCCGCTCAACCACTCTACCCGGGCCAATCCTATGAAGTCGCAGCATTGCAGAGTGGAATGCTACACGTTCGATCGCTACGTGTTTTTCTGGTCTGTGAAGAGATTACAAGTTTTCATCAGGGAACGGATGTTCGAACTGAAACCCACGAAGTCATCCGTGAACGAGTTTTTCAACAGCGGCGTTTCGAAATCACCCCCAACACTCCACTCACAGAAACCTTTTCTATTCATATACCTAACGATGCGATGCACAGCTTTCAGGGACACTATAACAGCCTGCAATGGAAACTTGTTTCCATCGGACGTTATCGAGATCTGCCTGAAATCCAACGTACGTTTAATCTGATTGTGCACCCTCCACATTCCGCCTTCGACTCACCGCAGGAGAGCGATGGATGAGATTTGACCCGTTAATCAGCATTCGACTCAACCACGCCAGTCGGGAATATTATCCCGGAGATAAACTGGAATGTGAGTATCAGATTGATGCCATCGACCGAGAGGAGCTCAAGAGCGTCGAAGTCTCCACGTTGTGGTACACCACCGGGAAAGGAGACGAAGAAGATGCTATCCACTTCTACGAACGCCGAACACAAAAGTCCCCTTTCGGGGACTCCGACCTCCGGCCTCTGGCACATTTTTCAACCGAATTACCGCCAAGCCCTCTGAGTTATACCGGCACCAATCTCAACATTATCTGGTGTGTCCGTGTTCGCATTGTCGTTCAATTCGATGATGCACCTGTTCGGGAATTCAGTCACTCTCAGCCCTTCCAACTGAATGCCAAACACGCCAGCTAACACCGACCGATTCATCAATCCGTTTGAAACCCGTTGGATACGACCGGATGAAATGGGATTCCTTTGCCCTGCTGGCCAATCAATACCCAACTTGCTTCATCAGATCTGCGCCGACGATCAGACGTACGAAATCATTGGTCCGCATGGGGCTGGCAAGACGACGCTTGCTCATTCGCTCCTACAACACGCCCGGGATCAGGGTATTACCGGGAAACTCATCCGCTGTGGGAAATCGAGAATCTCCAAACGACTCTTCCATCCACTCGAGCCCGGCAGCCTCGTCATTCTGGACGAATACGAACAGTTATCTTTTTTACAACGTCGCAAGGCCCAGCGACTTGCCCGTGGTATGCAACTTCGGCTAGTCCTTATTGGACATCAAACCCATGGCTTCCAACCGTTACTCACGCTGATGCCAGATCTGGAAACGATGCAGACAATCGTAGCCAGGCTGCAACAAAACCAGAGCTTTGTTCCGCTAATAACCGAGGACGATATTGCAAGGCTCTTCAGCCAACATGCTCCCGATTGTCGCGAAATGCTCTTTGCCTGCTACGATCTCTATCATCAACGGCGCAATAAAAAACCGGCAATAAATGGCTAGTTTACTACCGGTTAACGCGAATCCTCGTCAGCCAAATTGAGATAGCTGACAGAGAGATGTTTTATTTAACAGGTGTCCATCCTTCGTCATCAATCACGATCACTCGAGGACGGCTGGAAATGGAAGCGGGAACTACATAGCGTTCGCCAATCACTGGAGTTTTACCCTGAGCAGTCTTATCAAGCGGGTTGATCAACCTGGGTGTCGCGTCCGCTTTCTGAGCTTCTTCCCCTGCATCCGCTTCTTTGGCATCCGGGTCCGGAATCGGGGCATTGGGATCCTTAGCAGGTGCAGCCTCTTTCTGCTTATCCGCGGCTGCTTCAGCCGGAGCCGGATTGACGATCGGTTTTTTCAAAACAGATTCCTCGTCTTCAGAAGCTGAAGGCGTTTCCACTTTTTGGACTTCGGTACGTTCTGATTGGTCATCGGCCGGTTGCTTGAGGGCTTCCGGGTTCAGCTGAGGCCGAGTATCAGCTGGTTCAACATTTTCCAGGGTCGTGTCGGCTGGCTTGACCTGCTGTTTGTCATAGTATGTATCGTCTTCTTTCGCGGTCGCTTCGCCGGCTGGCAGTGCACAGCGCGGTAGGATTGGTTCCAAAACATCACCAAGCCGTGGCACGTAGACACGTGACATTAAATTCTTATCTGATGCCTCTAAAACCGGACGATAGCTTTCCACCGGAACTTGTCGTAGTTGCCAGGTATAGGTTTCGACTGGTTTGAGCAAAACGGTTTCACCTGGTTTATTGCCAAGCTCAAGTGCCGGACGATACAGAGTGGTCGGAACCTTAACCCATTTGGTTTCGTACCGAGTCTCTTTTTTGTAATCCACAACTACCTGACGAGGGTAAAGCAGGTTAAGTGGATTGATGACTTCGGCCCCTACAGAATAAGGTTTACGAACTTCCACTTTGCCTTCCGGCTCTTCAGGAGTGTGTACTTTAAGAATTGGCTTTTTACCTGTTAGGTAGTCCAATACCTGAGCGTCTGCCGGACGCGCTATTAGGAATGCTGCTGCGATGGTACAAACCATCAGGATCTTCTTATTCTTCATGATACTACTTCTCTCTCTCTTCGCGTTGAGCTTCTAAAAAGCACCTCTCACAGTGCCGCCCTTACATTCAGTTTGACTAGCGACTCTCACCACTGGCAAGAAGCAATTTCGCATTGCAGGTCATTTCACGGAATATTACGTTTGTAAGGATTATTCCGCCGCTGAATGCTGGTTAGCAGATACTCTCACATACCTGCCGGATGTTAATCCGTGAGGCCTTGAAAAACTAACTCCCGCGTCAGCTTTTCAAGGGATAAACTCAGTTGCCGTGACTGTGCTCTCTCACGTTATGTA
>DEAW01000235.1:51653-63013 GCA_002348315.1 Planctomycetaceae bacterium UBA2972 | reverse complement strand
TTTTTCGCAAAGGCTGGATTACGAAACAGCTGCTATCAGTTCTCCATCCATTTTCCACTATAATTTTCCTTACCAGGTTGTTGGTAAAACGTCTCCAACGGAAAAGAAGCCATGGAAAACGGGAAGATATCAGCTCAGATCACCAAACTCGCAGACTTGCTTGAGTTTCAAGGTGCCAACTCGTTCAAGATTCGAGCCTACCGCCGCGGGGCCCGCGTCGTGAAGGATTCGACGGATTCCTTTGCAACGATGGTAACGAGCGACCCATCGCAATTACTTGAAGTCGACGGCATCGGTAAAGGAGTCGCAGAAAAAATCACTCAACTGGTCCAGGACGGTGAAATTGCTGAGATCAACGAGATTCTCGAGACCGTCCCTTCCACCGTACTCGACATTCTACGCATTCCCGGACTCGGCCCCAAAAAAGCGGCTGCACTTTATCAACAACTCGGCATCCAAACACTCGAACAACTCCAGGCCGCTTGCGAAGCAGGTGAAGTCCGGAAGCTCAAGGGGTTTGCTGCGAAAACAGAGACAAGTATTCTCGAGGGAATGGCCATCGCTGCGGCTGCCAATGAGAGAATCTATTGGGCTGACGCAGACGAGCTGGCTCATTCACTCAGGGAGCACTTCCAACATTGCCCGGGAATCGAGCAACTGGAATTTGCCGGCAGCTATCGACGTGGACGAGAAACCGTTGGTGACCTGGATATTCTTGTCGATTCAAAAAATGCTGAAGCAGTGATGGAGCACTTTGCGGGCTATCCGGATCTTGAGCAAACGATTGTGCGAGGAGAGACGAAGATGTCGATCCGGGTTGGTAACAGTTTTCAAGTAGATCTGCGAGTGGTTAAAGCCGAAGCTTTCGGGGCGGCTCTGCAGTACTTCACCGGATCGAAAGATCACAATGTCGAACTGCGTGGCCGTGCCAAACAACTGGGAATGAAGATTAACGAGTATGGCATCTTCCAGATCGACGGTGACACCGAAACGTATCTTGCCGGAGCGTCTGAAGACGAAGTCTACCAAACATTGAAGCTTCCCTGCTTCCCGCCTGAACTACGAGAAGCTCGGACTGAATTTGAATTAGCGGCCAGCAATGCATTACCCGACTTAATCCAAGTCGAACAAATCCAGGGCGATTTGCATATGCATACCACTGCCACCGATGGAAAATCCTCCATCGAAGAGATGGCCGACGCGGCCAAACAACGAGGCTTGAAGTACATTGCCATCACCGATCATTCGCAACGCGTCTCGGTTGCCAATGGACTGGACGCTCAGCGAGTGCTGGAGCAGTGGAAAGAAATTGATGCAATCAATGCCGCTCGCAGGGACGATTTTTTAATACTCAAGGGAATTGAATGCGACATCCTTGAAGACGGTCCAATGGATCTACCCGACAACGTACTGGAGCAGGCCGACTGGGTGATTGCTTCAGTACATTTCGGCCAACGACAATCACGTGAACAGATCACCGATCGAATCACAGGCGCGTTGGAAAATCCACATGTCAACATTATCGCGCATCCAACCGGAAGACTTATTAATCGACGCGAAGCCTATGATGTCGACATGGAAGCTGTGTTTCAGGCTACCAGAGAAAACGGCAAGATGCTGGAACTCAATGCCAATCCAGCTCGACTCGACCTCCACGATGTGCACTGTGCGATGGCTCGGGAACGAGGAATTCCAATTGTGATTAGCAGTGATGCTCATAAGATTCCGGGACTGGATGTATTGAAATACGGAGTGAAACAGGCGCGGCGGGGGAGCCTGACAGCAGCTCATGTTGCCAATACACTGAGCTGGCCGGAATTACAAAAACTGTTTACCGGTAAATAATTGATTACACTGAATTGACCCCAAATAGAACTTTATAGATAAAAGATCAACCATCATGAATTCAAACACCCATGCGTTCGGACGTTTCCATCGCCGACATTTCCTTACAGGCTCCGCCGCACTTGTCACAGCTACCTCACTCACCTCACTGTCGCACGCCATCGACCCCATTAAACGCAATGGGGAAGCTAAGTTTAAGTACTCGCTAGCTGCCTATAGCTACCGCAATTTACTCAAGGGCGATAAAGCCGAATTGACACTGCATGATTTCATTGACGACTGTGCGGCCTTTGGACTCGAAGGAACAGAACTAACTTCATACTACTTCCCCGAAAAAGTGACTGCTGAATACCTGCTCGGACTTAAAGAGCATTGTTTCCGATTAGGATTATCCATTTCCGGCACGGCAGTCGGCAACGACTTTGGGCATCCCACAGGCGACCCCAAACGTCAGGAACAGATCGACTACGTGAAAACCTGGGTCGATTATGCTGCCGTGATGGGTGCTCCTGCGATTCGCATTTTTGCCGGACATGCAAAAACGGGGCAGACTGAAGCCGAGTCCCATAAATTGATGGTATCGGCCATCGAAGAATGCTGTGACTACGCCGGCACCAAAGGCGTTTTCCTGGCATTGGAAAACCACGGTGGACCAACCTCCACAGCCAAAGGATTGATGAATTTTGTCAATGACGTTCAAAGCCCGTGGTTTGCAGTCAATCTGGACACCGGTAATTTTTCGAGTGAAGATGTCTATGCCGAGTTGGCTGAAGTAGCTCCGTATGCCATGAACGTTCAGGTAAAGGTCGCCACGCGGGACGCAGAACGTAACGTGACACCCACCGATTTCGATCGTCTGGGTAAGATTCTCAAAGACAGTTCTTATCGAGGATTCGTTGTACTGGAATACGAAGAGGCAGGTGATCCACGCAAAGAATCCAAACATTATCTGGACGTTCTCAGAAAGACGCTGGCGTAATTCCTGTCACCGTCTGGTCTGGCCAATTCAATAACAAAACACGGCAATAAAAAAACACGCTGTGTCTGAAAACAGGCACAGCGTGTTTTTAGGTCCGTTGGATTGAGTGGACTACTTCTTAATCTTCTCAATCACCTTTTCGGTGCGAGCACGAAGTTTACCTACGGTTTCCTTCGCTCTGTCGGCACCATCTTTGACAACTTCGCCAGCTTTACCAGTCAGATTTCTGGCGGTACCAGCGGCTTTGTCAGTCAATTTCTTAGCATTACATACGGGACAGTCTTCTTCCCCGGTACATTCAGCCTTTTTAACCAAACCCTTTAATCGACTCAGAAGTTTACTTCCTGCAGAACAGCAAGCTTCCTTCTTATCGCAACATTCTTTTTCGTCTTCACAGCAGTCTGATTTCTTCAAACTGATTTTTGGTATCGAGAAATTGATGAGTTTCTTCGAGTCATTGTCAGCTTGAACTGCGCCTGTGACGACCAGCGTCACCGCCATCAGCAAAGCCAATCCGCTTACGCCAAAACGCTTCATTGTTAGGTTCCTTACCTATTATTCATGGGTCAAAAGATCACAAACCGCCACTCGTGGGATGTGGACGGCGCTCCAACATCATCCTCGGCATTCAATGGTATTCGTCTTTACAGAATTGAGTATTTTTCCCAAACTATGCGGCACAATTCAGGATTTAACTGTATTTACATGAAGGCGAGACCCATGCGCGTTCTCAACCGTTTCTACTGGACCATCTGTCTTTCCGGATGTTTGTTACTGTCTGCAGGTTGCTCCGATTCATCGGAACCATCGGAAACTGCCACTCCAGACACCGAAACTCAGGCTCCTCAGGTTACACTGACCACGGAATTACCTGACACAGATTCCGAAATTGCCGTCCCTTCCACCGAGACAACCGCAACAACAACTACTACTCCGCAGTCTATCGTGCAAAGTTTTCTGACTGCCCTGCAACTCGGCAAGGATGCAGAAATTTCTGATTTATTAACGACACGTGCCAAACAGGAAACTCAGAAACATGATCTCGTGGTTCGTAGCCCCGGTTCGCCCAATGCCTCGTTTGAAGTAGGCGGAGTTGAACTCGTATCCGGTGGAGCATATGTCACTAGTTTGTGGAAAGAGCCCGGCCAAGATGGACTAACACATCAGTTCGATATCATTTGGATTCTGCGTCAGCAACCGGAAGGCTGGAGAATTGCCGGCATGGCGACGCGAGTCGCTGCCAACGAAGCCCCCACCTATCTGAATTTCGAAGAGCCTGAAGAGATGATTCGAATCTGGCAGGAAGCTGACCGTCGACTCGCAACCCAACAGAACGAAGGCGATGCCACCGTCGGTGTCGGACCTTAAGCTGACACGCATACCAAGCAACAAAAAAAGCCATTCACTTGCTGTAAGTGAATGGCTTTTTGTTTTGAGAGGTAAGTGGTGAATTATTCGTCGTTAGCTCGCAATTGCGCCAGCACAGAATAATCTTCCAGCGTCGTCGTATCTCCAACAGCTTCTTTCCCCTCAGCAATATCTCGCAACAATCGTCGCATGATTTTGCCACTTCGAGTTTTAGGAAGAGCACTGGTGAAACGAATGTCATCGGGCTGAGCCAGAGCACCAATTTCCTTACGGACGTGCAGCTTCAGTTCCTGCTTCATCTCATCAGAAGCTTCGGCATCGACAAGCGTCACAAAGACAGCTACGGCCTGCCCCTTGATATCGTCCTTTCGCCCTACCGCTGCGGCTTCCGCTACGTTGGTATGACTCACTAAAGCGCTTTCTACTTCAATGGTACTGAGGCGGTGTCCCGAGACGTTAATCACATCATCAATACGCCCCATGATCCAGTAATAACCGTCTTCGTCACAGCGAGCGTTATCGCCTGCGAGATATTTCCCCGGGAACTTCGACCAGTACTGATCCTTGTATCGTTCGTCATCTCCCCAGATCCCGCGTAACATTCCTGGCCAGGGATGAGTCATGACCAGCATTCCACCCTGATTCTCTCCAACAGCTTCACCGGTCTCGTCCAGAATTGCCGGGAGAATACCCGGGAGCGGTTTCGTGCAGCTACCAGGTTTTGTTGGTACGGCCCCAGGTAGCGGACTCATCATGATGCCACCGGTCTCAGTTTGCCACCAGGTATCGACAATCGGGCATCGCTCGCCACCAATTTTATCGTGGTACCACATCCAGGCTTCAGGGTTGATGCCTTCACCGACAGTTCCCAACAAACGCAGGCTACTGAGATCGTGCTTTTCAACATGCTCGTCACCCCATTTAATGAACGCGCGAATGGCAGTCGGAGCGGTATAGAGGATCGTGATTTTATGCTTTTCCACTAAATCCCAAAATCGATCTTCTGCCGGATAATTCGGAGCACCTTCGAACATGACACAGGTGGCTCCGGCACTCAGCGGACCATAGACAATGTAACTGTGCCCGGTGATCCAACCACAGTCGGCGGTACACCAGTAAATGTCATCATCCCGAATATCAAACACCCACTCAAACGTTTTTTTGGTGTAGAGATTATAGCCTGCAGTCGTGTGTTTGATGCCTTTGGGTTTTCCTGTCGATCCGCTGGTATAGAGAATGAACAGGGGTGATTCTGAATCGAGCGGTGTGGCCGGGCAATCATCATCAACTGATTCCAACAACTCGTGCCACCAAATATCCCGTCCCTCTTTCATCGACACTTCCGAATCGGTTCGATTCAGGACGATACAGGTTTCCACGGTGGGTGACTTTTCCAGGGCTTCATCGACGATTTCTTTTAACGCCAATACTTTACCACGTCGGTAACCACCATCTGCCGTTAGCTGTACTTTCGCGTTCGCGTCATTATTTCGATCTGCGATGGACTCAGCCGAGAATCCCGCGAAGATTACACTGTGCACAGCGCCGATCCGAGCACAGGCGAGCATCGCGAATGCCAATTCGGGAACCATGGGCATGTAGATAGAAACCACATCACCCTGCTCCACTCCCGCTTTCTTAAAGGCATTGGCCAGACGGCTCACCTCGCTGTGTAATTCTTTATAGGTAAACGTCCGAATGTCCCCGGGCTCACCTTCCCAAATAATCGCCGTTTTATCGCCATTGGTTGCGAGGTTTCTATCCAGACAGTTATAAGACACATTCGTCTTTCCACCGACAAACCACTCCGCGTAGGGCTCTTTCCATTCCAACGTCGTGTCAAAATCTTCGAACCAATGCAAATCCTGTCTGGCCAGATCTTCCCAGAACTTCACCGGGTCTGCAGCAGCCTGATCATAGAGTTCCTGATAGGCCTGCATTGAATTGATCGTACACCCATCTAAAAACTGTTCGGATGGGGGAAACAACCGGCTTTCCTGCATTACATTGTCGATTGAGCCGCCAGTGTTTTCTGACATTGATATCTACCTCTATAGAGATGTGTTCATTGGGTTTAGAAACAAATTCTAGATTGCATTTTCTGTCGATGCAATCATGCAGTTTTAACTGGAGTATTGCTAATTTGCTGGCGGGTGCTAATTTGCGGTCGGGTGCTGAGTTACGGTCGGGCCGGAGACAAAATCATTGCTGACCTTTTCAATGTCAGTTACCGACATCTCACCGTACTGCAGCCAGATCCGATAATTAAGATACAGTGGCCTGGATTCAGTGACGGTGGCTTCAAAGTAAGACCCAAAGCGACCGTAGTTTCGCTCGCTAAACCGTGCCTCTTTAGGATTGTTCGGATGGTCTAAATAGCAACAGGTGAGTCGATCTTCTCCGAGGACAAAACAGAGTGCGTTCCATTTCAAATTGACGTGTTCTTTGTTTCCCGGCCAGTTGCGAAATACGCCTGGTTCGCCCTTACCATCAGGACGTACATAGTAAGTTTGGTCCGCGGTTTTATCTGGAATTTCCTGGGAGCCGCGAAATTGAAATCCTGCATGCTGTGGATCTCCGGCCAGCTTAATTTCGCCGACTAGCGAAGTCAGTTTGGATGCAAACTCGATCATCACACCACCATCGACTTGATAAGTTGTCAACTCACGCAATTCTGTGGCGAAAGGTTTGCCGTCACGACCTTTCCAGTCCACCTTTAATAAATGCCGTCCAAGAACCGGACCTCCGACTTCAGCACAGACTTCGACATGAGCCTGAGACTCTCCAGTTCGACAGTGCCAGATATCTGCCGTCATTGGCTGGTCATTCACCACGTATGAGATTTTGTTGAATCCATAAAACAACCCTCTGTGATGAGGGAACAACCCGCCCGCGCCTTTGGTTACAAAGCGTTTTCCGTTGGGATCATAAACATGGTGATAAACTTTGTAGGTCTCACCAATCCGCTGTGGACTTGAATTGTCCAATGCCTCGTACATGTACCGCATCACTGGACGTTCGCCATAGAGCACGTCAGTATAAAGACCTGCTTTGTCCTGAAAATGGAATCGACCTTCGTTACCCTTGCCGGCTAAACCGAAGGAGACTGTGGCCTTTACTTTCGTTTCGGCGGGCCACTGCGGCACGATAAAATGTAGCTCCCGTAAGTTAGAGAGATCTACATCGTCATCTCCCAATTCCCGTAACGACTCCAATCCCAATTCGGTGATCTGACCGTTCAGACGAACACCATTGAAGTTGATCTTTGCCACGCTGGCCGCCAGAGCATCTTTGGACCGCAGAATTACTTTCACTGGTGTGTTCTTGCGTGCCTGATCTCCGGTATCGATTTCAATTGACACCTGAGCGATTCCCGGAGTCGTAACAGACAATCCCATGATTATTAACAGTAGGCTGGTCAGGAAGCGATTCATGATGACTCTTTCAGGGTTAAAAGTGAGCGACATACGGTGTCTGAGTTTAGTCCCAGACAGCGACAGTTGAACTCACATTTTAGCCCAAAATCAACCCGAAATCAGCCAAGTCGCAGCCAGTTGCGCAGCCCCAGCTTAAACATCATCCAGAGCGAATGAATGGCTTCGGACCGATTCAGTTTGGATTGGCCATATTCACGATCGACAAATACAATCGGTACTTCAACTATCCGGGCGCCGAGACGTTTGAGTCGCCAAAGGAACTCTTCAAAAAATGAATAGCCTCTTGATTGAATCCCGGAAAAATCCAACTGCTCAAGCAGCAAGGTACGGCAACATCGAAAGGCGCCGGAGCAGTCTTTCGGTGATAATCCCATCAGAACACGAGCATAGAGGTTAACACAACGACTCATAATACGGCGTTTGAGAGGCCAGCCATCCACGCCACCCCCGGGGCAATATCGTGATCCAATAACCACGTCGGCAACAGGAAGTTCCCGCGGGCCGATGGCTTCAATCATCGCCGGAAGCCTCTCCGGAGGATGACTAAAATCCGCATCCATTCCTATCCAAAGATCGAACCCCTGCTCGACGGCGTACTGCATACCGCAAATCGTCGCCGTACCCAATCCCTGTTTGCTGCCACGCTGGATGTAGTGAAACCAGGCATGCTCCTGATCGAATTGCTCGCATAACTCGCCTGTACCGTCAGGACTTCCATCATCGATCACAAGAAGGTGAATGTCTGGTACAGCATTACGAACGGCTTCCACCAAACGGGCAATATTTTCACGCTCATTGTAAGTCGCTATCGAAACGATCGTTTTCCATTGCTTCATGATGTCGTGCTCAAAAACGAGTCGACCGTTAGTTTTAGTCCTGCTTCGATCGAGACTTCGGGTACGTAGGCTAATAACGAAGTCGCTTTGGAGATATTTGCTCGACTATGGAGGATGTCGCCGGCACGCGGATCGGCAAATTCAGGTTCCACGATCTTGCCTAAGAAATCAGAAAGCAAACGGACAAGCTCGAGAAGCGAAATACTACGCCCATTGGCAATATTAATACTCTGACCGGAAACTCCTGCTGCCGTGGCTGCCAGTAAATTCGCGGCGACGACATTTTCGACATATGTAAAATCCCGAGACTGAAGACCATCGCCAAAAATCGTTGGGGGCCGGTCTGTCAGCATCAGCGTAATAAATTTTGGTATCACTGCCGAATACGGGCTATCTGGATCCTGTCCGGGGCCAAAGACATTGAAATACCTCAGGACGACTGTTTCCAGACGACCCGAGTCGGCAAAAGCGTGGCAGTGCTCTTCTCCTTCGTACTTTGACTCGCCATAAGGAGAAATAGGCGCAATCGGGTCTGTTTCTGTTTGCTCGGGATTGGCGACATCTCCGTAACAGCTGCTCGATCCCGCATACACAACCCGGCGACATCCTGCCGCAGCCGCAGCTTCGAGAACGCTGCGAGTACCGACGCCATTGACTTCCCGGGTTCGCTCCGGATTTTGCATTGAAAACGGAACGGAAACCTGAGCGGCATGATGGAAGACAACTTCGGCGTCGGTCATGGCCGTTGTCAGCGGAGTCGCATCCAGTATCGAACCTTCAATCAATTCGATGTCTTCCAAAACGTCCTGTAGATTGGACAATCGTCCCGTTGAAAAGTCATCCAGAACGCGTACGTGAAATCCGCGCGCAAGCAACGCATGGACAAGATGAGAGCCAATAAAGCCTGCTCCACCAGTGACTGTCGCAATGGGCATACTGGATTACCTGCGGGTTATTCGGACAACAACCCAAACTCGATCGCGCTGGACGCTGGCGCCGGGACCTGCTCCAGTTCTTCCGCTGATTTCGGCTCGGGCAACTGCTGTAAGTCAGCCCAGGCCAACTCGACTTCATACGTATCAAGCATCGGTTGTTCACGTTGCATTCCAAGCATCATCGTCCGGTCTACTAACTGGACAATGACTCTTGGCACACCTTCGGTGTATTCATAGATTTTGCGCAATGCATCGCGAGTAAACAACTCGGCCAGCTTACCACCGGCGCGTTCCAGACAATCCCCGATCAAGCAGCGTGATTCCATGCCTGATAACGCTGACAGATAACATCGATGGACTACCCGCTGATTCAACGAAGCGAGTGACGGGTGCGTCATGGCATCTTCGAGCTTCAGCAATCCCGACAACACCAGATGGACGCGGGTAGCTCCGCTGTAGACGAGATTGGTAAGCTGACGGCACTCTTCCAGTACGTCGGAATTCATTTGATGCGCATCATCAATAATTAATAGCAATGATCGTGGATGCTCATCCAGATCGAATAAATGTTCCCGGATGGCAGTACGATTCTGTGCCTCCGAGTTTCGTACATTGTCGATTCCCAACGCCAGCACAACGCTTTCCAAAAACGAATGGCGACTGGAAAAACTACCGTGTTGAAAGTACAGAACCTGATGGCTGAACTGAAAATGTTCGACCAGCAGCTGACATACCGATGATTTCCCCGTACCTGTTGGACCAACAACTAAAGAAACGCCTTCGCCTCGAGTGACAATACGAACCAATTGGGACAGCGAGTTACGTACATAGTCGCCAGCATAGAAACATTCGGTATTCGGAGCGTGGATAAATGGTCGCTCATTGAGCTGATAATATGATTCATACATGGCTTGTGGCTTCCTGCCGGCTAACTAACCTAAAATGGTCCAGTATTGAACACAAACTTGCCTCTCTTTGTTTTTCGGCCTGTATTGACGAACAGCTGAAAAATGATACTTCTCAGATTGCAAGTCTCGCTATTTCCTCCATCTTCTAACCTGAAGCGTTAAAATATGAGGATTCGCGAAGAAGTAACGGCAGAAACTCATCCCCCGATAATCCATGACCACATTATTTAAGACCAAAGTGTGCGGAATCACATCTCCGGAAGACGCCAGAATGTGTGTCGCCGCCGGAGTGGATGCGATTGGCTTGAATTTCTATCAGCCCAGTCCAAGATCACTTACTGCTGATCAGGCCCGGGAAATCGTTTCCGCTGTCGGTGATGAAATCCAACTGGTCGGCTTGTTTGTCAACGAATCAATCGAGACTATTCTCAGACTCCACGACGAACTGGCTTTTGATTTCATTCAGTTGCATGGAGATGAAGACCCGTTCTACTTAAAGCAACTCGCGCATCTTCCATTAATTCGAGCTCTGCGTTGCAGAGATACAGAACCTACCTCCCTGATCGATTATCTGGCCGCGTGTACTACATTTGATATTTCACTCGAGGCACTATTGCTTGATGCCTACCAACCAGGCAGCTACGGTGGTACAGGCCACCAGCTGGATTGGAAATCATTCCCTGATTTTACTAGTCACTTCAGGGGGTATGGCTTAATCCTTGCCGGTGGGATTACGGATGAGAATGTGACTCAGGCAATAAGTCTGGCACGTCCGGATGCTGTAGATACGGCAAGTGGAGTTGAATCTGAGCCGGGCAAAAAGGATGCAGCTAAAGTCACGGCCTTCGCGAGACGAGCACGACAGGCATTCGAAGAGATTCGATAGCCCAAACTATTCCAGGCTATTGATGACCAGACCGCTTAATAGCTTCGGATAAAAGTAGGTACTCTTAGCCGGCATCCGTTCACCATTTTTGCTGATCGTACGAATGTGTTCGAGCGTGGCAGGCATGACGAGCGCGGCCAGTCCGAAAGCCTCGCCATCATCATCT
>DEAW01000235.1:51057-51557 GCA_002348315.1 Planctomycetaceae bacterium UBA2972 | reverse complement strand
GGCAAGTGGAGTTGAATCTGAGCCAGGCAAAAAGGATGCTGCCAAAGTTTCGGCTTTTGCCAGCCGGGCAATCCAGGCGTTCGAAGAAATTCGCTAGCCCAAACTACTCCAAACTATTAATGACCAGTCCGCTTAATAGCTTCGGATAAAAGTAAGTGCTCTTAGCCGGCATCCGTTCACCATTTTTACTGATCGTACGAATGTGTTCGAGCGTGGCAGGCATGACGAGCGCGGCCAGGCCGAAAGCCTCGCCATCATCATCTGTTCCGGCTGTTAGGTTATCAATAACTTCCTGCACAAGGTGTACATATTTTGGCTTTGGCAGAGCTTCATGCCCCAGGCACGTTTCCACCAACAGGCGATGTAGGATGGAGACTCCCAGTCCCTGCCAGTCGTCAGTGCGATCACTAGCGACCTCGGCAAGCTTCTCCATCCCGTTTGTATTGAGCGTAGCCAGGACCCAGGTTTCATCGACCGGGCAAAACAACCCGACAGAATCC
>DEAW01000235.1:0-50986 GCA_002348315.1 Planctomycetaceae bacterium UBA2972 | reverse complement strand
GCCTCGCCATCATCATCTGTTCCGACTGTTAGGCTATCAACAACTTCCTGCACAAGGTGCACATATTTTGGCTTAGGCGGAGCTTCATGCCCCAGGCACGTTTCCACCAACAGGCGATGTAGGATGGAGACTCCCAGTCCCTGCCAGTCGTCAGTGCGATCACTAGCTACCTCGGCAAGCTTCTCCATCCCGTTAGTATTGAGCGTAGCCAGGACCCAGGTTTCATCGACTGGGCAAAACAACCCGACAGAATCCTGAGCATCGTCGACTTCAATCTGCTCCCAAACTGCACTGGCAAGTTCCGTACCTGTACCGACAACCTGCGTATCGAAATCCGACTCAATCTTTGAGATGAGTATTGCTGAATCGTAAGCAGGCACTCCTTTAAACAAACGATGTGTTGGCAGGACGATCATCCCATCATCATTCATACTGACGCACATGGTCATGACACAGTTGGCCGGATGCGTATCGGTCAGCTCACCAGACTCTCGCAACTGCTGCTGGTAATTGCACGCCGTTTCATAACGATGATGACCGTCCGCGATAAACATCGGTTTATCGCCCATGCTTGCCTGCAACTCGCCAATCGTCTGGAGATCATCCACCACCCACAGGCGATGCACAACCCCGAGGTGGTCCGTGGCTTCCAGTGGAGTCTTACCGAGGATCGCTCGTTCCAAAATCGACTGTGCCTGATTTGCTTCGTCCGGATAGATTCCAAAGATCTGACTAAGGTTAGCACGCGTGGCATTGAACAACTTCAGCCGATCGACTTTCGCTGCCGAGTGCGTTTCCTCATGCGGATAAACATTCCCTTCACCAAGTTTTTCCAACTGCATGCGACACATAAATCCCTTCCGGATAAACGTCGTACCTGCATAGGTAAACTCCTGATGGTACACGTAGACGGCTGCATGCGATTCAGCCGAAAGCACTCCTTCGCGTTGCCATTGTTTCAGGTAACGCGCCGCGCGCTGATACTTCTCGTCTCCGGTTTCATCTCCGGGTTCATCCCGATTAAGGATCAGGCGAATGACATTGGCAGGATGGTTTTCGTAAAGCTGATTTTGAAATTCCGGATCAATGACATCGTAAGGAGGTGCAATCACGTCGCTAAGTGAACCCACATGTGCCAGGTCATATCGCAGACCCCGGAAGGCTTCTATCTGAACCATCGTTTGATTCCCATTCTTGAATATTCGTTGCGTGCCACCATAAAACAAATGAATGTTTCACGTGGAACATTCAAGTGAGTGTTCTCGCTTTGCGAGCCAGTCGCACCACAAGCATGTTTCACGTGGAACAATATCCAGCGAACATTCGCTCGTGATTAATATCGATAGTGATCCGGTTTAAACGGGCCTTCCACCGAGACACCGATGTAGTCAGCCTGTTCCTGAGTGAGCACTGTCAGTTTCGCTCCCAGTTGGGCGAGGTGCAATCGCGCTACTTCTTCGTCCAGTTCCTTGGGTAGGAAATGCACTCCGATGTCATACTTCTCCGGCTCAGTCCAAAATGCAATCTGCGCCAACACCTGATTGCAAAACGAGTTCGACATCACAAACGACGGATGCCCGGTCGCACAGCCCAGGTTCACGAGTCGACCTTCGGCAAGAAGAATGATGGAATGTCCGTCTTCAAACGTGTAGCGATCAACCTGAGGTTTGATTTCTTCTTTGGAGAGGGTCGAGTTGGAATTCAGCCAGGCAACGTCTATCTCAGTATCAAAGTGGCCAATATTACAAACGATCGCATCGTTAGGCATGACTTCCATGTGCTCGCCACGAATGACATCTTTATTGCCGGTGGTAGTGACAAAGATATTACCAATCGGCGCGGCTTCCTCCATCGTCATCACCTGGAAGCCTTCCATGCATGCCTGCAACGCATTAATCGGATCGATTTCCGTCACAATGACCCGAGCACCATATCGTTGCAACGAATGCGCGCACCCTTTACCAACATCTCCGTAACCACAAACCACAGCTGCCTTTCCGGCAACCATCACGTCCGTGGCCCGTTTAATCCCATCCACTAAGGACTCGCGACAACCGTAGAGATTATCGAATTTACTTTTGGTCACTGAGTCGTTCACATTGATCGATGGCACTTTTAATTCACCGTTGGCGAACATGTGATACAAGCGATGTACGCCTGTGGTGGTTTCTTCTGAGATACCTTTGATGTCGGCCAGGTATTCCGGAAATCGATCATGTACCATCGCCGTCAAATCACCACCGTCATCGAGTATCAGATTCAGTGGTTGCCCATCCGGGAAAACCAATGTTTGCTCGATGCACCAATCAAATTCCTCTTCGGTCATTCCCTTCCAGGCATAAACCGGCACTCCGGCTTCAGCAATCGCTGCGGCCGCATGATCCTGCGTAGAGAAAATATTGCAACTGGACCAGGTGACATCAGCTCCCAGTTCCACCAGGGTTTCAATCAGCACTGCTGTTTGAATCGTCATATGTAGACAGCCAGCAATCCGCGCTCCGGCCAACGGTTTGGTTTCTCCATATTTCTCACGCAATGCCATTAGTCCGGGCATTTCGTTTTCCGCCAGAATAATCTCCCGGCGGCCCCACGCTGCCAGAGAAAGGTCTTTTACTTTATAGGATAGTCGTTCTACCTGAGACACGATCTGCACTCCTTGATTGCATCACATTACTAAACCTACCAACCTGCTAGCTGGTGTCGGTATTTTCAATACGCCCTATATTGTAGAGATGATAGCAGTAAGGGAAAGTGGTCAACGCATGTCAATTCTTCCTTATTCCCCAATAAGTAAACAATGAGCCGGGAATATTTACAGGATGTTTCACGTGAAACAACCATCGAGTGTTCATCGCATGAGATGGCTAGATCATGTTTCACGTGAAACACCGACCACCTTTAGAGAAGAGACCTTCAGATGAATCTGCTATTCTCTTAAAACCCCTGAAGGGATTAAAATTCCTGCGTAGGAAAATACCATTATTATCCGTGCTTATACAGGGGGGGCTTTTGGCGTGACTCGCATACTTTGTGTTGCGAATCAGAAAGGTGGCGTGGGGAAAACCACGACCTCCATTAACCTTGCCGCAGGGCTGGGACAGGCTGGCTGCGCCACTCTCTTGATCGACCTCGATCCACAATGTAATGCCACCACTGGTTTAGGCCATACCCCTACCGATCGACACCCAATTGTTAATAACGAATCACTGGAAAACTCCATTCAGGCTTCTCATTACGAAAACTTAGATGTACTTCCCGGTAGCCGAAGTTTCCAGGATGTCTCAGCATTGGCGGAAGGCAAGTATGTGGAAAGTGATAAGCTCCAGGAACATATACGTCACAGTACGTCGAAATACGAATTCGTCATCATTGATTGCCCACCTAGTGTCGGTCCTCTGACTCAATCTGCCTTAGCAGCATCTACCGAAGTCTTTATGCCTATCCAGTGTGAATACTTCGCCATGGAAGGGCTAACGCAGATGATTCACGTCATCCGTGACGTCATGCACCAGGAAAACAGCCAACTGGAATTTGGGGGCATCGTCCTTACGATGTATGATCCTCATCTCGAACTCACCACAGAGATCGACAACGAAGTCCGTGAATTCTTTGGCGACATCGTCTTCGACACCGTCATTCCCCGGGATTCGTTGTTAGCCGAATCTCCCAGTTACAACAAACCAATTCTTGACTATGCTCCCAGAAGTCGTGGAGCACGCGCGTACACCGAATTGTGTATGGAGGTATTAGAACGTGAGTAAAAACAGACGCCTTGGAAAAGGCCTGGCAGACCTGCTAGGACAACCTCCAAAGTCCAACTCCACGACCGAGAAGACTCCCACCAAACAGAGTCCCTCTCCATCAACATCGTCAAAACCAAAGACGGTTTCTGCCCCTGCTGGATTTTCCAACATTGCATTGGAGAGCATTGATGAAAACCCGTACCAACCGCGTCAGCAATTCAACGAGGCTGAACTCAAAGCACTCGCCGCCAGCCTGAAGCAACACGACCTGCTTCAACCGATCGTCGTGCGGCAGACCGGAAACCGATATCAACTAATCTCCGGCGAACGTCGATTCAAGGCAGCCACTCTGGCCGGCTGGAAGACAATCCCGGCCCGCATTCGCAAGGCTACTGACCGAGAAGCAGCCGAACTGGCCATCATTGAAAACCTACAACGCAAGGACCTCGGCCCACTCGAAAAGGCTTCCTCCTTTAAGCAGTACATCCAACAGCACAAATGCACGCAAGCTGAATTAGCCAAACGACTCAATGTGGATCGTTCCACCATCTCCAATCTGATTCGTCTACTGGAATTACCAGAGGAAGTTCAGCAGGCACTCCGCAGCCAATTGATTACTGCCGGTCATGCACGAGCCATGCTGCCGCTCGACGCACTTGAACAAATCAGTATGTGTGAACGGATCGTGCGTGAATCATTAAGCGTGCGGAACATCGAACAATTCGTCCATCGCAAATTAATGGACAATCAGAATAGTAAAAAGAAACCCACTGCCAAATCCAAAACACGCCCCGCTCAGGTTGAGATGCTCGAGAAGCAACTCAAACTGGCTCTGGGAACGCGCGTCAAAATCGTAGAACGAGAGAAAGGTACGGGGAAGATCGTCGTCAATTTTAGTAGCCCGAACGAGTTCACACGACTGCTCAATCTGCTCACCGGAGGACGCTCGCAGCAGGACCGGGCTGCTTAAAAATTCGTATCTCTTCAGGGGTTGTCGAAGTGATAGCCGCTGGGTAAATTAAATCTCACATTTACGGGGCGTAGCGCAGCCTGGTTAGCGCGTCTGGTTTGGGACCAGAAGGTCGTGAGTTCGAATCCCACCGCCCCGACTCAAACAAAAAAACGTGACCCGGCCGTTGAGCTCAGGTCACGTTTTTTTACACACTCCCAGAATAGTGTACATGCGTTCACTATTTATTTTAACCTCAGCTCTATGCTTGTAATTTCACTCGTGTGAACGCGATTGGCCACTAACAGATTTCCCAGGCCCAACTCTAACTTCAAACCTGCTCGCACCACGCCCATTTCCACCAGAGACAGAGCACCCTGCTGCTTCCCCTTGGTCGCACCTAAGAGAAACGCAGTCCGAGGTTCATTAAAAATCTCGCCATCTGAACTGGTACGAATGAGGACTTCGCCCTCGGCCGGATCCACCATATCCAAAGTAATCACACGGGACTTCGTTCTCAGTACAACCTGAGTGTCCGGGGCCAGTGAATAGAATTCCAACTGTCGAATTTTAGGTTCGCCACCAAGTGCCACCATCGCTCCTAATAAAAAAGCGACCAGGCAGAGTGCGAACCGAGCCATGCTACGATTCATAATCCTACTTCTCTCGCCTCTCTCACAAGGCGAACTAAATCTTAGTTTCTCTCTCACTCAAACAATAGGTTTCGCAGCAGCACATCGCGTAACCAAATCATAAGAATTCAGCATCTTTTAGATTTGTTACCACGTGAACTGAACATGCGTAACCGTTAGGATTAGACTATTAGGAATTATCCCACCTACCCACTAACGAGCTTATTAATGATCCGTATACTTTTGCTAACCCTACTTGCTCTCTTTCCATTCAACCTCCCTGCCGCCCATGGTCAGGACGAGCAAGCACAGGACACGCCTCAATGGACCGTTGTCGATATCCCGGCCGACTGGACGCGACCCCGAATCGGTGCCAATGAGAATGGATTTCGCTGGTACCGTTGTATTGTCACGCCACCAGCGAACTGGGACGGCAAAGAACTAGCACTCTATGTAGAACCAGTCGATGATGCACGGGAAGTGTTCCTCAATGGAGTCAAAGTTGCCAGCATTGGAGCGATGCCACCGAAGTTTCGAAGTGGCCTGGGGGAAGATGAGAAACATACGGTATCGGCCAACCATTTCGTTGCCGGTCAGGACAACGTGCTGGCGATGCGGGTCTACCGTAAATACCCTCGCGGTGGATTTAACGTCGGTGCTCCAATTCTCACCGATGGAGAACAAGCAATCTCCACCAAGGGCAAATGGCAACACATTGTAGGTGACAATGAAGAATACACTCAATGGAAAGAAGAAGGGCGAGACGATTTTCGTTATGACCAGATTGCCGATGCTCAGGAAGTACTGGAGTCCTTCAAACAACTCGCTGATGACCGTGGCCCACAAAAACCAGCCGATGCTCTAAAACTCTTTGAAACAACTCCCGGGATCTCCATTGATGCCGTCCTGACCGATCCGGCCATCGCACAACCTCTGTCGTTCAAATTCGACGAACGGGGGAGAATCTGGGTGATGGAATATAAACAGTATCCCAACCCAGCCGGGCTTAAAGCTGTGAGTCGTGACAAGCACCTGCGTACAGTCTACGACAAAACTCCACTGCCACCGCCGCATGGAGATCGCGGGCAGGATCAGATCTCAATCCACGAAGACACCAACGGTGACGGCATCTTTGACAAGCACTCCGTTTTTGTTGACGGCCTGAGCATTGCCACCTCATTTGCCATGGGTGATGGCGGTGTGTATGTACTCAACCCACCTTACCTGTTGTTCTACGAAGATAAGGACAAAGACGATCAGGCTGATGGTGATCCCACGGTCATCCTCGAAGGATTTGGGATTGAAGACTCGCATTCCTGTGCTAACAATCTCCGCTGGGGACCTGACGGTTGGCTCTATGCCGCTCAGGGTTCCACCGTGACAGGAAACATCAAACATTACGGGACCGAAGAAACGCCAACCCGATCGATGGGACAGTGTATCTGGAGATACCATCCGCAACTCAAAAAATATGAGATATTTGCTGAGGGTGGAGGTAACACTTTTGGTGTTGAATTTGATTCGCACGGGCGTGTTTATTCCGGTTACAACGGCGGAAACACCCGAGGGTTCCACTACATTCAGGGTGGCTATTACCTCAAAGGTTTCTCCAAGCACGGTCAACTGTCCAACCCCTATGCCTTTGGTTACTTTCCGGCCATGACACACAATCAGGTTCCCCGGTTCACTCATACCTTTGTGATCTATCAGGACCCAACCTTACCTGAGGCTTATCAAAACAAACTATTTGGTATTGAGCCTATTCAGGGTCGGGTCGTTTACAGTGATGTTGCCGGAGAAGGGTCGACGTTCAAAACCGAAGATCTGGGCTATCCAGTAAAGACAGCCGATACCTGGTTCAGGCCGGTCGACATCCAGGTCGGTCCTGATGGAGCGATCTATGTGGCTGATCTCTATGAACAACGAATTGATCACGCAGCACACTTCCAGGGTCGTGTGGACAATACCAATGGTCGCATTTACCGATTACGACCCAGTGAAGCGTGGAAGCCTGCGTCCTTCAATGTTGCATCCTGGAGTAATCAGGAACTCTTCGGCCTCTTCAATTCTGACATTCGTCTACATCGTCAAATTGCCATTCGCCTGCTTAAAAATCGCAAGCTCTCGAAGGAAGACAAAAACGAGTTACACCAATTACTACACTCCGAAGACGAATTAGTTGCCTTAAATGCTCTGTGGGCTCACCAGGTCACTGGAAACTTTAACTTGAAAATCGCTTCCACGGCACTCAGCAATCCGCACGATATCGTGCGGAGCTGGTCTATCCGTTTAGCTGCGGATCACGTCGAGTTATCTGAGTCGTACCAAGCAGCACTGGTTAAGTCGATTGCCACTGAACCCAGCGTTCATGTACGAAGTCAGCTGGCTGCCACTGCTCGGCGGGTCGACCCTCAGTTGTTTGCCGAGATGACCAAGGCCTTGTTGTACCACGGCGAAGATGCCGGAGATAAACACGTACCGCTGATGCTGTGGTGGGCCATCGAAGCCAATGCAAATCAGTACGCTGCATTAAAAACTCTATTCAACGACGCCAGCATCTGGAATCAGGAAATCACTCAGGATCTGATTATTGAACGCCTGGCAAAACGATATGCCATGTCCGGCAAACGTGAAGAATTGGATATGCTTACATGGCTCTTCGAAAATGCTCCGGATGACGATTCAAGAGGTCTGCTGTTAAAAGGGTTTGAAGAGTCCTTTGAAGGTCGTTCGCTGGCGTCTCTTCCCGAAGACCTACTCAATGGCATTAGGAATGCCGGAGGTGGTTCGCCCATCCTGCGAGTCCGTCTGGGGCAGGAAGACGCCATCACGAAGGCTCTGACGGATATAGCAGATCTTAATGGTGATGCAGATGCCCGAGCTGGATTAGTGAATGTCCTGGGGCAAATCAAGCATGCCGCTGCTATACCGGTCATGCTGCAAATCATCAAACAGGAAAAATCAGAAACAGTCCTGCAGGCAACTCTAGTAGCCCTGCAGGGTTTCGAATCCAGCGAAATTGCCCTGGCCGTGCTGGATTCTTATTCTCGCTTTAACGAAGAAACGCAGGGAGTCGCTCAGACATTGTTGGTCAGTCGTGAATCCTGGCTCGAAATGCTGTTAGATTCACTCGATACAGGACTGATTAAAGCAGATACCATTCAACAGGAGTCCATTTTAAAGATTGTCCTGTTCGACAACAAAGCACTGCAAGCTAAGGCTGAAAAACACTTTGGCAAAGTTTCATCTGCATCTGCCGGAGAACTCCAAAAACGTATTGATGAATTGGTATCTGTGATCGGAGAAGCCTCTGGAAATCCCTACGACGGGAAGCAACTCTACCTGAAGCACTGCGGAAAGTGTCATCAACTGTTTACCGATGGCGGAAACATTGGACCTAATCTAACGACCTATAAGCGGGATGACCTGCAGTACATGTTGCTGAATGTCGTTAATCCAAGCATCGCCATCCGGGAAGGATTTGAAAACTATGCTGTGTTTACACTCGACGGCAGAACACTGACCGGATTCATTGACGATCAGGATAATCGGGTCGTGGTGTTACGCAGCAACGACGGACAACGCATGGTCATTAATCGCGACGACATTGATGAAATGCAGGCCATTCCACGTTCGATCATGCCCGAAGGAATCCTGAAGACGCTCAAGCCACAGGAAATTCGTGACCTGTTTGCCTACCTGAGAGCATCTCAGCCAGTGCCCTAAGCCTTACTTCAGACAAGCTTTGATTTGACGCACACCTTGTCGCAGGCGATTTTCGTTTTCGACCAAAGCCATCCGTAGATAGCCTTCCCCGGTTGTTCCAAATCCCGTGCCGGGGCTAACAGCAACATTACCTTCTTCAAGCAGCTTCATCGCAAAATCCATTGTCGACATTTGGTCCTGCCACTGTTGAGGAAACCGGGCCCAGACAAACATCCCTGCTTTGGGAACTTCAAAGTCCCACCCCAGACGTCCCAGACCTTCACAGAGAACGTCACGGCGGCTTTGGTAAATCATGGATTGTTCCTTCACGGCTTCTTCCGTTTCACGTAACGCCATAATGGCCGCAACCTGAACTGCCTGAAACATACCGTAATCGTAGTAACCTTTGATCGTAGCCAATGCTTTGATCATTTCACGGTTGCCCGAGCAAAATCCGACTCTCCATCCGGCCATGTTATACCCCTTACTCATGGTGGTGAATTCCACACCAACATCCGATGCACCGGGAGACGAAAGGAAACTGGGAGGTTGGTACCCATCAAAGGCCACATCCGCATAAGCAAAATCGCTGATCACCATAAAGCCATAACGCCTGGCAAGCTTCACAACTTCATCATAGAATCCCTGCTCTATCGTGACCGTGGACGGATTATGGGGATAGTTAATAATCAGAAGCTTGGGCTTGGGGTATAGGTGCTGACAGGTATAGGCAACGTTTTGCAGGAACTTTTCGCTGTCATTAACTTCCAGCGAAATCACATTCCCACCGGCCAATGCCACGGCATAAGTATGCACGGGAAAATAAGGAGCCGGTACAATCGCGGTATCACCAGGCCCCATCAAGGCCAGGCACATATGACTAAAACCTTCTTTGCTCCCCAGGCAAACGATGACTTCTTCATCGGGGTCGAGCGTCACTTCATATTTACGCAAGTACTTCGCTGCAACTTCACGACGCAGATTCTGGATCCCATTGGACTTGCTATACCCGTGCACCCGGGGGTTGACTGCCGCTTCAGCTAACTTATCCACCACCAGTTGCTGTGGTGGATCTGAGGGATTGCCCATGCCCATATCGATCACATCTTCACCGGCACGTCGCTTTTGGTAAAGCAAATTATTGATCCGCCCAAACATGTAGGGCGGCAATCGCTTTACACGCTGTGCCGTATCGACTTGAAACTCCACAGTTTCCGTCTGATTTTCTGTGTGATCCGGAACATCATCGGTCAACGGCATACGATCAGCAGACGACATATCGGCATCCGCCGCGGCATTCAACTCTGCACCTGGCTGGAGTTGTGAATCGTCTTCCGGGTTTCTCGTAGGCTCGTCAGTCATTGATCTAATCAAAAATAGGGTGCAACATTGTGGTAACCTAGCGACGCAGTATCCCTGCGCTGCTCTATCAACAATAACCCGACATTTACGTTTTGAAAACGCTAGAACACGGCTTCCAGACTAATCCAGTGGACGCCACCGGTGCCGCTCGCACCGATTATAGCGATGAGGCGTGTTATTTAACGAACAAGCCCACAGCCAACCCCAGACCGCAGATCATACCTGATAATAATTTCACGACGTGCGGAGCCTGCTGATCCCGCAAACGGATCGTTAAGAAATTGGCCAGCAGTCCGCAAAACCCTGTGATCGACCCGACCATAATGAACCACTGAGGAAGCATTTGCATCGCACCGGGTGTTGGTTCAGGCTCACCCATCGCTGCGTTAATGATAGAAAAAGTCAGGGCGCCTAACAACGAAGCAAAGGTCGCCAGCGTACTCAGTACCCAGAGTGTGGTCACTGCTTCAGCAGCCCGCGTCTCAGTCCCCTGCATCAGGTCCGGATTACGACCTTCTTCGCTGACCGCGTCGTCTTCCCGCTTAACAGAACGCACTCGTTTTTGATTAGCATCACGAGTACTACCGGGTCGTAGCTTCTGCTTGCCACGTTTCCGATTAGACTTCCTGCTCATAGGACGTACACAACGATTTGCAGAGATTCAGGTTAGCCGTTCTTAGAAGTTGCAATGCTATCGTAGAACTGCTGGAAAAGATAACGACTATCGTGCGGACCTGATGAAGATTCCGGGTGATACTGCACTCCAAAAGCATTGTGCTCTTTATGTCGAATTCCGGCGATCGTGTTGTCGTTCAGATTTCGGTGAGTGACTTCCAGATGATCCGGCAGCGATTCTTCCTCAACAGCAAATCCGTGATTCTGAGCTGTGATCTCCACAGTTCCCGCTTCCATATTCTGGACGGGTTGATTGGCACCACGATGGCCAAATTTCAACTTAAAGGTCTTCGCACCACAAGCAAGTGAAAGCAGTTGATGTCCCAGACAAATTCCAAATACCGGCACCTGAGGAACCAACGCGGCGATGGTTTTAGTCGCATAATCCAACGGTTCCGGGTCTCCCGGGCCATTGGATAGAAAGACACCATCAGGACTAAGCGCCATTACTTCGTCTGCCGTTGCAGTACCGGGAAGAATGGTAACCTGACAGCCCAGTTCTTTGAGGTGCCGGGCAATATTCCATTTCATACCAAAATCGAGTGCTACGATATGATAAGCCTGTTCGCCTCCGGCTGGAGCTTCTGCAGGTAACTTGGCCCACTCGCTCAAGGCTTCTTCCCACTGACAGCTATCTTCCGGGATTACTTCCTTGACTAAATCACGACCAACAAGCCCTTCTGAGTTGCGAGCCTTTTCGACCAGGCTTGCATCGTCCAGATCTTCTGTCGAAAGAACACCCTTTAGTGCCCCGACAGTGCGAATGCGGCGAACCAGTGCCCGGGTATCAATTCCTTCGAGTGCGATAATGTTATTGTCTTTGAGGTAATCTTCCAGAGATCCCTGACTCCGGAAGTTACTAGCTACCCGGCTATTTTCACGGACGATAAATCCCGCCAGATGCGGCTTTGCACTTTCGACATCTTCCTGATTGACTCCATAGTTTCCAATTTCTGGATAAGTCATGGTGACAATCTGACCACAGTAACTGGGATCGGTCAGAATTTCCTGATAACCGGTCATGGATGTATTGAAGACGACCTCACCATCAATTTCACCGGAAGCTCCAAATGCTTCACCTGTAAATACCGTTCCGTCTTCAAGGGCAAGTTTTGCAATCTGTGTCATGAAATTTGTCCGCTTTGAAATAAAACAAACGTGAAAACAGTTCCTAATCCGTTCAGAAGCGTGGGCACGCTAAAGCCTGAACATCGGTTTTCCCGATATTGATTTCGTGGCTGTGGGTCTATAGTGCACGGCAGGATGCCAGCACTTTATCAGCCCGAAATCGGTGGGTTCTTGTTTCGGCGAACAAGAGCCCACTTTTTTTGTACTCACCACAGTTCGGGACTCTGTAGTGATCACATACTGAACGCCGATTATAGCGATTTCCTAAATAAACTGGTAGTATCCCACCGCCGATTAAAACTCGGCACTTCCCGGCGTTCTGGGAAACGGGATCACATCGCGTATGTTTTGCATACCGGTCACAAACTGAACTGCTCGTTCCAGTCCTAAACCAAATCCGGCGTGAGGAACGGTGCCATAGCGTCGCAGGTCAACATACCACCAGTAGCCTTCCGGTTCTAAGTCCTGTTCCCGCATGCGGCTTTCCAGCACATCCAGCCGATCTTCCCGCTGGCTCCCACCAATGATCTCGCCCACCTTTGGAACCAGAACATCCATGGCTCGCACCGTTTTATCATCATCGTTGACGTACATGTAAAATGGTTTGATCGTTCGTGGATAGTCATACAGAATCACCGGGCCATCGAAATGATGCTCGGTGAGATAGCGTTCATGCTCACTCTGTAGATCACATCCCCATTCAACCGGGTACTGAAATTGATGACCACTCGCCAGCAGGATATCGATTGCCTCGGTATAGGGTAGACGAACAAATTCGGAATCCACAATCTTCTGCAACGTCTCGATCACGGTGTCATCAATCCGCAGGTTGAAAAACTCCATATCTTCCGGACACTTTTCCAACGCGTCACTAAATATCCGCTTCAGAAAGGCCTCCGCCAAATCCATATTGTCATTCAGATCATTGAACGCCACTTCCGGTTCAATCATCCAGAATTCAGCTAAATGACGGGAGGTATTGGAATTCTCTGCCCTGAAAGTCGGACCGAATGTGTAAACCTTCCCTAACGCGGTGGCATAGATTTCCGCTTCTAACTGTCCGCTGACTGTCAGATAACTTGGTCTGTCAAAAAAATCCTGTGTGTAGTCAACGCCACCGTCGTCACCTCGTGGTGGATTCTCCGGATCGATCGTTGACACCCGAAACATCTCGCCTGCACCTTCGCAATCACTTGCCGTAATCACTGGCGTATGTACATACAAAAATCCACGCTCCTGGTAGAAGTCATGAATGGACTGGCAAATGCAGTTACGGACGCGTGCCACGGCTCCGAAGGTGTTGGTACGAGGACGAAGATGAGCCCATTCACGCAGTTTCTCGAACGAGTGACGCTTCTTTTGCAAAGGGTACTCTTCAGGGTCTGCCCAACCATGCACCGTCACTTTGGATGCAAAGATCTCCGTGTCCTGTTTACCACCGGACTCCTTGACTTCGCCTTCAACACTCACACTGCAACCGGCCGTTAGGCGTTTTACTTCATCTTCGTAGTTCTCCAGCGAACCGTCTGCGATAATCTGCAGGTTTCCCATGCAAGAACCATCGTTGACTTCGATAAAGCTGAAGCCACCCTTACTGTCGCGCCGCGTACGAACCCATCCCTGTACCAGAGCCGATGTTCCGATCGACTCGGAACAACGAGCTTGACTTACTGTTAGATTCTCCAAGGCTCCCTCCCTGTAATCCAGATTGAGACTTACTTATAAACTTCAGTTTCAGATTCGGATACTGTTGTAGTCTCCACGGCAATGGGCGCCGGCTTTTTGGTAAGAAAACCAATAATGACCGCGATCACATAGATCACCACCATGCCCAACACCAAACTGCCTGTCTTTTCGTCTCCTACCTTCTGCATGATTGTTGCAATCACCGCAACGATTACCACGATACAGGAGACTCCCATCAGAACATTCCACAGGACACGTCGCCCGCCTTCCGGACGTTCATCCCCCATAATCTTCTTGTTGTTCATCATCATGAAGAATGTTGAATAAGCGATGGGCAGCAGAATAAATCCGAAGCTCGAAACAGCGATGGCTAACCAAAGTTTAGCCGGGCCATCCCAAACCAGAGGCCAAATCGCACCACAGACGCCCGAAACCAGACAGCCGATCATATGCATGCTGCTGCCCTGCTCGACCTTAAACATTTCGCAAAACGCGTATCCATTAATCAGCATCAGGATGATGATGGTCGAGAATCCCATGCCGAGAACGCCGATTCCAAAAATCCGGCTGGCCTTGTCTTTACCAACATCACCGCCACCGAAGATCGGAGCCAATGCACTGGACAGCTGAAAAGCGTCCCGCTTGACCAGCGAGGATGCAAGTTGCTTCTCGGCCATTGGCATCGCCGCAATCTTAGCTTCAATAGCTGCTAATGCGTCTCCCTCTTTCCCTTCCAGATCTTCGCCTAAACGAGCCGCCAAAGTAGGAGCGACCGCTATGTAGTACTCGCTCTCTTTCATTTGTGCTAAATCCGTACTGGCGAGTGGAGTGTTTTCAAATCCTTCGCCACCGGCATGGAACATGGTTGCCGAGGCAATCACAACGCAGGTGGTAACCAACAGATAAGGAATCACCATTCCCGTAGATAAATCAAACTTCGCCATTCCACGGAACGGTTTATCCCATCCCCGAGCCAGCATCGAGTAGGGCAACAGGAAGGTCATATTGATCCCCACTGCTGTGGCTGCCGCTCCAATAATGACAGCCCTCTGTTGATCCACGATCTTTTCATTCCAGAAATCTCCGGCACCAGCACCAAGACTCTGAATCAACGCTGCCAATTCACCTGTGGGGCTGGACCATTGACTGAGATCAGGAATAAAGCCACCGAAGACTTCTCCCCAGTTCACCTTACCGTCACCAGCCATAATCATGACAGCTGCGAAAAACGAAATAACAACGATGGCGACCATTCCTTTGAGGATATAGTCGAATGCTTTAGCAGCGCGGCCTTGCTTGTTATTCAGATACAGAACAAAGACAGCAGCTGCCAACAGGACTCCCGACACCATCATTTTGCCGTTCATCGTATCTTCCACGAAATCCGGTAAAAGATTCTTATTCAGAGCTGCAAAGCTCAGGCTAAACTGCGGCATACACCACAGCATGTTGGCAGCACAGGTCGCAATCAACCAGCCCCATCCAAGTACAGGATTGACGTGCGTATTGATTTGCTCGAAAGGTTTCTTCCCGGTTGAAAGGGTGACATGACTGATCGCCGACAACATAATCACACCCATGACGATCATGATCAGTTGAATCCAAAGTAGATTTGTTCCGGTCAAAATACCGAGGAACAAAGCGCCTGAAAGCGAACCGCCGCCCAGCGTGATAGCACTCTGCAGCCAACCAGGCCCTGAAAGCTTTGTATATGCCAGAAGTGTCGAACCCAAACCTTCCTGCTGGGCTTTGACGATCATCTCTCTGTTCTTAGCGACTTGGTCACTCATTATGTTCACTCCGAAGTAGTCTATTCAAAACTGATGAACTCAGTTGTTTGATTTGTATTTATTGGATCTATAGTCCCTGACTTGCCAAATATCGCTCGGCATCCAGAGCTGCCTGACAACCCGTACCAGCTGCTGTGATCGCCTGACGATAATAATCATCGGCCACATCTCCTGCCGCAAAAACGCCCTCGACACTGGTGTTGGTACGGTGCGACTGAGTCCAGACGATATAACCCTTGTCATTCATGTCTAAAGCCCCCTGAAGGAAGTTCGTATTCGGTGTGTGTCCGATGGCAACAAAGAATCCTGTCGCGTCAACTTCCTGAGTCGAGTCGTCCACCGTACTTTGCAGGCGAGCCCCGGTGACTCCTGTTTCATCATTGCCCAGTACTTCGACACATTGGGAATTCCATAGAATTTCGATCTTGGGGTTATCAATCGCACGTTGTGCCATGATTTTGGATGCTCGCAATTCATCTCGCCGATGAACCAACAGCACCTTGGATGCAAACTTGGCCAGGTAATCAGCTTCTTCGACTGCCGAGTCTCCACCGCCTATCACGACAACCGGATTCTCGCGAAAACGAGGAAGTGCACCATCACAGACGGCACAAGCACTGACACCGCGATTCTTGAAGTTTTCTTCCGAATCCAGTCCCAGATAGTTAGCTCGGGCACCGGTCGCAATGATGACCGTGTGAGCTTCCACAACGTCGCCGCTGCGGGCTGTCAATTTGAATGGCCGCACGTCGAAATCAACCTCGACAATATCATCAGTAACAACCCGAGTGCCGAAATTGAGTGCTTGCTGTCGCATCAATTCCATTAATTCCGGACCACTGACACCTTCTTTCATATGAGGTGCCATGTACTGTCGGCGGGATTTTTCGATGGAGTTATCCAGATATCCTTCCAGATCACCGGACGGGAATCCAGGATAGTTTTCGACTTCTGTCGTCAGCGCCAACTGCCCCAGCGGCAACGTACCCTGTTGTCGGTTTTCCTCGGTAACAGCTCCTTCAAAAACCAACGGGTTGAGACTCGCTCGAGATGCATAAATGGCAGAGGTCCATCCTGCCGGGCCACTTCCAATAATGACAACATGTTCTGCCACTGTGAAAATCCTTCTATAGGCAAACTAACACGTCAAGCTGAAAAAACGCTTCATGTTAGATCGTAGTAATGGTTTGAATTTGAAAGAGGTCATTATAAGAGTTTTGCTAGCTATGGGTGAAGTATCTGCGGGACATAGAACTGGAGATTCTGCTAAAATGCCGGAACAGCATGCTAGCTGGCCAAAATTCGCCTTTCCTCCCTCAAAAGTACTTCAAAAAGCACTCTCCATGGAAACATTACTTATCGCAGTCGGTTCTTTTGTTGGCTTTATCGTAGCCTACCACACCTATGGCAAATGGCTTGCTCATAAGATTTTCCGGCTGGATCCGCAAGCCAAGGTGCCTTCGGCCGAACTGAAGGACGGTGTGGATTACGTCCCCACGAAAAAAGAAGTGATCTTCGGACACCATTTTACTTCTATTGCAGGAACGGGGCCAATTGTAGGTCCGGCCATTGCCGTGTTTTGGGGCTGGTTACCCGCACTCATTTGGGTTGTACTCGGATCTATCTTCATCGGGGCCGTCCACGACTTCGGAGCTTTGGTTGTCTCGTTGAGAAACCGGGGACAGACCGTTGGTGAAGTGGCCGGTCGCCTGATTAGCCCTCGCGCACGACTACTTTTCTTATTAATCCTGTTTTCAGCACTCACGGTTGTTTTAGCCATTTTCGGATTAGTCATCGCTGTGATATTCAACGTCTATCCGGAAGCCGTGCTTTCCGTTTGGATTGAAATTCCGATCGCGATCTTAATAGGCTACCACGTCTATAAACGAGGAGGCGGATTACTCATCCCGTCACTTGTCGCACTCGGCGTCCTATACCTCTGCATTTATATTGGCGTCTATCACTATCAGATCCAACCCTTTGGGGAGAACGCTGTCGTGATCTGGACGCTGATCCTGATGGTGTATTGCTTTATTGCTTCAATCCTACCGGTTTGGACATTGTTGCAGCCTCGCGACTACATCAACAGTCATCAACTGATGGTGGCACTGGCATTACTCGTAGGAGGACTGCTGATTGCAGCAGCAACAGGTCAGGCTGACCTGATTGAGAGCGCTCCGGCAGTGGCTGAAAATCTACCTTCCGGCGCACCGCCGATCTGGCCGTTCCTGTTTATCACTATTGCCTGTGGAGCGATCAGCGGTTTCCATTGTCTGGTCAGCAGCGGTACATCAAGCAAGCAGCTCGAATCCGAATCAGATGCTCAATACGTTGGCTATGGTGCCATGCTGCTCGAAGGCGCTCTGGCGGTGATCGTCATCCTGGCCTGTTGTGCAGGCGTTGGCATGGGAGTGACCAACGGAGAAGGTATCGATGAGGTTAATTTAACGGGACTCGCAGCCTGGCATACTAAGTACGATGCCAATGGATCCTGGGCTGGATTTGGCTTACCTCAAAAAGTTGGAGCGTTTGTGGAAGGAGGCGCCAACTTCATCAGCACTCTGGGGATTTCCCTTGAGCTTGCAACTGGAATCGTGGCAGTGCTGGTTGCCAGTTTTGCCGCGACCACGCTGGATACAGCAACACGATTACAACGTTATGTCGTTCAGGAAATCGGATCCACCATCAGTGTCTCTCAATTGAACAATAAATATTGTGCAACCGGTCTGGCCGTCATTCTGGGTGGAGCGATGGCGATGGTTCCCGGTCCTAAGGGTCCCGGCTCCGGAGGTCTGCTGTTATGGCCGCTGTTTGGAGCAACGAATCAGCTACTCGCCGGTCTGGCCTTCATGGTGATCGTCTTTTACCTGTGGCGTCGTAACAAACCGATCTGGTTCGCTGCCATCCCGATGGGAATCATGCTGATTATGCCCGCCTGGGCGTTGTCCTGGCAGCTATTCAACGATGAAACCGGCTGGCTGGCTGCTGGCAATGAAAGTAAGAACTACCTGCTAGGATCGATTGGCATTGGTACATTATGCCTGCAGGTCTGGATGATCATCGAAGGCGTCTTACTGATGCCGAAAAGTCGCGGCGTATTGGAAGAGATGCTTCCACCGTTAGAAACCGCTGATGCGAATTAGCCCAAGGGGACTACTCGACAATCTGAAACGCTTTCATTCCGTCTTTCGCACCAAGTCGTACCTGATGTTGGTCGCCATTGGTGATGGTCAGCTTCAGTGGTTTCTCTGGTGAATGCCCGGTTTCGATAACGCCCCCGACTTCGAGTTGAGATAAGTCCACGTTGCCTGTCGAAAACTCAACGACCGCTTCGTACTGTGGTTCCAATGGCAATTCACCATAATGATGCTGAATCAGTTTCTTAGCCCAGGCCAAAACAAAACCTGCCGGTAAGCACAACCCCATCTGCGACTGATGACTTCCAATCGTCAAACGCCATTTGAGGCAAACCATTTCAACATCGAGGAGTTCTTCAAGGTCTGTTTCGATTTCCGGCAAATCCTGAAACCACTGAAAAACAGACAAGTCTAATTCGGTAACCGGCCGCCAAACATCTTCAATCACATGGATGATCTCTTCACAGAGCGGAGTCAGCAACTCTGACTCAATGGCATTGAGAGGTCGTGGCAAAGATTCCCACTCGGCATGCTTCGAACCGAGTAACAGGTCGAGCAATGCCGAAGCGGCAGAAGATTGGATAACAAGCCACCAACTGGTGTGATCTGCGCGATTACGTAATTGCAAGAGATTGAATGGAGGTTGCTGAGCGTAGGCAAACTGCCTGAAGGAACGAACCGATGCCAACTCCAAACCCAGGTCAACCTGAACGTCGAATTGCGTAGTCCAGGTGGAAGAGATCAACTCTAAAGCATCGGCGAACAGGCGATTAAGGCCGCCGAGAACTTCATAACCTATTGGCTGTCCCGTAGGTTTCCTTGCATCCTGCATTTGAATTCCATCCATGGTTTCTGTTCACGACCTATCCGCGGATCTGGCCGTTACCGGTCACAATGTACTTGTAACTGGTTAGCTCCTCCAAGCCACAAGGGCCTCGAGCATGGAATTTATCCGTACTAATTCCAATTTCCGCTCCCAGTCCAAATTCACCCCCATCATTAAACCTCGTACTGGCATTGATCATGACAGCCGAACTATCGATAGCGGCAACGAACCGTCGCGCCGTAACAATATCTGATGTCACAATCGCTTCGGTGTGGTGAGAACTATAACGATTAATGTGTTCAATTGCACTATCAACATCCTCAACCACTTTGACCGAAATTGCAGGCCCTAAGTATTCGGTCCCATAATCGTCATCGGTCGCTGCCACAGCACTTTCGATCAACTCGCAAACCGTCTGGTCACCGTGAATCGTGATCCCCTGCTCGACCAATGCTCCGACGACCTGACTAATCGCCTGCTCGGCAATGTCACGATGAATCACCAACGATTCACAAGCATTGCAGACCCCCATGCGTTGGCATTTCGAGTTGATGACGATCTCAGTTGCCATGTCTAAACAGGCCTGTTTATCAATGTACACGTGACAATTACCGTCAAAGTGCTTTATAACGGGCATCGTTGCTTCGGCAGAGACGCGTCGAATGAGCCCTTCTCCTCCGCGAGGAATCGCCACATCGATGAATTCATCGAGTTTAAGGAACTGGCCCACGGCTTCACGGTCTGTTGTATTGACCAGTTGCACTGAGTTTTCGGGAATCCCGACTGTCGCGGCTACTTCCATCAAAACGTCGACAATGGCACGACTTGAATGAGCGGCTTCCTTACCTCCACGTAAGATCACAGCGTTGCCACTTTTAAGACAAATGGCAGCCGCATCCGCAGTGACATTGGGTCTGGATTCATAAATGAAAAACACCACTCCCAAAGGCACTCGTACTTTATTGATCTCCAATCCATTGGGACGCACGGAACCCTGTATCGTTTGGCCTACCGGATCCGGCAGCATCGCAATTTGCTCGAGAGCCGTGGCAATGCCATCGATCCTCTGCTCATCCAAAACCAATCGATCGATCTGGGCATCGGTAAGTCCATACTCGGGAGCTGCCGCAATATCTTTGGCATTAGACTCCAGAATGCTCGCTACTGACGCTCGCAGTGCCTGAGCGCTTTCGTTTAACCAACGATTCTTCAATTCCCCCGAACAGAGCTGCAATTGAGACGACGCTTGATGAGCATTTTGAGCAACAGTGCGACAATATTGAGCTAGGTCCTGGTCAGTAGTGGACATCTCGGTTTACCTTCTACAGGGAGTAACTATTTCGTTGATCTGGCGTTCGAAACCCCAAAAAGCGATCTCATGGATTGCTCAAATGGTTTCACAACGCTTCTCTTCGAATTCTCATTAAAAACCGGCAGAGCGTCAACGGCTCAAATTTCGCTGCGGAAAAGTCTCTTGAAAGAGGATCAGTGCTCGATGCAATTCAGCAACGTCATGAACACGAATTATTTGCACGCCCTGAGTGGCAAGTCCTAAGGCGGCCCCGACGGTACCACTCATGCGTTCGCACTCACGATCATCGAGCACATGCGCGATAAACCCTTTTCGGGAATGGCCTACCAGGACAGGACAGTCCAAGGCATGGAATCGGTCACAGGACTTCAGGAGCTGCAGATTGTGGGCATGGGTCTTACCAAAGCCAATTCCCGGATCCAGACAGATCTTTTCGATCGCAATGCCTGCCTGCACTAATACATCACGCCGTTGACCAAGATATCGATAAATGTCCTCCACGACATCCTCATAAACAGGATTGTCCTGCATGGTCTGCGGCGTCCCCTGCATATGCATCGCACAAATCCCGGCAGCACTTTGCCGCGCAACTTCAATCATCTGTGGGTCACCTTCCAGTCCGGTGACATCATTAATAATTTCAGCTCCGGCTTCGATTGCTGCTCGAGCTACCTCTGCTTTGGAGGTATCAATGGAGATGGGTACGTCGGTTTGCCGTGCAACTTGTTCAATCACAGGGATGACTCGATCCAGCTCTTGCTGAAGGCCGACCGGATCAGAATAAGGCCGTGTGCTTTCTCCTCCGATATCGAGAATGCCGGCACCATCGGTCACCAGTTGCAAAGCGTGTTCCACTGCATTCGGAGCCCCAAAGTACTTTCCTCCGTCAGAAAAGCTATCGGGGGTCACATTCACAATGCCCATAATAACCGGCAACGAAGTGAACTCGAGAGTTCGAGACCGAAGCGCCCAACATTGGCTGCGAGAATGTTTGCTCATAGAGTTCATTATGCCTCGAGCTCAGCCGGTTCCCAAGAGGGAGTGATTACCAGGGCAGTTCCATTTGAGCAACGATTTGGGAAGCCAGCTTTTGAATGACTTCCTGCTGCGCTGTCACCAGTGACTGACCACCTTCGGGAACGAAGGAGGCCGCCTGTGTAATATAGATTCCTTCGTCAAGCGGAATCTCCGATCGTTGAATCAGTTGTTGTCCCTGCCGGTCAAGCCAGGACACTTCCAGAATCATTTGCGTTTCAATATCGCGAGCTTCGTCAAATTGATTCTCAGCGATGACACGTTTATGCTCATCAACCAACCTCGCCTGAAAGATACTGTCAGCATCGGCGGCATCCACTACTTTATAGGGCGTCCGCAATTCAATCTCTTTGACGATAGCCTCAGTCAAACGTTCTCCCAATCCTCTGCGAAAACTTTCGGAGTGAACAATCGGCACATGGACGGTTCGTACATCCGGGCGGAAGAGGCTTTGATTACCAAACCGGTATCCGGTACATCCCACCAGAGTCAGGATGAGCAAATTAAACGTCAAGCTAGCTGAGAATAATCTCATGGGTCTCCTTACGAATCCCTGACTACCTGAAGGCCCCACCCGACTCATTGGCAATTAATGGTTTGACTGGATCATTTTCGGGGAACAGATCCACCAGCCATTTGACCGGAGTTTCCGGTTTATCGGGCAAGTTTTTCAGGTCGTTGAATCTGGTAAAGGCACGATTCGCAAAAGGCGTGTCAGCAAAGTCTTTCGCAACTTTCTGGTAGTAGAACCGAGCGGCTCCAATTTCGTCCTTACCTTCATAAAACTGAGCCACCCACCATTGACGTTCGGCCTGCATGTAACGGAATTGCCTGGCGTATTTGCTCAACTGATCGTCGTACTGTTGGGCTTCCTGAGGAAACTGTCGACGCATATCCTTGATTTGTTTTTCGCCTTCATCGAGGTAAACCCCCGAGTACTCAGGCCCGCGATAAAGCAGGAATTTACATTGCAGCATCAGATAATTGGCAACAAACTGATGCGGGCTTTCGGGAAACACGGTGACCAGGTCGTTAAAAGCGATGTGAGCTTTATCGTATTTTTTCTGTTCAAAATAGGAATCGGCGACAAGCATCGTAGCATCATCGGCCATATCACTGGTTGGGTCATCATGACGCAATTTATCGAGAATCGCGATGGCTTCGGTAAACCGTGAATTAAACGGCATCGACTTGTCGGTGAAATTGAAATCGAAGAATCCCTGTTCCTTTTTACGGTCAGCCTCGATCCAGAATCTGGCAATCTGAAATCGCTTTTCCTGAATCTTGTCGAGGTGTCTGGTATTGGGATACTCCTTCAGCATCTCGTTATAGATTTCATTAGCATGTTCGTAATAATCGATGTAGAAGTAGCATTCAGCTGCCATAAACCAGGCATCTTCCTGAAGAGCTGATGCCGGCCAGTACTCGGCGGCGTCTTCGTATCGTTGGCCAGCCTGCATAAAGAGTTTTCCGGCTTCTCGAATTTGCGAGGTACTGCCATTGGCTGAGTGCCTCACACGTACGGCATCGTTGTAAATGCTTTCCGCTTCGCCAAAGTACTGTTTGGCTTTATTGATTTCCGGATTTGCCGTGAGCACATCATCCAGAAACTTTTGTTCTGCTGTCTTTCGTTTTCCGGTAGGGGTGGAGGCAACTAATTTGGGTTTAACATGACGAACTTGTTCATATTCTCCCTGACTGTCATTCCATTTGGCGCCAAATTGATTGCCCGGACCCAGCAGTTCATCACCGGTTACTTTCGGGCCTGACTGGCACCCTGCCGTTACCGAAACGAGAAAAAGCAGACATCCTGTCCACCCTAGAATTCGTTGGCAAGTGCTATTTGGCGATCTTTGATTCATCAAGGACATCCTTGTCCGGTCTCTCGTTAGTCGATTTTCGTGGATTAGGTGATGCGGTCTGGTCTGCCTTCCTAAGCAGACTTAACGCATCATCTCTAACAGTCGTTGGTCTTCCCAGCACGCTCAACAATCGTTGCATGCGAGGTCGACGCCCCATCAGGTTTGCCATGTAATTGTTTAACACGCCTCGCAATTCCCCCAGTACCACTGAATCAATCGAGGGTAAGGGTGTATCACAAACTGAAAACAACCTCATGGCTTCCAGAACTCCCCATGAAATACTGATAACCCGTGACTGGCCCACCCGGCATTGGCGGCACAACACGCCACCGGAAAGCTGCCCAAAGGCAATCCGTGGTTGCTGCGGAATTTCTCCGCCACACAACGTGCAGTGCTTAAATGAAGGTTTTTGTCCAATCATCCGTAACAGGTTTAATTCAAAGCGAGCTATCAGACTTAACGGATCCTGCAACTGATCAAGTTGAATCACCGTCTCTTGGGTTAAGTCGTATAAATCCGGATGGGGATCTCCGGTGTGAGTCAGAGCATCCAGCAGTTCCGCAATGTAATATCCTGCGTACAGGTGAGGCAAACTACGAGTCGCCGCTCGAAAACGCCGCTGTAGCTTTGCTTCAGTAAGTAAATCCAGGGAGTCCGAGGATTTGTGAATGAAGACTATTCGAGATATGGTTAGAAGGTCAATAGCAGACTCAAACGGGCTTTTCGGACGCCTGGCACCTTTGACCATAGCACCGATTTTTCCAAAATCCCGAGTGAACATCGTGGCAATACAGCTCGATTCACTGAATTCTACGATGCGAATCATAATCGCATCTGTTTTCTCACTTGCCATCCGACTTACTCACACAAATCTTCTCAATCCTCGTGCTACAGGCGTTAGGATTCCTGGATCAGCGATAATCGAACACGTTCAATCCGCCGCTTTGTGGCTTCGATAACCTGAATACAGGTGCCAGCCACCTCAATACGCTCACCGACTTCAGGAATGTATCCCAGTTGATGTATCACAAGTCCCGCGACAGTATCAACTTCATCACTCTCAGGCAACCGCATTCCCAGCATCCCGTTGAGTTCATCAATATGTGCTTTGCCTAACGCTTCGATACGCTGATCCGGCATGACAAAGATCTCTTCAGGAAGGTCATCATCTTCATCAATGATCTCACCAACTATTTCTTCCAGGGCATCTTCGATGGTCACCAATCCAACCACTGCATTGAATTCATCCACCACTAAAGCCAGGTGAATACGGTCTTTCTGAAAACCTCGCAATAACTCATCCACGGCTTTAGATGCCGGCACAAATTCTGCCGGACGCAATAATTCCTCGATCGTGGTGACGTCTTCACTACCCGGTTTACCAAAGACGGCCAGTAAATCTTTGACATAGAGAATGCCCACACAGTTATCGAGTGTTTGGTCGTAAACCGGGATCCGAGTCCGTCTTACTCGCTCAAACAAATCCAAAACATCCGACCAGCTTGAATGGAGTGGCAACGCGTCGATCTCATTGCGAGGAGTCATAATATTGCGAACATCGACATCGTCAAGCTCCATCACTCCCTCGATCATGTCCCATTCATTTTCCTCCACCAAACCATCACGCATTCCGGCCGTTACGATGGATCGGATTTCGTCTTCCAATGCTTCTTCATCATCTTCCAGTTGGCGCTCCCGGCCCGACAATCGCCAGGCTACGTTTCCAACAACCCGAACCCCCAGCGTAAAGGGAGTCATCATCCAGGTCAGACCGACCCAGAATGGCCACGTCTGAAAGATAATCTGAGCCGACCATACCGAGACCAAGGCCCGGGGAATCCACACGCCGAGTAACAACAAGCTGATCGCAATCGAAAAGACGGCTGTCCAAACTTGTCCTGACACCAATTGACCATCGCTGTCAGCAGGAGGCACCTGAATCAGACGCTCCAATCCAACTGTATCCTGAACTGCATTCTGTGGATTCGCAATCACAGCCAAAGCCAGACTGACGATCGCCACACTGGCGGCCAACGCCACTAACGTTTCGGATGCCAAAGAGATGTTCTGGTATCGATCCCGAACAAGGTTGAAAAATTCAATCCGTCCTTTTTGCCGGCAATACCGCTTCAACTCGGACCGCGAATAATCATCGAAGATTTTCGAGCCGATGGCACCGATCGCTACCAGCGCGATGGCTACCCAGGACAACAGGATTAATGTGCTCATTGCAAGCACGATGGCTAACACCTCCAAAAACGAGAAAGACAACGCTGACATTATAGGAAAGAATGCCTGCTTTTAGCATTCTTATCGCTTAATTCTTCGGAGGCTCGACGCGATGCTCTATACCAAATCGCAGTAGATGCCGACGTTCTGCTTCCTGCATCACCAGCTTGGCACTCGGATCTTTATCATCGTAACCAACTAAATGTAAACAGCCGTGGATGATATACAACAGAAACTCGTTTTCCCAACTCCATTGATAATCCCTGGCTAGTTCAACGGCAGTATCAACGCTTACGATAATTTCACCTTCGAGATGTTCCTCGTCACGCTCGAGTACAAAACTCAGAACATCGGTGGGGTAATCATGATTGAGGTATTCAATATTGAGTTGATGCATGGTGGGATCATCCACAATGGCCACACTCACATCCCCCGTGATTACTCCGGCCTCTTCAACAACCTGATTCACCGCCAGTTCGATCTGAGCGGTATCAATTTCAACCGTTGATTGTTCGTTGGTTATGAGAACTGAAAACATACTAACTCGTTACCACGCGGGCCCGACAGCTCATCCCCGGAAACCGTCCGGCGGACAAACCTATCCTTTTAACCTGTTAGTTTTTTTGTACTTTCGTCTTCCGGATACTCAACTCGAGTATGCAGCAGCGCCAGGAGCGACTTGACTAGAGATTGTTGAATCGAGTTTAACTCAGAGAGCGTCAAACCACATTCGTCAAACTGGCCATCAAGAAGTCGCTTCATCGCCAGTTCACTTACTAGATGCTCGACCCGTGACGGTGCTGGTTCGTCCAGCGTACGACTCGCACTTTCCACTGCATCGGCGAGCATCATCACGGCAGCTTCTCTGGTTTGTGGTTTGGGACCCGGGTAACGATAATCTGATTCTTCCACTTCAGCTTCGGAGGTGGCGGTCTTGGCCTGATGATAGAAGTACTCCACCACCGTCGTCCCGTGATGTTGTTCAATGAGGTCAATAAAGGAACGCGGCAAGTGGTGTTTTCTACCGAGATCAGCACCGTCTTTCACATGGGAAATAATAACCAGTCGACTCATCGAGGGTAACAACTGTTCATGACGATTCTCATCCTGATTTTCAGCAAAGTACTCAGGTTTAATCATCTTACCGATGTCGTGAAAATAGGCTCCCACCCGACACAGCAGTCCATTCGCTCCGATCGCATCTGCGGCAGGTTCTGAGAGCATCCCGACATTCAGTGAATGCGTAAACGTACCCGGCGCCCGATTCTTCAATTCCTGTAGCAGCGGATGGGCAGGATCTCCTAACTCCATCAAGCTGATATCAGTCTGCACTCCGAAAATCCACTCAATGATGGGCAACAATCCGGTCATAAAGAATCCAGCTAGTAAAACGCAGATCCCATACCAACCGGCTCCCTGTAACAGATTGGTTACATAGTTTGCATCTGCAGCGTCCTGGCTTAGCAACTGATCCCAAAAATCCAGGCCGGTAGAACCAAAAGTTTGCCCCGCCAATGTACTGACACCAATCGTAGTTGCCAGCGTAATCACACCAGCACCCAACCCGACACTAATCAATCGCACTCGGGATCGCACTCGTCCCATCAGCAAACAGGAAGAAGCTACAGCAGAAAACACAATGATAAAACCGGGCAGTGAATTCCCATTGGCGACGGCCACCACCAGCGAGATTGCAGAGGCCACCAACAATGCCGATTCCCGCCGAAACGAAATGGTCAGGATCATGGCGTACATCGAAAGCGGGATTAACTCTGCCCGCCAGGTATCGTTGGCAGTCGTTGTTGCCAGCAGCACGACAATCGTTGAAAGCACTAGCAAGCGAATCAGACTGGCAGTGTCACTTACCACATTCCTCTCATAGACAGCCAGGTAGACTCCACACAGTAAAAAGACGGCTAAGAACATTCCGAAGCTGGCAATTCCGAAACCAAGCAACCTGCTAAACTCGAGAAGTTGCGTGTTATACCTGGCATCATATTCCTGACGCAGCAGCGTAATTTCAGTGGCTTGCAGAGGTTCACCTTTGCTGGCAAGTTTTTGCCCCGGCTGATACCCTCGAAACTGTGCATCTACACTTTCGCGTTCACTTTGACGTCGCTTCATGCTCAATGCACTATCGATCGTCAACGTCTCCCGTACACCCGTTGCACGAATCCACGTCTCCAGCAACCCACCAACAAACGTCGCGTCAGTAGGCTCCAGATTCAACTTCATCAATGCGGTCGCCAAAGACTCGGGAAACATGCGAAGTATTTCGCTTTGACGCACGTCCGACACATTAACAATCACGTCGGCACCATCATTTTCACTGCTGATTTGAATGGAATCGAGTCGCCCTTCTTCTTCGGTATGACCAAGTTTTTCCAAGACCCCATTTTCAATCCAGGGTTTGTATAACTCGTCCAAAGCCAGAGCCAGTAATGCTCGCTGATCCTCCGTACCCAGCAATTCGACAAATCGTTGATAGTCTTCTTTGGTCTGAGCCATCGTTTCGGCATCGGTGACCATCGTGTCCGAGTCCGTCGAATCTCCTTCACTGTCTGTGACAAAGGCTTTCCATAACTGTTGAGGAGCTTGCTCCCAGGACTCAGCCCCGACCAATTCGTCGACGGCCAACAGCAAATCTTTCTTTTGCTTGGCAAGCTGATAGGTATCGTTAGCATAGATGCACAACGTCTCGGCTACCGCGCGTCGCTGCATCACTTCAGTACCGATTTCGTCCTCCACCTTAAAGGAAACAGCAGCCACGATATCGCGTTCAGGGATGTAGCCAATGCGATACTGGAATGGTGGCGTCCACCCCTGAGTGATTCCCCACATTAAGAGTGCTGCCACGAGGCACAAACCGATGTGTCCCCAATTTTTTCCACTCCGCAGACTTTCGAAAAAGACTTCACGCAGCCGTCGTCTGGACAATTGAAAAGAGTCTGTTCGTGAGGATCGGGATTTTTTGGACGAACCGCTAGCCATACGTCAGCCTATTTTTTCGCCTTTCCGTTCGCACTACTCACGGGCTCATACGCATCAACAATTTCCTGTACGAGTCGGTGGCGAACGATATCTGAGGCATCGAGTTTGACCGAGGCAACGCCCGAGATTTTTGCGAGCCGTCGTGTGGCATCCAATAGACCACTTTTCACGTTGTTGGGTAAATCGATCTGAGTACCGTCACCGGAAACCACAATTTTGGATTTAGCTCCCATCCGCGTCAGAAACATCTTCATCTGACTAATCGTCGCATTTTGAGCTTCATCGAGAATTATGAATGCCTCGTCGAGTGTACGGCCTCGCATATACGCTAGCGGCACCACTTCGATGACGTCCTTTTCCATGTACTGCTGTACGACATCAAAGTCGATCATGCTGTGCAAGGAATCCAATAATGGTCGCAGATACGGATTGATTTTGGCATGCATGTCGCCTGGCAAAAAGCCCAGGCTTTCGCCGGCTTCGACAGCCGGCCGCACCAGGACTATTTTGCGGATCAGCTTGTGTTTTAGCGCTTCGACAGCCAAAGCGACTGCGAGGAATGTCTTGCCTGTTCCGGCGGGCCCCAGAGCAAATACCAGGTCATTCTCGCGGATGGCGTTGATGTACCGGGCCTGACCAGCGGTCCGTGGAACAATCGGCTGGCTAGCCGCCATCACATCAATTTCAGTGTCCATGAATTTACCGAACACGCCGGTGACTCGATCCACCACACGTTTGGCTTCATCGAAGGAGAGTTCTCCGCTGCGTTGAACAATATCCTTTAACTGTTCAAGCACATCCGTTGCTTTATGCACACTCTCTTCCTCACCGCGAACCACCAACGCACCGTCACCATGCGTGACATTGACACGTAACTGATCTCGCAGCAGACGGAGATTCTGATCTTTAGTACCGAACAGTACCAGCAGATCTTGTTGTCGAGGAAACGGGAGAGTGGCTTCGATCATGGATTAGATGGAATAAGTAACTTGAATGAGAACAGCTGGAAATTCGTTATTCTCTTCGCCTGTTAACTATACCCCAAGCCCTACTTCTTTTGCATGAAAAGTAGGGATGAAATCGGCTTGCCGGGACGGCAGGGTTTCCGTTTATACCGGTTATGACAGTCTCCAATGCTGTTTCGAGAAAAACAGGACTGTGCCAGGCAATCTCCAGCTACTGCCAGCCAATTCGGACTGTTAGTTGCCGGTAAGCCAGCCCGAGACCCAGAATAGATAAGTCGGCACGAGTGAAAAGGTGATCGAGTCCATAATATCCAGTACTCCTCCCAGGCCCGGAACCCAGGTGCTCGAATCCTTGACCTGAGTATCGCGTTTGATCAGCGACTCGGCCAAATCACCCACCATGCCGGCTGCCGTTATCACAAATCCGTACAGAGCCCAGGCCCAGAGCGGCCCGGTCGTCACCGCTTCGGTAGATTCACTGACCATCGCCAAAATAGCCGGCACCAGCCAGGTTCCAAAGGCCACCGCAGCAGCCATGCCGCAAACGAAAGCACCAACAGCACCTTCGATCGTTTTCTTTGGGCTTAGAATCGGTGACATCTTATGTTTGCCAATCGACTTGCCTGTGAAGTAGGCTCCGCTGTCACCACACTTGGTAATAACAATCACTGAAATAATCGCACACATTCCCCAGGCCGAATGAAACTCGGAATCCCCGATTTGCAATGTCCGCAAAATGGTGAGGAAACTCATTGCTGCACCGGTATACATGACCACCAACATGGAATTGGCTAAACGCTGAATCGCTCCGCCGGGCTCCTTAAAGGCTCGCATTTCCACCAAAAACAACCAGCACATCGCCAGGACGATTCCAATGCCTATCCAGCCCACTCGACCAATCGGACAATCCACCGGATAGCCTTGGGTGGCAAAAGCATCCATCAGCGGGGGGATAAAGGTGAGCAGGTGAACCAGAGCGACACTGAACATCACATGTTTGAGGCGGAGCGTCAGTCCACCTTTAAGAAACATTTCACCTAGTTCAGCTGTAGCCATCAATGCAATCGCCAGCAGCAAAGGCAAGAGCAACAGTCCACCGACGCCCAACAGTGGATGATGAAAATCAAAATGAAGGAGAATACCCAAAGCGGTTAAAATAACCGCCGAAGCAGCAAGTCGTTTATGAAGCACCGTTGAATCCTAAAAATGTTTATGACGTGAGTCCGCCGAAGCGGCGGTTGCGGTTAGCAAAGGCCTGCATAGCGAGATGTAGATCCTCTTCCATGAACTCGGGCCAGAATTTTTCGGTCACCCAAAGCTCCGAGTAACTTATTTGCCAGAGCAGGAAGTTACTGATCCTCATCTCGCCGCTGGTACGGATCAATAAATCCGGATCGGGCATCCCTGATGTATACAGGCTTTCAGAAATCAATTGTTCGTCGATTTCATCAGCGGTCAAAGTACCCTGCTCGACTCGCCGAGCGATCTTTTTAAGTGCATCTGAGATCTCCCCCCGACCACCATAATTAATCGCCAGGCATAATGTCGTCCCCGGATTATTGCTGGTCATTTCGATGGTTTTATTGATCTCCTGAAGCACGCGATCCGGAATACCTTCACGACGTCCGATCACCTGCACTCGAATCCCCTGTTCCATCAGCAAAGCTCGCTCCTCAATCATATATTGCTCTAACAAATGCATGAGGAAATCGAGTTCGTGCGACGGGCGTTTCCAGTTTTCGCTGGAAAGACAAAACAGCGTTAGCTGCTGAACATCTAAGCGAGCACATTCTTCCACGGTTCTGCGGACGCTGCTAACTCCGTTTCGATGTCCTTCTATTCGAGGGAGATCCCGATGTTGAGCCCAGCGTCCATTTCCGTCCATGATGATGGCAATATGCCGAGGCAATTGCTGTTCATCAGCGTGTTGAACCTCCGCAGAGAGCGTGGTGGATCGTTCTGGGATACTGGTCGACATTCGGTATTAGTTTTCCATGTTATCTAGTAGTCTGAGTAGTCTGTGGAGCCTGACTCTCATGAATCCTGGCATAGGTGTATTATCCGGTAGAGTGAGGACGTAACTCAAGGTCATACATCGAGATACGAAGCGATTGGCCCAAAAGTTCAAAAGCTCGGCGCAGCGGAAATCCAATCTCTAGAGACCTTTATGGGTCTAGAATGCTGGCAAATTGCGAGTATGACTTCCACCGTCGGGGAAGCCAGAAACGGCTTAGGCCAATCCAGCCAGGTGACTGACCGACTCCGCCAAAACAATCGTCTGAGCACGGTCCGGCCCAACGGAAGCTACTTCGACAGGGATGCCGATTAATTCACCGATGCGATTAATATAAGCTTTCGCAGCATCCGGGAATTCGTCGTAACTGGTAGCTGCTGTCAAATCCGTATCCCAACCTTCAAAGGTTTCATAGATCGGTTGTACTCGACGAAGATCATCCGCATCACTTGGGAAATGTGTGATGCGTTGACCGTCCAATTCGTAAGCCACACAGATTTTCACTTCCGGCAGCAATGAAACGACATCCATCATCATCAGCGATAAAGCACTAACGCCACTAAGCCGAGCGGTATAGCGAACCGCCACTGCATCGAACCATCCGCAACGGCGAGGGCGTCCGGTCGTGGTTCCATATTCATTACCCAGATCGCGAATCTGCTGACCAATCTCGTTTTCCTGTTCGGTTGGAAACGGCCCACCGCCAACACGAGTGCTGTAGGCTTTGATCACTCCGACCACTTTATTAATGGACCGAGCGGGTACGCCGGAGCCTGATGAGATTCCCACGCCGGAGGAATTTGAACTGGTTACAAATGGAAACGTGCCATGATCGATATCCAGCAGTGATCCCTGAGCGCCTTCAAACAGAATCGATTTGGATTCATCGACGGCATCCAGCAGGTAATTCGTCGTATCGGCCACGAAAGGTCGCAGGGTTTCGGCATATCCGGAAAACTCTGCGGTGATCGCAGCGGCATCGAGTGGCTCGAAATCTTCTCCGGCAATCGGAGCCAGCATGGCATTTTTAGCTTCCACGATCGAAGCGACACGTTCAGGGAAGTCCTCCCGCAACATATCGGCCAGACGCACGGCAAATGAGCGTCCGACTTTATCCCGATAACAGGGGCCAATTCCTCGCAGAGTCGTCCCAATCGACTCGCCTTTAACCTTCTTGGCATTTAACGCCCGGTCTTCGGCAATGTGCCACGGAAAGACGACGTGCACTCGCTCACTAATCATCAGGTTTTCAGCGGTGATTCCTTTGGCCTTCAGGCCTTCCAATTCTTCGATGATCGTACCCGGATTGAGCACGACTCCCGGAGCGATGATATTCATCGTATCGGGATTGAGAATTCCACTGGGAATGAGATGAAGTTTATAGACCTGGTCACCAGTAACAACGGTATGTCCGGCATTGGACCCACCCTGGTAACGACAAACGATATCAAAATTCGGAGTTAATAGGTCGACAAGCTTTCCTTTGGCTTCGTCGCCCCACTGCAAACCAATCACACAGGTGCCCGGCACAGTGATTCTCCCTTGTAGTACGAGCCTGAATTGAATTTGGGATTGTGTACACCCGTCTCTTCACCAAGACAGGATATCCCGACATTAATTACACAAACAAGCCATTGTGAATTGCTGTCGCGGTACGGTCAAGTATCCAGACCAATCGGTTTATCAGGAATCAGCATGCTCAAAAATCAAGAACCACGGTCTGGCTGTTACCTCGGCTATGGAATGCTCGAGCTATTTTCGGAAAAAGCTCGCTGCGACTCTGTCAGAATCTCTCGATTTAGGGATTCGTCAATTGACCGAACGGAATTCGGGGTGTAAATTTAGGGATTACCCACTTGGTTTTCCCCGGCTTAATAGGAAGCTGGAATTGAGCGGGCACCCCAAACCTTTTGGTACACAGGCCAAGGGAACCCCTGTAATACGGTTCAAGGAAATACCTTGAAGGTTGCAAAGCCATACACCGTCCGTGTTATCGCCTGGATCCAATCATTAAAAGGAAAATACTATGGCTGAGAATCTGGTTAAAGATTTAATCACCGCTGGAGTGCACTTCGGTCACCGCACAAGTCGCTGGAACCCGAAGATGGCACCCTACATCTATGCGAAGAAAAACCAAATCCACGTGATGGATATTCGCGAAACCGTTCGAGGTTTATTGCGAGCAAAGAAATACCTGAAGCGAGTCGCCGAAGGTGGAAGCCTGATTCTGTTTGCAGGAACCAAACGCCAGGCAAGTGGCATTATCGAACGTGAAGCAGCTCGTTGTGGCATGCCTTTCGTTTCAGAACGCTGGTTGGGTGGAACACTTACCAACTTCCGCACTATTCGAAACCGACTCGGACGACTCGAGGAACTCGAAGCATTGCGTGCCAGCGAAGACATCAATCAGTACTCGAAAAAAATGCAGTCTTCACTTAATCGTGAATACCGCAAGATGTACCGCAACCTCAATGGGATTCGCACGATGAACCGCATGCCCGAATGTGTTGTTGTGGTTGATCCAAACAAAGAGAAAAACGCAATCCGTGAAGCCAAAGCGATGGGCATTGCCACCATCGCTCTGATTGATACTGACTGTGACCCGGACACTGTCGATCTGCCAATCCCAGGTAACGACGATGGCCTGCGAAGTATTGAAATCATCTTTAAGCACCTGGCTGATGCCATCATGGAAGGCAAAACAGGAATGGCTCCACCAGCCGAAGACCCCACTCCTGAACCGGCTCCCGTGGCTGTGACACCAGCAGCACCGGCCGAGGCTCCTGCTGAAGAAGCTCCTGCAGCAGAACCAGCTGCCGAGGAAGTTGCTGAAGCGGCTCCAGTCGAAACCGCTGCAGAAGAAGCACCTGCGGCAGAAACTGCTGCTGCACCGGAAGCTGAAGAAGCGACGGCAGCCGAACAAACGCCTGCTGAAGAATCAACCGAAGCAGCTCCAGCTGAGGAAGCAACTCAGGAAGATACTCCGGCTGAAGAGGGTTAAGTCATCTGGCGGTCAGTTAGCCGATAGCTCGCTGACTGCAAGTTGTCTGCAAATCATCTAATCACTCGCACCAGAGCCACATTTTTAATGGCTTGACGCCAAGCCAGCTCGGGTAAGAGTTTTCATAAATACAAGAATCTAAAATCAAATATTGAAGGAGATCTGTTATGGCAGTTACTGCCGCCGCAGTTAAAGAACTTCGAGAAAAAACCGGCCTTCCTATGATGGACTGCAAGAAGGCGTTGACCGAATGTGATGGAGATCAGGACGCCGCTGTCCAGTGGTTGCGAGAACGTGGAGCTCAGGTTTTTGAGAAACGTTCCGGTCGAGCCACTGCCTTTGGCCGCTTTGGGCTCTACATTGGCCTGGAAAAAGAAGCAGGTGCCATGGTCGAACTGAAATGCGAAAGTGCACCGGTAACCACCAACGAAGAATTCATTCAATTTGCCGATGATCTGGCTGCCGCATTGGCCGCCAATCCTGAAACGGCAGACGCCGATGCGTTGCTGGCACTCGAATGTCCCAGCCAGCCTGGTAGCACCTTAAATGACATTAAGAGTGACCTGTTCAACCGAATCCGAGAAGTGTTTAACATCGGTCGCATGATTTGCATCGACAACAGTTGTGGTGGATATAGTCACAATGCCGGAACTGTTTCCGGAGTGTTACTGGCTGCCGACGGTAGTGATGACGAAGCGGCTCGTGGTATTAGCCAGCACATCGCTGCCATGCGACCTGCCGGACTCAGCCCCGAAGATCTGCCATCCGATATCGTTGATAACGAACGCAACATCTTGCGGGAAGCGGCATTGGCAGAAGGAAAGCCTGAGAATATCGTCGACAAAATGGTGGAAGGCCGAATGCGAAACTTCTTCGCAGAACGTGTTTTAACTTCTCAGGAATATGTCAAAGCTGAAAACAAAGAAACTGTTGGCGATTACGCAGCCAGCGTCGGTTTGATTCTTAAGCAATTCGTTCACTGGGAACTCGGTGACGACGCGGACGATTCAGAATCGGCCGGCGAAGAATAAGCCATAAGTATTCGCACAAAAAATAAGCCCCGAGTAGAATCGGGGCTTACTTTTTGCCTATACGTTTTTTACCACCGCAATCGCTGCTCAGGCTGTTGCTGCCAAACTCGATCACACTCACAAAGGCCTCACGGATGTCAGACCAAGAGAATACTCAAAACCCCAAATACAAACGCGTCGTCCTAAAGCTCTCCGGAGAAAGTCTGGCCAAGGCTGGTGAACGTGGAATCAGCATGGAAGAAGTGGCAGATATCTCCCGACAAATCAGCCAGGCACAACAACTCGGCTGCGAAATTGCGATTGTCTGCGGAGGAGGCAACATCCTGCGAGGTGCTCAGTTCAAAGAAAAGAACGTCAGTATTCATGAAGCCACCGCTCATTACATGGGTATGCTGGCCACCGTGATCAATGCTCTGGCACTGCAGGATGCTTTAGAGTCGCTGGGAGCACAAACACGAGTCATGTCCGCCATTCACATGGACGGAGTTGCCGAGCCTTATATTCGACGCCGAGCCAAACGGCATTTGGAAAAGGGCCGGGTGGTGATCATCGCTGCAGGAATCGGTAGTCCTTTTGTGACCACCGACACTGCGGCCGCTCAACGAGCCTTAGAGCTCGAAGCAGACATTCTGTTGAAAGCAACTCGAGTCGATGGCGTGTATAGCGAAGACCCTGAAAAGAATCCACATGCCGTCTTTTATCCTGAACTGAGTTTTGAGACCGTGCGAGATCAGGGCTTACAGGTCATGGACAGCACAGCGATCACTCACTGTATGGAAAACAAAATGCCGATTCTTGTATTCAACTACAAAGTCAACGGTAACATTGAACGTGCCGTCCAGGGAGAAACTCTGGGAACTTACATCGGCTAATGACGCCGAATTGACGTTGGGCTGCCCCGGGACAGGGGATTCTCAATCGAGTAATTTCCTACTCAGTCAACGCAAAACTTTACAGAGGCCTTAGACTTTCAGATAATTGCCTTTAACTGAATCCCTCAGACACCTTTTGAGCTGAAATCAATATTATGTACGACGAAATACTCTTAGACACTGAAGAACGCATGGACAAAGCCCTCGAGCACCTGCGGAACAATCTGGCGGGAATCCGCACAGGCCGAGCTAATCCGGGACTCGTTGATTCCATCCGCGTGGAGTGCTATGGCTCTCAAACACCTCTGAAACAACTCGCCAATGTGGGTTGTCCAGAGCCGCAGCAAATCGTTATTCGCCCTTACGACCCTAGCGTCATTAAGGATATTGAAAAGGCCATCGTGGCTAGTGATCTGGGATATAACCCTCAAGGTGACGGGCGGGTTATTCGTATCAACGTCCCGGCACTCTCTGGCGAAGTTCGCAAAAAGATGGTGACGCGTATTAAAGAACTCGCCGAAGAAGCCAAAGTATCCATTCGAAATGTAAGACGCGATGGAAACAAGGCAGCAGATCAAGGTCAAAAGGATAATGCGTTGACCGAAGATGACCGGGATTTGCTCAAAGAAGAAATCCAAAAACTGACCAACAGCTACGAAGACAAAGTCAATGATGCTGCGAAAAACCGAGAAGCTGAGGTAATGGAAGACGCCTAAGTAGCGTCACCCATCTCATCCGGTTACCCATCCGTTCCAAACTCTGCGGGAAGTTGCCTCATGTCTGAAAACATGCTGGATTTTCAATGCCCGCATTGCAACGCCGCTCACCACCTACCTGCACAGTTCGCCGGAAATCGACAACCCTGCTCCACGTGCGGTAAACCGATGCGACTTCCTTCGGCGATTGGCAGCAAGGCGACACCCACAGATCAGGCAGGACACACAACGCAGGCCGGTGCCATCATGGTCACCTGCCCGCTGTGTAGTAATACCCTGTATGCCTCTGCCGACAAAGCTGGCCAGGAAATTCTTTGCGAAACCTGCCTCGAGTCCGTACCTGTGCCTCAGGCAACCAGGAATTCAAAAACTCCCAAAGCTGCGTCCCCATCCGATGCCGTAAGGAAGTCAAATGACTTGAACGCTGACCTGCATCTGGCTCAGTCTAAAGAAGCAATCCCGGTACCCCCTCCACCAACAACTGCGGTCGAAAGCGATGACTCAGAAAGTAGTGAATTCAGTCTGGAACCGCTCGAAACAAACCAACCACTACCGACTCAGACTGCACCGGCCATCCCTGCTAATGCTCCCCCCCCCACAGTGAGTCAACCCTCTTCCACGCCGAATCAGTCTGCTTCTGCTGAGCCAACCGCAAACTCTTCTCCGGCAGCAGAAGAAGAAATCATCGAATTGGAAGCCGTCGGGCAGGCACCTTCCATCCCTGTTCAGCCCTTAACACCGATTGGAACTCCGGCCAACCCGGGCGACCAGCATACACCTCCAGCGGCCGAATATGAATTAGCTGTTCGCTGGATCACTCCCTGCCCCTCCTGTCAGGCTCATCTGGTGGTCTATCAATTTGACATGGAACAAACAGTGCAATGCGAAAACTGTAGCCAACCGGTTACTGTGGAAACACGGCAACCGCTCCCGCGCCCGGAACGCATTCTAAAGCTGACTCACCAGTCTATCGGGGGACAAACAAGGCTAGCTTTACTGGCGGAGCAACAACCTAAACAAAAAAAAGAAATTACCTATCAATCGGTGGTTGAGTGGCAAGTCGCCTGCGATGTGTGTGGCACGGGAATATCCGCGACTCCCGGAGACGTTGGAAAACAGCTCAAGTGCCCTGATTGTTTCAAGCTCCTCACGATCACTGCACCGGCCAAAATGCCTGCCCCTGTGAAACGCGCCATCCGGGATGAATTAGAGGACGATGAGGATCTTTTAAGTCCGGCAGCAGCATCGACGAAACAAGTCCTCAGTCAAACGCCCGATATGCGGGAACAAATCGAAAGAGACGAGCATATCGCCAGTCGCCAAATCCTGGAACGAGCCAAACAGGAACAGGAAAAACAGAATGAAGAAGCGGTGGCTATTCAACTGGAACAGGATAGCTGGATCAAAGCCATCATCCAACTCGCAACGCTCCCCACAGTCGTTGCTCGCATCGTGATTTTATCCGTTGGTTATGGTATCACGGCCGGAATCGGACATGCAGGTACTCATCAATCAAGTGATGGTTCGATCATTAGCATCATGGGGTCGCTCGGATTATTAGTCGTCTTTGCCGTCGCTTTCTTAGCCGTCAGTGCTTTTGCGTTTTCCACTCTTTTGAACATCGTACGTCAGACTGCTATGGGGGATGTTCGGATTCACGAATGGCCGGCATTTAATCTCTGGGATTGGTTGGGGGAAATGGGGATGATCGGACTCACCATTGCCTATGCTTCGATTCCTGCAGGAATCCTGTTTTGGGTCACCGATTTCTTTCTCAGCGGCCTGCTGGGCATCGTCCCGGTTATTTTATGTGCGATCACTTTAACGACGCTCTTCCCCTATTTCTTATTGGGAATTATGGATTCCGGTTCAATCTGGCAGCCCATCTCCAGGAATCTGAATCAACGTCTGCGACATCGTATGGATTTGCTGGTGAAATTTATTTTGTTCGGAATACCTGCGGTATTCATCGCCATCGTTGGCTCGGTCATGCTACTGAATAAAGCCAAATTCCAGGTAATCCTGGCAGCGATTATGATCTGGATCAGTCTGGTCGTGCTTTGTCGTATCGTTGGATTACTGGCACTTGCCATCGCCAACACCGATACAGAAACCTAATTTCGTCTACTTGATACTATCGACAAGCGTTTGAAAATCAGCTTCGATCGCCTGAATCCGTTTCGTCATCTGCGCGCGAGCAAGATCAAGATCTGCTAACATCTCAGCGGGCTCAAAAGTGAATGTGTAGATTTTGATTTTCGGTTCCGTACCGGAAGGTCGGACGGCGAGGTAATTCCCTGCGGCTTCCAGATCGAAGAAGATGAGATTTCCCGTGGGCCCTGCCAGGTCGGAAACACCACCGTCGGCAGTGAGCCTCTGGTGTGTTAGAAAATCACGTTTTTGGGTTACACGCAGACCACCGATCGACTCAGGTATGACGGTTCGCAGGTACTCCATCAGACGGTTCATCCTTCCCATCCCTTCACTACCTTCCATATAAATCGTGGTCAGACTTTCCTGATGATAACCATGTTGCCAGTACAGAGATTCTAAATAGTCATTAAGCGTACGGCCTTCTGATTTCAAACGGGCAGCCAGTTCGGCAAGCATCATACAGGCCACCGCTCCATCTTTATCACGGCAATAATCACTAATCATAAATCCATGAGATTCTTCTGTACCGAAGATGAAATCCTGAGCCCCACCTTCGTCAATCGCTCCGGCAATCCACTTAAACCCCACAAGTAAATCATCACGCGTCGTGACGCCATAACTGTCGCCGATCCGCCTTAACATCTGCGATGTGACCAGCGTCGTCACTTGAAAACTATTCTCTGTCAGCTGACCCGCCTCCTGCAGGGATTCCAATCGGTAGCCGCCCAGCATGGCGCAAAGCTGATTGCCATTAAAGATTTGCCAGTGAGAATCTGCATCAAGGCCGAGCGGAACTGCACATCCCAAACGATCCGCATCCGGATCTGTCACAATCACAGCATCAGCCTGGTGCTGTCTGGCATATTGAATAATAGGCTCATAGATTTCGGCATTCTCAGGGTTGGAAACATGACCGGCTACATTGGTGAAATCGGGATCCGGCTGCGCGTGATCGGGAAACACAAGCACCTCTTCAAATCCGACTCTCGCGAGGACTCGAGGAATCACGTTCCCACCAACTCCGTGCAAAGGCGAATAAACCAATTTCAAATCGCGAGCACCAGTCTGACTCAAAGAAGCTAATGTATCTTCAAATCCCTGGTCGATTTCCTCAGTGCAAATCGTAATCTGCTCGGCAGCTAAGGCAGACTGAAAATCGGTGACTTCGATCTGCTCTACGTTTTCCATGACCTCCTGAATAATTGCCGAGTCATGGGGTGGCAGGATTTGCCCACCGGTGGACCAATAGACTTTCACGGCGTTATCCGACGGTGGATTATGACTGGCCGTTACCATGATCCCGCAATGACATTGTTTCTGCCTCACCAAATAGGACAACTGAGGTGTTGCTCGATAGTCATCCAAAAAGAACACCTGAAATCCGTTGGCAACCATAATGCCTGCACACAATTCAGCAAATTCACGTGACCCATGACGTGTGTCATAGGCAATGGCACAACGGAGCGCCTCTTCATTACTCAGTTGCTTCCTGACGTAGTTAGCTAGCCCCTGAGCACTTTCTCCAATCGTACGGTCGTTGATTGCGTTGGAGCCAATCGGATACATCCGGCCCCGTCTGCCACCAGTGCCAAACTCCAGCACTTTCCAAAAGGCATCATCGAGTGCCTTCCATTGTTCCGTCTGAATATGTTCGACAATCGCGGGAACATATTTACCGTATCTCGGTTCAGTAATCCAGCGACTCAGGTTTTCACTCGCCGATGTAGACAGTTTTCCATCGGCCTCGGCCTGAGACACTGCGTCAAGTAATAGTTGGAGGTCAAGCATGATAGACGATTAGACAATTAGAGCGTTGGGCAATGTGACAGTTTAATTGTATAACTGTCTAACTGTCTAACTGTTTAATTGTCTTTGTATTAATTTGTGAAACCGATGATGAAAGCTGCTTATATAACCGAATGTGGTCCTGCTCAGAATATTCAATACGGAGAGATTGAAAAACCAACCGCGACAGCGAGTCAGGTTTTAGTCAAAGTCGGAGCGGTCTCACTGAATCCGGTGGATACATACATTCGAAACGGAGCGAACTACTGGGAGCTCCCCAATCCCTTTGTCGTTGGCTGCGATTTGGCCGGTACTGTCGAAGCGGTTGGAGAAAATGTCACTCGTTTTAAGGTAGGGGATCGAGTCTGGGGAACCAATCAGGGTTTGCTTGGTCGGCAGGGAACATTTGCAGAGTATTGTAGTGTCGATGAGGATTGGTTGTACGCAACTCCAGACAACGTCTCGGATAACGACGCCGCCGCTTGCTCGTTAGTGGGAGTGACGGCTCATCTGGGACTCTTTCGAGACGCTCGGCTCCAGCCTGACGAGACGATCTTTGTTCATGGAGGTACGGGAGGCGTTGGTGCAATGGTATTGCAAATGGCCAAAGCCGTAGGTGCTCGGGTTATTGCCACAGCAGGCTCAGCCGAAAAAGCCGAACGCTGTAAACAACTCGGCGCTGATGTAGTCATCAATTACAAACAGGAAGACGAGCAGGAAGCAATCCTTGCTGCCGCTCCGCAGGGAGTGGACGTATTTTGGGAAACCTTGCGTGAACCCAACCTCGAACAGATTGTCTCGGTCATGAAAGAACGTGGCCGGATAGTCATCATGGCTGGCCGGGATGCCAGGCCGGAATTTCCGGTAGGCCCCTTCTATGTAAAATGCTTACAGTTGTTTGGATTTGTCATGTTTAAGGCTTCAGCAGACGAATTGAGATCGTGTGCAGGCGACATCAATCGGTGGTTGTCCGATGGTTCGCTCAAGGCCCAAATTAGCCAAACAATGCCGCTGGCCGAAGCTGCTAAAGCTCATCAAATGCAGGAAGACAACACGCTCGGCATGCAAGGCTCCCTTGCCGGAAAAATAGTGTTAACTCCCTGATTCCACTTAATTCCGGCCGTTCTGACGGAGACTCCTGGTTCACCCCTGAGTTGGTCTGATACTGTATTGACCCGAATTTGTGTAAACCACTATACTCACCGAACCTTGGGGGGTTTTGCGCACTTTGGTATGGCAATATCTCGTGAGGATTGTGGGGGACGCAAACAGTCCCTTGACGATCAAATGGAATTGATTGGTTAAGGAGCATCCGATGAGTGGCAAACAAAGCCAAACACGCGATAGCAAAGATTATCTGGAAGTCGTGGAAGCACGTCGTGCACGCCGACGTTTTATCGTTGGCATTACTGGAGTGGCGTTATTGGCTGCGGCCTACGTCGCCAGACTCTATTGGGTCTCGCCGGACCCAGTGGAAGCACAGCAAAAGCCTGCACAGGCTCGTGCTCCGCAGACTAAGTCTCCGATCACCCCCGCCAAGACCACCACAGCTCAGCCCAAGCCAACGACGACCAAGCCCAACCGTGCCACAACCGCTAATGCGACGGCTCCTGCTACGAAGTCAACATCCGGCACTAAAACGCTGAAAGTCGTCGCTCAGGTTAACGGTGAAAACATCACACGTAATCAACTCGCACAGGCATGTCTCGACCGCTACGGCAAAGAAACGCTCGAAGGATACCTGAACAAACGACTCATCAAGCAAGCCTGTGCTAAACATCAGATCGAGATCACTGAAGAGCAGCTAGATCGTGAAATCGAACGCATGGCTAAAAAATTCGGTATGTCTGTGGAACGCTGGCTCACCATGTTGCAACAGGAACGCAATATTGCTCCGGATCAGTATCGCAACGAGCACATGTGGATCAACCTGGCACTGCGTCAACTCGCTTCTCAGGAAATCGAGGTGACACCCGAACAGTTAGCCAATGCTTTTGAATCCGAATTTGGCCCAAAAGTAAAAGTCAGAATTATTGCTCATACCGATTTGGAAACCATCACTGACTTGCGAAAACAGGCTTTAGCAGATCCTGAACAATTCGGTTCGCTGGCCAAGGCACATTCCGAAGATCAGGCCAGCGCTAGTGCCAGAGGATTGATTCCACCCATTGGCAAGCATGTCGGAGATCCAAGTCTGGAAGCAGAGGCTTTTAGTCTGGAAGAAGGTGATATTTCACAATTGGTTAAGATTGCCAATCAGTACATTCTCATGAAATGCGAGAAACGTATTCCTTCCACTTATATCGCTCCTCAATTCAAAGCAGATGCGGAAGCTCGATTACGAGACCAGATCAGAGAACGCAACTTAGAGGCCGCTGCAGGAAGTATTTTCCAACGACTTCAGGCCGAAGCTAAGATCCAGTCGGTTTACGACGATGCGTCATTGAAGGAATCCCATCCGGGTGTTGTGGCAATTCTCAACGGCCAGACCATCACCGTGCGAGAATTAGCTGAAGAATGTATTACTCGATATGGTGTCGATGTGCTGCAAGGCGAAATAAACCGCACGTTGCTGACTCAGGCATTGGGCAATCAGAACAAAAAAGTGGCACAGGAAGATATCCTGTCCGAGATCAAACGTGCTGCTGATTCACGAGGATATCTGGATGATCAGGGCAATCCGGATGTGAAAGGCTGGTTGGAAGCTGTTACCTCCAAAGATGATGTAACCGTGGACATTTATGTAAAAGATGCTGTCTGGCCAACCGTCGCTTTGAAACAACTCGTGAGCGATGATGTGCAGATCACGTCCGATGACCTTCAGCGTGGTTTCGAATCCAATTACGGTCCGCGTGTTGAGGTTATGGCCATCGTGCTCAATACACAACGTCAGGCCAATATGGTCTGGGACCTGGCCAATAATAACTCCACCGATTACTTCTTTGGGCAACTGGCAGAACAGTATTCGATCGAACCTGTCTCGCGAGCGAATCAGGGAAAAGTCCCACCGATCCGTAAACATGGTGGACAACCGGTCGTGGAGGAAGAAGCCTTCCGTCTTAAAAAGGGCGAGCTTTCAGGGATCGTCGCTGTGGGTGGTAAATACATCATCATGCGGTGCCTTGGAAAAACTGTTCCGGTCGTTGAATCCATTGATGATGTACGAGACGAGTTAACGGCGTATCTATCCGAACGTAAAGTCCACAGTGCCATGAATGTGAAATTTGACAATATTCGCCAACAGGCTGACGTCATCAACTTCCTGCGTCCCATCATTCCTGCGGGAAATACTGCACCAACTCCCGGGACAGCCACGCCCCAACTGTTCCAAAAATAGGCTATCTTAGAGTCATACTGACAGTCTGATGCTCGAGCCAGATCCGTCTGCCTCGGGCATTTTACTTGGCACACCCAATCGCTACTATTTACTTTGCAGGACATGCATATGACCGACCCACTCTTTTCTGTTGCTGATCAAATCGCCATCATCTCCGGTGGTAGCCGGGGGATTGGTAAAGCAATTGCAGCCGGATTTGCCGTTCGCGGTGCTCATACCGTTGTCACTGGCCGCGACTCGCAAACTCTCAACGAAACTGTTGAGGAAATCACCACGGCAGGTGCCACTCATGAAGTCGTACCTGTGGTTTGTGATGTTTCTAAATCTGACGATATCCATGCGTTGATCGACACGGTACTACAAAAGTTTGGCCGCATCGATACGCTGGTCAATGTAGCCGGAGTAAATCGTCGCAAACCGAGCCTTGAAATCACCGAGGACGATTATGATTTCGTGATGAATATCAATCTCAAAGGTGCCTACCAGATGTCCTGTGCCGCCGGAAAAGTAATGATTGAGCAGCAAGGCGGAGCAATCATAAATATTGAGTCACTTAATACACTGCGTCCGCTGAAAAATGTCCTACCGTATGCGATGAGTAAATCGGCCATGGGACATATGACCAAGGGACATGCCTTGGAATGGGGCGAACATGGCGTGCGTGTCAACGGATTGGCACCAGGGTTTATTCTTACCGACCTCACTCAAAAACTCTGGTCACTCGAACAGATGCAGGAGTGGGGTTTGACAAATACTCCGCAACGGCGACTGGGAAAACCGGAAGACATGGTCGGAACAGCGCTCTTCTTAGCCTCCGAGGCCTCCGCCTTTCTTACAGGGCAGACTATTTATGTCGACGGCGGTTACACCTGTGGCTGGAATTGGCCTATTCCCGAAGGTGGCGGGCAATAACGCCTATCCAAAAAATCGTTTGTTATTCACTCGTTAAGCAAATTTCGTCAAGAGCGAAGAGAAATACCATGAATCTAGAAGGCAAAATTGCGATCGTCACAGGGGCTTCTTATGGAATTGGCCGAGCGACTGCCATTGCACTTGCCCGTGCCGGAGCCGACGTGGTTTGCGGAGATATTGAAACCAATGACGAGAATGACGAGCTCTTTGCTGAGCTGGGAATCTTCCATCGCCCGTGCGACATCACGGATGAATCGGATGTGGTCGGGCTCGTCGAACAAGCCGTCTCACCATCAGGCAACTTAGACATACTCGTAAATAATGCTGGTGTCGGATTGGTCAAACAAATCCCGGATGTAACCGAAGCTGAATGGGATCACGTTATGGGCGTCAACTTAAAAGGAGCGTTTCTCTGCTGTAAACATGTGATCCCCTACATGCAACCTTCCGGTGGCTCGATCATTAACCTGGCTAGTAACGCTGGTTTACTACCACGTGCTCATGACCCGGTCTACAGTACCAGCAAAGGAGCCTTAGTTGCATTCACAAAAAGCCTGGCGCTTTGCCATGCTAAAGATCGAATCCGAGTGAACACAGTTTGCCCGGGCCCTGTCGGTGACACACGCATGATGCTTCGCGATTTAGAAGCTACGGGGGATTTCGATGCGGCTTACCAGGCAACGATTGCAGCCAGTCCAATGGCACTTTCTCAGGGACGGATGATTCATGTTGAAGAAATTGCCGAAGCGGTACTCTACTTAGCAAGCGACGCAGCTCAATTTATCACGGGAACGGATATTGCGATCGACGGCGGTAAAAGCCTCGGTGTACCTCCCAAGGCCTAAACGATACCCTAGCTTATATCTTACTAAGTCTAATCCGTCAGTACGGTAAACGAAAAGTGATCTGTCGAAACGCCCTGCAATAAGGTGATCACTGACTGGTGAGCCCATACGGTGCAGCGTGAAGCAGTTTCGTTGTTGTCCGTTACTTCCACCAATTCAATCGGAACATACTGTTCGACGAAACGGGAATCGGTATGCAGATTCTTTAATGAAGTCATCCAAAAGTCATTCGCGGACTGAAACGGAAAGACCTCAGAGCGGAATTCTGTTTTGTTACGTCGGCTGCGAGGAGCAAAAAGCTGGGGCGGCTGAGCAAAGAACACGTCTTTATTAAAGGCAGCGTGATTCTTATTGCCTCTGCGATCACCATCACTGTGAGCCATGGCGGGGTAATTGAGCCCCAACATATCCAGCACGGGCCCCTGATAGCTAAACCCAATCCCGCCAGTGGTGAGTGTACCTAAACTCATTTTTTCATCCAACGCGGGAACGTTACTCTGAAGTTCATCCTGCCAGCGATTAAGCAAATCGCCTAACTGCCGGCCACCTAATGCCAGTTGAAATTCATTGGCTAACGTAGGCTGAGCGCCCGGAGACTTAGCCAAAATGGTCCAGGGCGGTTTTTGAGCCAGCATCATCGTTGCCGCTAAAGCCAGCGTGGTGATCCCTACCCGTATAGGTTTCCTCATGGTTGGCAGCGACTCAATGAGAAAGTACTTTCGGAAGTAATAAATACCAGCCAAAACCATCACGGGCCAGTAGGGCTGAAAAAAGCGAAAGTAATTAAAATGGTCGCCACCCGTCAGAATAGGAGCGACGACTGCCAGCACAGAAATGCAGGCAAGCACAGCGGTCGCCTGCTGACTGCTGGGTACGCCTTCCGACGACTGGTCGACTTGCCAGTTTTGGCGAAGTGTTTTGATGAGCAAAACCACATTGAGCAATAAAACGACCGCTGCCCAGGGCTGCGCTTTGGCAAACTCGATAAAATAGCCGATCCCAAGTTTAAGGTTGTAGGCCAGGTCAGAAGAAACCTTTGCATAATACGTGTTTGGTAGCGGGTAACCAAAGTAAAAATAACGTCCCGCCGTCAGGCACACCACCGTTACCAGATAGATCGCTAGAAGTCCCTTCACTCGATGACAGATCTCACTGAACGGACATCCCTGCTTGAATCGTGCGATCACGATAGCAACAATCCAGACGAGGCAAAGATAGAATGCTTCCGGTCGCGTCAGCAGCATCGCAACAATCCAGACTGCAAGCGGACGTACGGAGGCCGTCGGTTTTATGGCCAGGCGGGCAGCAGCCACGCTGCCGGAAACGAATACAAACGTCCAAAGGGCCACATCCATCATGGTTACCGTCGTCCAAATAATGAACGGCGGACTGGCGACCATCCATGCCCACAGTAAAACAGTGGCTGCCCAATTGACAACCAGCATCTCCCGTTGAGTAATGGAGGAACCGTCGCTCACAGACTCTTTGGCTAACCCATGAATAAAGGACTGCACGGTTATCAGCACGCCACAGAGCAAGAGTGCATTTAACAACAGCAGGTAAAACTCGACGTGACTGGTTACCAAAAAACCAACGGCGCACAGCATCATAAACAGGGGTGAAGAGTACCCTTCCACGCGGGGTCCGCTAGGGTAATACACGGCACCATGTCCCTGCACCACATTACTGGCATAGGTCATGAAAATATTGGCGTCATCGATTCCAACCGAAGCAATATTCAGGCGAGCGTTCTCCTCGGAACCCATAATGGGAACTTCATAACACTTCAACGCCACAGCAATCGCCAAGAGTGTCAGAACAAATGAGATCGCAATACGCAGATTCAGTCCGGGAATCTCCGCTGCTTCCCGTCGGTTCTCTTCGGGTTGCTCACGTCGTTCACGTTTCTTCTTCTCAGCCCGTTCATACTGTCGTTGTGTATGAGTTTTCTGGCGTGCCATGACTTATCTTATCGAGCCTCCGTCAGTCCCACTCGGTCCGACTGATGGGATCGAAATACAGAATCCGGGTCCAGGCGATGTTTCAATTCTCTGAATTCGTCGATGCGGGGATACATCTGACTAAAGTGTTCCGCCGATACAAGAGAATCTTTTGCTAAATAAACTCTACCACCAAACTCCAGTAACACCTGATCCAAACGCTCACAAAGTTCAATCGTTTTTTCTCCCCGAAAGGGAAAATCCAATGCCAGCGTATGTCCGTCAAACAGATAAGAAAGCATGCCTAAATTAGCGGCTCCACTACTCTTGAGAACAGCCAGAAACGACGCCTGTCCGGAATGAGCAATGATTTCAAGTAAACGCGTCATACCTTGTCGAGAGGTTTCACGAGGAAAGAGCGCCTGATACTGAACAAATCCACGACGACCGTAGATTCGATTCCAATGGTGAATCGAGTCGAGTGGATAGAAGTACGAATCAAAATCGACTAGCATATTTTTGTCACCGTGCCGTCGATAGTACAACCCATTAAATATTTTAATGGCCAGACGATTCATAGCGAGTCCGGGAAATTGGAAGGGGATCGATTTACAACGCTTCGTTGGCAGCGAAAACGGCTGACGACGTCGCGAAGCCTGAACCAGTTCGGCAGGAGCGTCATTACCGAGTAATAAAACAGAGCGGCCTAACCTACTGCCCTGGCTGAGGCAATCGATCCAGGCAACGCTGTACTTATACTGCTGGTCGGTCTCCATGAAGAGATCAAACACTTCGGAAAGATTGCTTGCTCTGCGCTGATTCACGTCGACATAAGAGGACGGGACATTCATTAATTGAATCGTTGCCTCGAGAATTATCCCGGTCAGCCCCATTCCTCCAACCGTTCCCCAAAACACATCACTATGCTGAGTGGGGGAACACTCCAGAATACTACCATCAGCCAACATCAAGCTAAATCGCCGTACATGCTGCCCCCAGGTTCCGTCTCGATGATGGTTCTTCCCGTGCACATCCGCTGCGATGGCTCCACCGATCGTTACAAATTTAGTTCCCGGTGTCGTCGGCAAAAACCAACCCTGTGGAAGCACTGTCTGCACCACTTCGTCCAGCGACACTCCGGCCTCACAGTGAAGTAAACCTATCTCCGAATCAAAGGACAGAAAGCGATTTCTCGACGTTTGATTGAGAACACCGTCCACATTGATTGACGAATCTCCGTAACTCCTACCCAGCCCGCGAGCAATCAAACTCGAACTTTGTTGATCCAACAATAAGCTACGAATGGAATCCACTTGTCTTTGAAAGAACTGAGGACAGTCCAGCACTGGATAGTTACCCCAACCTGACAGTGATGTGGTCACTGCAGTCCTAGGGGGACTCGTAGCAGAATTCGAATCATGCATGCCAATCACTACTGCTCACTTATGCAAATGGCCAGATAGCAATCATCATGCTAATGATGACAATTGCTGCGCTAATCCAACTTGAACGATCCAGCACGATATACTTCACCGCATCTTCAGCGACTTTTCCCCGGTGTGCCATCATCCAAAAATTGCACACCCAGTAGAGGACTGCCAGAACGACGCCCCACAGTGCTTGAGGGTAGACGTACAAATCCGTTGCGGCATCATTCATGTAGAGTGCCATAACGAGTACAGCGATCATTCCGGTACAGATCCCAATCATTTCGACCAATGCCAAATCGGTAGGTTCATAACCTCGACGCCGCAAACTTTTTAATCGCTCGTCGTCGGCAGCGACATCCTGGTATTTGTAGAGTTCGCTAAACCGTTTACCAAATGCAATGCTTGTAAAAATGAACATCGAAAATGCGAGTAACCAGACTGACGATTCCACTCCGGTTGCTACTGACCCCATCACAATCCTCAGCGTGAACAAGCCACCCAGTACCAGCGCATCGACCATGACAATCCGTTTCAACCAAAACGTATAAAGCGTGGTAACTGCAAAATAACTGGCCAACGCATAGGTATAGTCGATGGCCTCCACCAAACCATAAGCGGTTAAGAATCCTGCAAGCAGCATCCCAACCACAATCGCAGGCGCCACACGCGTCGGTACTAGTCCACTTGCCAGAGGCCTGTGACATTTTGTTGGGTGCAATCGATCTGCCTGTACGTCGATTAAGTCATTGAGGACATAGACGGCAGAGGCCACAAAACTGAGGCTCAGAAATGCCCACAATCCGGTCAGGGCAATCGAATCGGAACCGATCTGTTGTCCCAGAATCGGAGCCAAAAAGACTAGCAGATTCTTAACCCACTGATGAGGACGAAGCAGTTTAACCACACCTATCACCCGTTGGCT
>DEAW01000160.1:613-5215 GCA_002348315.1 Planctomycetaceae bacterium UBA2972 | reverse complement strand
ACGACGTGTGTTTTTCCTGGCTCCGCGGTGGTCCATGAAATTGTCGCCTCCCGACTTGCGTCACCGGTCCAGACGACACGCCATTGAGCTGGTGTCGTACCCTTGAGTGGTGTCATTTTGGCAATCAGACTGCTGACGTCGAGGTTTTCCAAATCTATTTCTTTGGCAGAAACGGTGGGGGCAATACAGAGAATGATGCAAAGAAAACTGACGAATTTCGCGATAGGTCGAGTGTTGGTCATAAGCTGGCGCGTTCTTAGTGAGAGGTGATTGTTCATGGAGTAATGTGGTTCTGTTTGTCGTTAAGGGAATTTGAAGTAGTTTTATTATTATTGATTTGCACGCTATGAAAAAGGAGTAGCAACGGCATGACGCTATTGGGCAGCCGCATGGCGCATTCCGGCCAGGCGTCGAACCCCATTGCAATCGGCCGGCTGGCGGCTGTGATCAGTCCCCAGCATGCCATCCAAATAAGTAATCTTCGATTGATGATTGTGACTACTGCTATGGCAAGAATCAAATCCATCACACCGATGACGCGAAGAATACCATGGCAATACCACTCGGAGAGCTCAATGTTGACGTGTCCAGCGGTAATGTAGAGTAGATCCTGAAAGGCAGGATTTAGCTGGAAAGCCTCCCAACCATGAATAGCAAAAGTCAGGGCACATGAGATTCTCAACACCCAAGAGATTGCACGGTCATATTTGGGAGCCTTTGAGAGAATTAACGGAAGAGCGATGAGCAGTCCGAATCTCGTAGCGTGTGCGGGAACGGCCAATTCGGCAAATGCGTTACCACCGTTGATCGAAATTGCCTGTGCATTTGCTAAGAGCCAGATTGCAGGAATTAAATACAGCCAACACAGTTTAGGCCATCTTCGACATGTGAAGGTTAAACCCAGAGTGATCAACAGACATAGTAATGCAGCCGCCCGATCAATGCTTTGGAGCGTGGAAACGTAGTTAGTGGTGTCGGTAGTAGTATTTAAGGAGTGAGTTTTAGGGATTGCCGATTGCTCTACATAAAGTTCTGCGACCATGGCCGCTTCGAAATCGGCATCGCCGACCGTATCAACTTCGTAGTTTCTGATCAGCAGTTTGGCTAACGCACTGCCGTCATTAAATATCACAGGCCAGGCAACACCGAGGACGGCCATGACAGCGGCGAACGTCGATATCGTTGGTGCGTATTTAGTCATGATTGGATTGCAGGAGGTTTGAGTCTCGTTACACGTTTCAGTATAGACTATGCCAAATCTGCTACGAGTAGATTCATAGTCCAGGCGTCGTCGATTCTTCGGCCGACTTCGCAAGCCTTCTTCGATTCCATGGTCCGCCGTCGCCCTCCTTCATCCGACGCAGTTTATAAGCCATAGTCCGGAGTACGGCGGCATAGCGGGTAAAACGTTGGTCTCCAGAGCCTTTATCGTATGCTAGACACCGAGAGTTTATCCGCCGAAGCATGCGTCAGCATGCGAAGGTGGACCAAAGTTATGATTCAAAAATAGCTAAGGCCGGACGGCCTTAGCCTGTGTTCAGGTTGCCAGTTAAGGCTTCGGCTGTTCAGCCCTCGCCCTTTTAATTCGAGACACTGGGGTCCGACTTGGCCAGGGCTTTGTCGGGTAAACTCATTGTTTTCAGGACACAGTTCATACGCCATAGTCCGGAGGACGACGGCGTAGCGGACAAACCCATTTTACAATTATACAGTTAAGGAAATCGACAATTAAACAGTTAGACTCTACCGCACGTTTCGGGCCATTGGGGGCAAGGGGATAAAACAATAAATAATTACACTATTACGTAATTGGACATTTGGTGACGTGTAATGGCTTGGGAGTATAATCGAAGGAGCCAGTGAATTGTACGTCAACGACATAAGGAATGTTGATAATGAAACTAATAGTAACATCGATCCTGCTTATCCTCGCAACTGCCATCTGTGACGCTCATGATTATTGGCTATCACCTTCGGCTTACGTCCTTAAATCAGGCGAGGAACTTCCTGTCCGCTTGTTTGTTGGCGATCATTTCAATGGTGAAATTGAAAGACCGTTATCGAAAACTATGACCGTTGATTTCCTATTGCATTCGCAAACCGGAATACAGGATCTAGTGGACCCAAAACGCTATGAAAAGACGCCTGTTGCAAAGGTCGCCTTGCACTCCAAAGGTACACAGGTTATTTCCATGCAACGTGATTGGGCGCGAATCGAAATGGAAGGCAAAAAGTTTCATGAATATTTGAAACATGAAGGTTTGCAAGACATCATTGACCAACGCATCCAGGCTGGTGAAGCGGAGAAGTCTGCCACGGAACGATATCGAAGATATCTTAAGTCGATTGTGTCTGTAGAGAACACCGAAGGAGAATTGTGGAAAAGGCGTCTTGGTCATAAGCTCGAGATTATTCCATTGACAAATCCGGCCAAGGCTATTGCTGGTGACAGGATCACCTTTCAAATCACACTCGATGGAAAACCCCTTAAAGGCGTTCAGGCTGCAGCATTAGGCAGGAACGATGACAAGGTATCGGATAAACACGCTCGAACTGACTCAAAGGGTGAAGTTAGTTTTGAGGTGGATCACTCAGGCGAGTGGATTGTAAGGCTTGTGCATCTGCGTCGTTGTAGTGATGAAGAGGCGGACTGGGAAAGTTTTTGGGCCGCGCTGACATTCTTCGTGCCCGCCAAATAAATATCCGAAGTAATAATCTGTATCGGCCTACGTTGGTATCGAATGCCGTGTGAATGGAGCGTACATCAGGGCAGAGTGATTTTGTGTTCGGTATTAGGGGTTAACTCAACCGTCTTCGTGCCTCCGCCAAGCCAGCGGATCTTAGCCGTTAGTTTGTCAGTATGTGTGCCCAGCCCAAAATGGAGTACCGGGCTGTTGGCATTCCCCTGGCCGGTAGAAGATGTCACCTGCCGAGTTAACGTTTGTTCACCAAGCCTTATTCGCACGCTCGCTCCAATTGCGTTTGGATCGAATTTGCCACTGCCAATCAGGCTTACTTTTAGATAGTTCTTCCTGGGCGTGTTGTTGCGATAGATTCGTCCTCTGGTCGCCAGATCCAGATCTCCGTCATTATCGATGTCTGCCCACGCTGCCTGGTAAGTGAGGTCGGCACTGATCCCGCTTTCGGAGGTGACGTCCTTAAACCTAAAATCACCTGTGTTGCGATAAAGTACGCAATGGTCGCCGGGATATACGGTCGTAAAGTACAAGTCGAGTAGGCCATCATTATCGAAATCACCAAGTGTGGGAGAAGCAAAGGATTCCTGCCAGGCAAGTCCCGCCTGAGCAGTAAGGTCTTGATAGGCAAACGCTTGCTCGCGTCCCAGGTTTCTTAAGAACTTCGGCCGATCCTGATAGGCAGGAGGATGACTGAAGTTGCCAACGAAAAGGTCCAGGTGTCCGTCGTTATCCAGGTCTCCAAAGCTAGAACCAATTGTGTGTCCCCAGGCACCGAGACCGCCATCGCCATCTACCTTCTTAGACTTCTCTACCTGCGTGAAATTCCCTTTGCCGTCGTTTTGCCACAGCGTATTCGGCACTAGCCGGTAATTGGAAACGTAGATATCCAAATCACCATCTTCATCGAAGTCGGCAGTAGTAATTCCCCGAGCAGGCATGGTCGTTCCCAGAGTGCGCCAAACTTCCTTGAATGTGGTGTCTCCATTATTAAAAAACATGGCATCATGCAGATAGCCGGGAGTTTCATAGCCGCCAACATAGATGTCAACAAATCCATCGCCGTTAAAATCTCCCATCGTCGCTCCCAGGCTAACTTTAGTGGGCGAATCCGGAATATTATCGCTGATGTTCTTTAGGCCCTGGCCCTTGTCATTTAGAAAAAGATAACCGGGGCCTGAGTAACAAAAGGCGTCTTTGTACCCGTCGTTATTGATGTCGGCCCAGACACAATTTCCTGGTAAGCCCGGATTTTCCAATCCTTTAAACGTACCGTCACCGGAATTAATCCAAAGCTGTGGTCCGGCATTGATATCGATATGGCCGTCGTTGTTGAAATCTACAAACGAGACCGTCCCTCCTGAAAAGCCGGCTAACCCCAGCGGAGCAGTGATGTCTGTGAAATGTTGTGCCTGGACATTAAACGTAAAACAACTCAGCAGGAGGCATGAACTTAAGAATCTCATCGGGCGAAAACACTTCTACATTAAGGGGAAAAAGGGTATCGATCGATTGGCAACTTTGCCAAATCACGTTACTTGTTGGCTGCGTTTTTGCGGCGTTCAAGAATGCCGTCAAGTTTTGCACGCTCTGCATCGAGAACATCCTGGGTTATGAGTGGTGGCTGAACGGTTTTGTGATGTATGGATTCAGATGCCGGGATCTCTCGCAGTACGATATTGCGATACCAAACCGGATCTCCGTGATCCTGAAGTGAGAGGTTTCCGCCCCGGGCTTCGAGTTTTGCACCACGTTTGTTTAGCAGGTCGACATTGAATGCCCACTGGCGATGTGTGTAATCGAAGTCAATTACCTTTTTGCCGTTGAGCCAATGCTGAATCACCGAACCTTTGCATACGATCCGACCCGTGTTCCACTGTCCGACCGGGCGTGTGGCATCGTGCGA
>DEAW01000160.1:0-236 GCA_002348315.1 Planctomycetaceae bacterium UBA2972 | reverse complement strand
TCAACGTGCTTTTGGTTATGAAGGATTTGGTATTCGTATTGACCCGGGCGGTAATAAACACCGCTATTGGCGCCTTCACCGACCTTCCAGTCGAATCGAAGTTCAAAATCATCTGGAAGCTTACGGTCAATAAATGTTAGTGATCCACCCGGCCCTACGCGATGAATGCTACCGTCAGGCTGTATTTTCCAGTTGCCTGATTGCTTCCAGCCTTCCAGTGAAGTTCCATCGAAAAG
>DEAW01000099.1 GCA_002348315.1 Planctomycetaceae bacterium UBA2972 | reverse complement strand
CATACCACGAGCCACCATCATCAGCCCCAACGTGACAACAAACGGCGGAACCTTGAAGGCCGTCACAATAACTCCGGCGAACACGCCGGCTAACGCACAAACTCCCATCGCGATGAAAAAAGCCACAGCGACACTCATGCCACCAGCATCTTTACCGCCTAAATAACTCTCAATCGTGGTCGCAGTCACCACCGCTGCCAACGCCATCAGACTACCAACAGATAAATCGATTCCGGCAGTAATGATCACCAGTGTCATACCGATCGCCATAATGGCAATCGGGGCATTTTGATTCAGGATTCCGATTAAGTTGTTAGCTGTTAGGAAAGTCGGCCAGCGATAGCTGGGAGGTTTGGCAATTTTGACCTTCGCCAGGGCCGGATAGAGTGACGCCATTTCCGCCCGCGATTCAGTGCTGAGCACACGCCACTTTGAAGAAAAATCATGCGTCGCAATGAAATCCAAACGCTCATCCTGCTGACCAAGTAAATCCAGACGCGCGCGGACTGAACTGGGGTCTCCCAGCTCGACACCTACCACCTTAGCGCCTCCTGATTCCAATCCCTGTTTGAGTGCCTCTGCAAAATCCTTATCTGCATCATTCGTCCGAGCGACAACCAACACATTAATTTCGCTTCCTGCTTCTTTCACCAGGCTGGCCGCCAGCTTTTCTGCGGCCACTGGATTATTCGGATGCATATCGCTAATGGTCAATACACTAATAAGGATGCACAAAGCTATCAGAACAAAGACCATCCCATAGTCTACAAGTAATGCGCGGATGTACTTATTATTCATCATCAAACGGTTACAGCTTCCTTGGTCCCTGTTGCCAGCTTCATCACCTCTTCCTGTGAAATGCCTTCGTTCACAAGACAGGCGGCAACATTCCCTTCATGCATTACCAGGATTCGGTCACTCATACCTAAAATCTCGGGCAATTCCGAGCTAATCATAATGATTGCTTTTCCCTGCCGAGCGAGTTCGTTCATTAAAAGATAGATCTCATACTTAGCACCAACATCGATACCACGAGTTGGTTCATCAAAGATGATCACTTCGGCATTACGTTGCAACCACTTAGCCAGCACGACTTTTTGTTGGTTTCCACCCGAAAGTGTTTCAGCTATCTGTTTCCCGCCAGTCACTTTGATTTGAAGCTGTTCTATATATCCGGCGAATGCTGAGCCTTCCTGTTTTTTGTTAATTAGTCCACTTGAAGTAAAATCCCGCATGTTTGGCAAACCGAAATTCTCTTGCACGGTTTGTCCCAGAATGAGCCCCTGGCCTTTGCGATCTTCGGTTAACAAACAAATTCCCTGCGCGATCGCCTGCCGAGGCGAATGTACCTGAATGGTCTTGCCATCGAGCAAAATCGTCCCGGCATCTGGCTTATCGGCGCCAAACAATAATCGCACGGTCTCGGTGCGGCCTGCTCCAACCAGGCCGGCGATGCCAAGTATTTCACCGCTGCGAACGTCAAACGAGACGTCCTTGACAGCTGGTGCTCGTTGAAAGTTCTTAACTTCCAGGCGGACATTGCCGACGGGACGCTGTTCATCTGGAAACTCTTTATCCAAACTTCGGCCAACCATCATTTCAATTAACTCGTCACGAGATAAGTCCTCTGCCTCCTCTGTCCCAATATGCTGCCCGTCTCGCAGGACCATAATACGATCAGCCAGGCGGTCAATTTCATCAAGTCGGTGGCTGATGTAAATGATGCCGATTCCCTGACGACGCAACTCATCTACAATCTCATAAAGCCCTTCCACTTCACGTGGTGTTAAGGCCGCACTTGGTTCATCCATCACCACAATCCGAGCTTCCAGGGCCAGGGCCTTGGCAATTTCGACGACCTGCTGCTGGGCGACAGTAAGATCACGACATAAAGCATTCGAGTCGACTGGTACGCCAATCCGGCTGAATAACTCTGATGCTTTGTCCTGTTCTCGTGATTTATCCACCCAGCTTAGGATCGAACGTTCCTGACCGAGAAAGATATTTTCTCGCGCGGTCAGAGCCGGAATCAGGTTGAATTCCTGAAAGATAATGCCCACGCCTGCCTGCTGCGAAGCCGTTGGCGAATCCATGATGAGTTCTTTGCCATTGATTTTTATGGAGCCGGTATCGGGCATGTGCACTCCGCCCAGAATCTTGATGAGCGTACTTTTGCCAGCTCCGTTTTCTCCCAATAGAGCCAACACTTCGCCCGCTGCGAGTGTTAAATCCACATCTGCCAGAGCGCGCACGCCTGGAAATGACTTCGAAACATTAGTCATTTCCAGTAACGGTGGAGTCTGCTTCTGAGTCGAGCCTGAGGCCATTTAATTAGCCGCTTGTAACTCGGGATCCTTTTCTGCGTCTTCTTTCTTGTAGAGTGCAGTCGGAATCAACGTCGTTTTCTCGTATTCTTCACCAGCCTGATAGGCAATCAGCTTTTCGATGATTCCCTGGCCCATCTGTTTAGGGAATTGAATTGGGTCTGCATAAATTTTGCCTTCCAGAATGGCCTGCTTACCAGCAAGTTCTCCATCGAATCCAATAATCGAAATGACCTCCAGGCGGTCGGCTTCTTTCACAGCCTGCCAGGCACCTAAGGCACACGGATCGTTAATGCCAAAAATGCCTCGCAGGTTCGGATGAGCTTTCAAGCTATCTGCTGTCGCTTTGTAGCCGATGTCCTGATCACCACCACCATTGATTTCAGCGACAATCGTAATCTTCCCTGTTTCGGTTGTCGCATTGTGAGCATCAATTACCTTCTTAAAACCATTCATCCGGAGCACACAGGAGTTGGCTTGTTTGAAGTCGAGCGCTAACACTTCGCCACCTTCTTCACCCAGGACTTCCACCATCGCAGCACCTGCCAGTTCGCCACCCTGAAAATTATCCGTCCCGATATGTCCGGCAATCTCAACGTCTTCAGCTACGCATTGCAAGTCACAGGTGAACACAGGTATTCCGGCTTCATTGGCCTTTTTAATGGCAGGACCAATCGCCAGCCGATCCGTTGGATTCAGTACGATCGCATCAACGCCCTGACTGATAAAATCTTCGATCTGATTCGCCTGCTTATTCACATCGGTTTCCGCATCCGTTGTGACAACTGCGAAGCCATTATCTGCACCAGCTGCGGTTAGACTTTCTGAGATGATGACAAAGAATGGATTCTTCAACGACATCGCTGAATAACCTATTTTCCCATCAAGAGCTCCTGTTGGTTTGTCGTCGCCTGGGTCCGTGGCGGAATCAACAAGGGTGTTGTCATCCTGAATGACAGAGCTTTCTTCACTGGAGCAGCCCAGTGTAAACAACGCCAACAACAATGGAAGCCAGACATATTTGGTCATCTATCTAAATCCTCAACAACAGATTGGAAAAGGTGTCTACTATATATATTGAATATATGCACTGAGCCTTCAAGTTCCTACAGCCAGCAATACTTGATTCACCCGGTAGTAAAGTTTCAGTATATTAAAGAAACAATTTAAACTGAGGGTTCGCCGCGTGAATATTGATATTTTGCCGTCAGCGTGACCCCTCTTGCTTCCATTGCCTTCTTCATTACTTTCCAAAATGAGACCTTTCATGAAACGTATTCTGGCTGCTGTACTGCTTTTGACTCTTGTCGCCTCTGTCGGCGATGCTGAAAACTGGCCGAACTGGCGGGGCCCGGGATTTAATGGTGTTGCCCCTAAAGGCAATTTCCCTACCACCTGGAATGTCGACCAGAACATCGCATGGAAACTGGAATTACCTGGTGTTGGCTCCTCCACTCCAGCCATTTGGGAAGACAATATTCTGGTTACCGCCAATGACGGCGGCTTCAATCTTGTACTCTGTCTTGACCGTGAAGGCAAAGAAAAGTGGAGAACACAAATCGGCTCGTCCCGTGACGGTAAACACCGTAAAGCCAGTGGCAGCAATCCTTCGCCAATTACTGATGGCGAATCCATCTTTGTTTATTACAAAAGTGGAGATCTGGCCTGCCTGAACTTTGACGGCGAGCTGAATTGGATCACCAATTTACAGGAAGATCACGGAGAAGACACACTCTGGTGGGATCTCGGCACGTCGCCCGTCCTTACCAAAGACTCCGTTGTTATCGCTGTCATGCAAACCGGTCCCAGTTTTCTTTTGGCTATCGACAAAAAGACGGGCAAGCAAGTTTGGAAATCAGATCGCAACCTGGATGCTCCACTAGAGGCCGCTCAGAGTTATTCCACACCGATCGTCGTCAATGACAACGGCAAAGAGTCACTGATCGTCTTAGGCGCAGATTACGTAACCGGGCATGATGCTGCCAATGGGAAAGAACTTTGGCGAATTGGTACGCTTAACCCGAATGGCGAAAAATACTGGCGTAGTATCGCGTCGCCCGTTTTGAGCGACGGCATCTTGCTCGCTCCCTATGCTCGTGGTCGCACTTTAACAGCGATCGACCTTACTGCAGATAAACCTTCTATCGTCTGGAGCGTGGATGGTATTTGTGCAGACGTCCCCACTCCCATTGCCACGGGCGGTACGGCGATCTGCATGACCGACAAAGGACTGGTAACCAAGATCGACGTCAAAACCGGTAAGCAAATCTGGCAAACCGAGCTTGAGAAGGCTCGCATGGCCTACTCAGCCTCTCCCATTCTGGCCGATAAAAATATCTACCTAACACGGGAAGATGGAGCCACTTTTGTGGTCAATTCGGAAAATGGTGAAGTGGTTGCCAAGAATACTCTGGCCGAAGAATTTACTGTTTCGACACCCGTATTTGCTGACGGGCAGATTCTGGTTCGCACCATGCAGGCACTCTATTGCATCGGTAAGTAGAGTCACGATGCCAGAACCAGTAACGAGTCCGGCCGCATGGATCGGTGATGAGCTCTTAAGTCGTGAAGACTGGACTTTGACGCTCGATGCACAAGCTGTTGATGAACTGCGTGATGCGCTGCGTGACTCGCGGGACCTTACGCTCGATCAGATCAATCCAAGTAATTTCAAGCTGCCATTGCTAAAAGCCACGCTGGCAAAAATCCAGCATCAACTCGAACATGGCTCGGGCGCAACAATCATGAAGGGTTTTCCAGTCCACCAGTTTTCAGTGGACGAGGCCGAGCGGATTTTTTGGGGACTTACTACTTACCTCGGTACAGCTGTCTCCCAAAGTGCGTCCGGGCAGCGACTGTTTCATGTACGCGATGAAGGTTTCCAGGTGGGACAGCCCCAGGCTCGGGGACCGAATACTCGTAAACGGCTCAGTTTCCATACGGATCGCTGTGACGTGATCGGCTTCATGTGTTTACAACAAGCGAAATCCGGCGGTGTTAATCAGCTGGTAAGCAGCATGGCTATCTACAACCAGATTCTGGAAGAAAGGCCGGACCTCCTCCTAGAATTAATGTCGCCTTACTACTACAAACGGCATAATGTCGATTTGGGTAATGAGCTTCCTTACTGCCGGCAACCCATTTTCTCTTTTCATCAGGGAGTCTTCGCATCGGCTTATCTCCGAGTCCTCATCGACCGGGCCTACCTGGATAACGATGTTCCTCCACTTACCGCTACCCAACTCGAAGCACTCAATTTTGTCGACGAAGTAGCAGACCGCCCAGCAATGCATATCGAATTTCGACAGGAAGCGGGCGATATCGTTCTTTTAAACAACTGGGTAACCTATCATCGTCGAACCGAGTTTATTGACTACCAGGAGCTGGCTCGCCGCAGGCATTTGCTGCGCGTCTGGCTGGCGGTTCCAAACAGCCGGGCGTTGGATGAAATGTTCCGGGCCAACTACGGCGCAGTAGAGGCGGGTGCCATTCGCGGTGGAATGAATTCCCGGGCATCTGGATAGTCTTCCATAATCTACGGCCAAAACCAGTGGCAAAGTCCCGACGTCTTAGTCAAAATAGAATTTAGTAATAATCAATCAATCGGATGGGTGGCTCGATCACCGACTCACCCCATCCAATAAAACCATAACTGGGATTTATTCACGATGCGTAAAGCTACTTTGTTGAGCCTGTTGCTGGCGTTTACTGTTGCTCTGACTGCCAAAGCGGAAGAACAATGGATCACCTTTGAAGGAAAAGACGGTCCCGGAAAAGGTAAGCACATTGTTTTTGTAAGTGGCGATGACGAGTATCGCAGTGAGGAAGCATTGCCGTTGCTAGCTAAAATCATGGCCGAACACCATGGTTTTAAGTGCACCGTGCTTTTCGCAATCGATCCAAATACCGGTGCGATTACACCAAGTCATCAAACGAACATTCCCGGCCTGGAAGCTCTCGATGATGCCGATCTGGCCGTCTTCCTGTTACGTTTCCGTAACCTACCGGATGCCCAGATGAAACACATCGTGGATTACACCAACTCGGGTAAGCCCATCATCGGAATGAGAACATCCACACATGCATTCAACATTCCCGGCGATGCCACCTATCATAAATACTCCTTCAACTACAACGGAGAATATAAAAAGGGTTGGGGCCGTCAGGTGCTGGGTGAAACCTGGATTAACCACCATGGGCACCACGGACGCGAAAGCACCGGGGGCATCCCCGTGAAAGGGAAAGAAGCTCACCCTATCCTTCGTGGTTGTAAAAATATTTGGGGAGACACTGATGTATACGGTGTTACCAAACTGGAAGGCGATTCGGATCCGATCCTCCTCGGCGCAGTCCTGGCAGGCATGACTCCGGATGCCAAGCCTGTGGAAGGGAAAAAGAATGATCCAATGATGCCTGTTGCCTGGGTGAAGTCCTACAAAGGTGATTCCGGCAAGGTCTCCAAAGTCTTCAATACAACGATGGGTGCCGCCACGGATCTGGTTTCTGAAGGGACTCGCCGAATGATGGTCAATTCCATGTTTTGGTGTTTGGGGATGGAAGATACAATTACAGCCGACTTAGACGTGAGCATCATTGGAGATTACAAACCAACTCGATTTGGGTTCGGAGGCTTCAGAAAAGGCCTGAAACCGTCCGACTACAAATAATAGCGAGTGGACTTTTTTGCCGGAGTATGACGATGTTGTCATTTAATGACGGATTATCAAGACGATCTTTTCTTCAGGTTGGCGCCTGTGGGTTGTCCAGTGTTGGGCTCTCTCAATTAATGGCCGCGTCGGGGGAAAGTGATCCCTGGAAACTGTTTTCCGGCAAAACCGTAATCTTCCTGTTCCAGCATGGCGGCCCAAGTCAGTTTGAAACATTTGACCCAAAGATGAGTGCCCCCGGTAGTATTCGTAGTATGACCGGTGCCACTTCAACAAGCGTGCCGGGAACCGAATTTGGCGGCACGATGAATCAGTTAGCTCAACATGCTGACAAGTTCACCATTGTCCGATCCTATCAAACCGGTTCGAGTGCCCATAAGATCCAGCCCATAGTGTCCTCTGATACTTTTGGTGCCAACATCGGTAGCTATCTGTCCCGAATCATTGGAACGAATAATCCCAGGAACGGGATGCCCTTGAACGTAGCCGCCTTTCCCAATGCAGTCGTTGAAGACGAGCCCGGACCATTTAACACGTTTGGTCGGTTTGCAGATGCAGGTCCGTTTAGTAAAGGCTTTGAACCTTTCGTACCTGGTACAGGCGGTAATTTCCAGGAAGATCTTAAGCTGCATATCGACCGCTTACGGTTGGACGACCGCAAAGCTCTTTTACAAAATCTGGATAAAATCAAACGTCAGGTTGATTCGGATGGATCACTGGAAGGACTTGATAAATTTCAATCTCAAGCTTTTGACGTCGTCATGGGTGGTGTTTCTGATGCCTTTGATCTTTCCCATGAAGATCAAAAAATCATTGATCGATATGACACCGGACATCTCACTCGCTTCGACGAATGGAAAGACAAGAACAACAAAAACCACTACAAGGCCAACTCCAATTCCCTCGGACGGCTAATGTTACTGGCTCGTCGACTCGCTGAACGCGGATGTGGATTCATCACGATTACGACTTCCTTCGTATGGGATATGCATGCCGATCAAAATAATCTCGGTATGGTTCGTGGTATGGACTATGTTGGCAATCCATTTGATCACGCGGTGTCCGCGTTTATTGAAGATATCGAAGCGCGGGGACTACAGGATGATATTCTGTTAGTCGCAACCGGGGAAATGGGCCGAACCCCTAAGATCAATGCCCGGGCCGGTCGCGATCACTGGGGAGGATTAACCCCACTGCTACTCTACGGAACCGGTATTCCGCGAGGCCATATCATCGGGCAGTCTGCCAAAGATGGTGGTACACCGGCAACCACGCCGGTACGCACTCCCAACCTCATTGCCACTTGTCTAGACACACTACTGGATATCCCCCAGTTACGTTTGCGAGTGGATTTACCTCCGGAAGCCTTAAAGGTCATCACCGGAGCCGAACCGATTGCCGGCCTCAGCTAAACGCTTTTCCCTTTCCTCCTGGTATTCAATGAACCCCCTTCACCATGCGCCATTTGTTTTGCTCGCTCGCCATTCTCTGTCTTCTTTCGGCCTCAACCCTGGCTCAGGCTCCTGAGAAATACCGGGGAGCTGTCGCCCACAAATACAAAACTGTAGGTGACACTGAACTGTTTCTATATTTGTTTACACCGGAAGATCACAAAGCTACCGATAAGCGACCGGCCGTCGTTTTCTTCTTCGGGGGCGGGTGGAACGGTGGAACGCCATCACAATTTGTTCCACATTGCCGTCACCTAAGCAGCCGTGGCATGGTTGCCGTCGTCGCTGATTACCGCGTTAAATCCCGTCAGGGCACAACACCTCGCGAATGCGTCAAGGATGGTAAGTCGGCAGTTCGCTGGCTTCGGACTCAGGCTGGGAAACTTGGCATCGACCCCCACCGGCTGGCGGCAGGGGGAGGGTCCGCAGGAGGTCATGTTGCCGCAGCCACTGGGAACGTGATCGGCCTGGAGGAACAGGGCGAAGATCTAAAAATTAGCAGCCGGCCAAATGCGTTGCTACTGTTTAATCCGGTCTATGACAACGGACCGGATGGATATGGATATGATCGAGTGAAAGACTATTACAAAGAAATCTCCCCCATGCACAATATCCGTAAAGGTGCGCCACCAACCATTGTATTTCTGGGCACCAACGATGGCCTCATTCCGGTTGCCACCGGCAGGAAATATCAGGCTTTGATGGAAAAAGTGAACGCCACCTGCGAGCACCATTTCTACGAAGGTCAGCCACATGGGTTCTTTAATTACCGTAGCAAGGACAATTTCCTGGATACGGTAACTAAGATGGATCAGTTTCTACAAAAACTAGGCTGGCTCGAAGGCCCCGGCAAAGTCAATTACGAGGCAGTGAAACCATAATGTCCGTCGACCAACAACTTCAAAAAAAACTGCAACGAATCGATCAATCCCATCAGGTTAAATTCGGGAAAACTGCCTTGCTTGTCATCGACATGCAACACGGTTTTGTCGACGAAGGTGCATCGCTGGAGATTCCCAAAGCACGAGACATTACGCCCAATATTCGGTCACTCGTGGATGCCTTTCGGGAAACTGGTATGCCCGTGATCTTCACGGAGTTTGTGTATGCCGACACCGTCCCCTGTTTGCGAGGCGATCCTTTTGGCCCGGAGCACCTGTCGGCAAATCCCAATGAACCGACAGGATTCGGCTATCCATCCAACAATTGTAAGATCGGAGTCGATCCGGGATCAGGTGCTGAATCAGCAGCAACAATCGATAAACTCAAACCACTCGACACCGAATTGGTTATTCAAGGCCATACCTACGATAAGTTTTATGGCACTCATTTAGATTTGGCCTTACGAAGTCTGGGAGTCGACCGATTTGTCATTACCGGAGTCACCACCGACTGTTGTGTAAATAGCACGATTGTGTCCGGTTCGACTCGGAATTACCGGGTGACGGCCGTTAGTGACGGCATGGCAACGATCCATGACCATATCCATGATGCCTGTTTACAAATCTGGGAAAACAAGTTCGCTCGGATTCGGACGACCGCAGAGATACTGAGTGAAGTCCGTAAATAAAAAAAGCCGCATTCATTAAACTACGGCCTTCTTGTTGAATGATCAGCATGTTACTGATTCATAAGACTGCTAAAGTCTGGCTCTGACGGCACAAGCACTTCCGCACCAACTGCTGCCATGATACCGATCAACACGCCGGCAATAACGAGCCCCCGTTTGTCGGTATCGTAATACAAAAACATATAGATAGGCAGGTAAACTTGGAATGAACAGGCATAGAATGCCCTGCAGCGCCTCACCTTCTTGAAATGCGTGAACGATAATCGCAATACTTGCGATCAATCCAATGATGTAAGCAATAATCACCAGGCCATAAACGAGCATCGATCCCATAGGGAGGCTCTCTTTCAAAAAACGAAAGATGTTGAATTACCCGAGCAATCGGGAGCCTCGCAGATTTTTATGAAGTCTGTCAAATACGCTTACTTCGCGATTCGAATTGGACGCAGCCCTTTATAGACAGCTCCATTAGGTTGCTTCGCCTGGACTTCGATCGTATACATACCTGCAGCTATTCCATTGGGTAAAGCGGCTTTCCATTGATGGCCTGTTTCGACTGGAGCCGACATTTTAACCCAATCAATCTTATTCTCCAGCTTTTCAATGAGAGCCAATTCCTGGTCGTAGAGTTTTTTATAGTCCTGATCAACTTCTCCATGCGCTGCAATCATCTCCAATTTGATCGCCTTACCTCTATGATTTCGTAGCACGGCTGTAATTTCCGTCTTCTCTGAGCCTGAAAATACGTTGGCATAGGCAAACGCTTTCTGATCTCCCTTTAACTCCACAGGTGCCGAGATATGCATTTGATAATCAGCAGGACGATTCGCCGCCTGAAACTGGAAGGAGTATTGATTTCCATCAAACGTGACAATCGAATATCCATTCGGCACGCCATCGCGTGAGTAAGCATGCGGTATGTCGCCGTATTTTTTTATCCCTCGCCACCAACTACCGCTGGCCGTCACATTAATAACATGGTGATGTGGTTTTTCACCCTCCCAACCATCTTCTTTATCTAGATACAGGTGTCGTTGATAGTGCTGGTGACCGGACACGCTCATCGTAAATGGTCGATCTTTCAGCAATTTAAAGATCTCGCCTCGCTGATCCATGCTCGTGATTGGAATATGCATCATAAGAACAACGAGCTTTTCATCGGGCACGAACTTCAGATCATTTTCCAGGAAGGTCATTTGAGCTTTGCTGATCCCGCCCTTATATCCGTGCTTCTTTGTGTTCTCGTCGTAGGTCCAGTGCACATTATCCATAACGACAAAGTGTGCTTTGCCGTACTCAAATGAGTAATACGAGGGGCCAAAGATTCGTTCGAAGGTTTCGTCACTGTGTTCATCGCTTTTGGCTTCGCGATTAACATCGTGATTACCAATGACGTTGTACCAGGGAATTCCCACCAGCGCGATTCCCTGATTTTGTGAATCGAAAAGGCTGAGATTATCGAACATGATGTCGCCCAGTGTCACACCGAAGGAAGCATCTGTACCCACCAATTCGTCCAGCACATCCTGAATCAAATAGTCCACCTCTGTTTGGTTTCGTGGCTGCGGGTCTGCAAACATAATGGCCTTAAAAATCTCCGGCTCTTTGGCTGGATAGAGTGCAAAGTCGACATTCGCCGGTAAATCCCCCGTAGGTGCTACTCCGGCAAAAGTGGTATCCGCCGGCGAACCGGCAGGTTTATGAATGTAATAGAAACGCGGCAGGTTATCGTCGCTCAGAGGCGTCATCCAGCCTGCCGGCTTAATGACAAATAGAATCGTATCGTCAGATACTCCGATTTCATATTTACCCTCTTTCGATGTCGTAACGACTTGCTCCCCATTGGATACTCGCACATCAGCCAGCCCTTGCTCGCCTTCGTCAAACTTCTGATTGAAATTGGCATCATGATAAACCCGCCCCTTCGCCGTTTGCTGTGCATGCAGCTGGCTACTCAAAGTGAAAACAATGGTAAGGGTGATGATTCGTAGTGGGGTTGTCATAGTC
>DEAW01000200.1:12212-23103 GCA_002348315.1 Planctomycetaceae bacterium UBA2972 | reverse complement strand
CCGCGCCCTTACTCTTGAAAGTATTCATCAAACAGGCTGTTGATTAGTGGTTCACCACGGGCCCATTTTTCGGAGGTCGCTTCAATTTCGTCGTACCATTTTGTCGCGGCATCAAGATTCCCTTTTTTCTTCTCAAGGTTAGCAAGCAGAATCCAACCATAAAGACTCAGATTGTTTTCCGCCTCACTTAAACGGACATACTCCTCCGCTTGGTCAAAGTTACCAAGCTTGTACATTACCAATGCAGCAATGGTGGTTGTGTCTACTGCAGCAGACGAATCCAGAAACAGATATTCAGGCACACTGACAAAGGATTCATGTTGAAGTGTACGAAATCGCACAATGCTAGCCAGTTGCTGTGCCAATTTGGGATCAAGGAATTCCAATCGAACCGTAATCACTTCATCAGTTGCCAACTCCACCGACTCGGAAAGATTGACCACTAACTTGACGTCATACCCACGTTGCCCAAGTACACCCCAGGGTCTTCCACCCTTCACGGCAATTCCTGACCTCGTCAAACTTGACTGACAATAACTTACGGAGTATTCCCGCAGCTCCAGTTCATTTTCCAAGGTCGAATCAGTTCCTCTAAATAGTTGAATTCGAGTTAAGTGGACATTGCCGTTTGTATGTCTTCCCGGACCTCCCCAGGGCAGGTCTAAATCTGCCAAAAAACCTACTTCAAGCGCTGAAATATTTTTTTGTTGGGGCCTAATCCGAATCGAGTAGACATCATGATCTGCCACCTCACCCTCAACCTTCACGCGTCCTGATCCAAGCGGGTTTACTTCGTTACTACTTCTCGTTTCACCGTCCACTATGGTGGCATTTTTCCAGTCACTCGCATTTTTATCTCGCTGTGAGATTGCCATTTCAATCCCTTTTGTAACTTGCTCAACGGGAGGAAGGTATCGACTATCTGCTTTAGCTAACATCCATAAAATTGCCGCATCCAGACGATGCAAATCTGCTGACGCTTCAAATTCATGACGGTGCTTGATATAAGTCTGAAGTAGATCCGTGATCGCCTGGCTTGCAGCTTCCCTATTATTGAAAGTGCCATGCATCGAAGCTACATATAACAGGGAATAGATACGAAGTTTGAAGAGGTTGACATCACGAATATCTTCTTCCCGTGCTGTTGCTTCGACGACCTCTAGCATCTGCATCATTTCTAACGCAAACAATTGAAATTTATCACCCTGATAACCATACTCAATTCCGTACCCTACTTTAAATAGCCCCAACAATTTATACTGGAGTGTGCGATACACAGTCTCCATCGCAATCGCCCCTTCAGCATAGTCTTTGGAAAACACCCTCGAAAGCAAATAGACTTGATACTCATAATCGTACCGCTGCTGACCGCCGTGGATCGTTCCGTCAGGGTCGATAATCTGAGCTGCGTCATCGAATCGCCCCTCTCTTAATGCCAATTCCGCCCGAAAATAAAATGGCCTGGAGGGGTCGGATAGCTGCTTAAGAAATGCCATTCTGTTCGCATTAAACACTTCATTTAGGTTCATAAAGAAAAGATTCATGTTTATATTTACCCATGGATCCGGAATGTCGAAAACCGAATCAAAATTCGCTTTCATCTGTTCTTGAACCTCTAAGAACGTCGACGTGGCATCATCAATTGAATCGTTCAGCAACTGTAGAAAACCCAATGAGTCATCTATGACATCCAATCCGGTTTTGCCCTCCTTGGATTTTTTAATGAGCTCAATTGATCTGGGTAGATCCCGATTCCAACAGTAATACCATGCCAACCTCGCTAAATACTGGTCACGCTTCTTACCGGCAGGCATCGATTCAATTTCCGGTAAAAACAAATCGCCAAAGGCTAACGGTCTATCGACCACATAGAGCCTTGCTCTGGGATAAATTATGTTTGTGTCTCCCCTGGCGACCATGACCACCGAAAGAACGTTTTTCCCATCGCGTAAGGCCTCGCGTGCACGTGGCCCCAAGAGAAAGTTTGTTCCTTGGGCATCGCGATTATGAAAAACAGGAACACCATTTAACAAGACTCGCATTGGAGCCGGGTTATTGTTCCACCCCAAAACGATCGGTCCTGCGGGAACGTCACTGACATGAAATTCCCGTCGAGCATATACAACATCCGCAAATTCACCTAAACCACCTAGCGATTTAAACTCTCCATCATTAACAGTTCGCCAGGTGCTATCATCAAAGTCGACTGACGCCCAGGATTCATTAAGGGTTGACGCGATCTTAAATCGCCAAAAACTTCCTCCATTACGTGCATCTCGCAGGAGCTGAAACGTCTCCAACTCTCGTTGTGCCCTATCGATTACGAATGGATCAAAATCAGATTGTCTAATTGCCTTCAATAACAAAGCATCCGACTTCGCCTGATCCACCATCCGGTACAACGAAGCTAATTGAAATAACGGCTCCAGTTGCTTCGTTCCCTGCTCCAACAGGTCGTTAATCAATTTGGCTGCTAATTCAGAATCACCTGCACGAGCAAGCAATTCACCACGCCATCTCGTCAGCTCCGAACTGCTTTGGGACTCTAACAGCAACGTTAGATCTTCCAAAGCCAATTCCCAATTATCCGTCCACCGATTTATTTGGCAACGAAGATAACGAAGACGGTCATTTTCCGGATCGGAATCGAGTTCAGCAGTCAAGACACGGTTAGCCGAAGTAAAATCTCCATTCTGAATGAGCCCTTGTACAATCTCGCCTATCCGCCCGGTGACTCTCAGTTGAAACCCAAAGTCCCCTTCAGTCTGAAACACTTTAATTAAGCAAGTGTTCCAGCCTTTCTTTAGATCCACATAAACGAAGTCTCCATCCAGAATGACTGGACTAAAGGCTTCTGAGGAGCTAATTTCATTCCCATTGATCCACAATCGCCGAAAATCGTCCGCTCCCATAAAAATGCCATAGCGACCGTCTCTGGGCGAGTAAATTCGGCTCATTGCATAAATTGACTTATATCTTTGTTTACCGACCCATTGATTGAAGTCTACGCTTCCATTCAATTCCAGATTGACTCGACGCCATGAGCCTTTGAATCGTGCAAGATTTTCTTCCGCGAAAAAGTCCTGCTGATTCTCCAGTTCTGTTACCTCATCAAATTCAGCATCAAACAATGGGCTAATCCACCAATTCGTGTGAACGGGATCAGTCTCTCCAAGTTTGCCATCACTGTAAGCAGAGCGACTCACTAAATCTGCTGATTCCCAATCTCCATTTTCGATAAACGCATTGACTGCGGACTCCACGTTCTCTCGATTCCAATCTGAAATAACCGTTGGGTCATTCTGGTATTGATCTGCATAGAAACTGCCGAGTCGTTGGAAGGCATCCCGAGCATTCCAAGACATAATATCCAGGTCTGCAGTCGTCGCTGTAATTATGTCTCCCGTATTATTCCACTCAAGATGCGCAACATCGTCATCCGGAATAATCGTCATCACGTCCGCTAAGGAATCAACATCGAACACTTTAATCTGGCCGGTTTTAGGATTTCTGGCAACGGCTCGCTTTCCCTCAGGATCAACATACAGATCGTCTAACACTTCCTCCAAATCATTTCGAGACTTAACAATAGCTGGTTGAACTGAGAAATCGATCATATCCAAACCGGAGTTTCCGCATACAAGAACCCGGTCCGTATCATTTAGAAACTTTACCCTGTTGCCTGTTTGGTTTAGCCCACCTGCTGCCTGGACAACTTGAAATCGTTCCGCATCGACAAAGAACACTCTATCTTTATCACGAAATCCCGCCCTTGCAGTTACAACAATGTTTTTTCCACTCGGACTCCACGCTACCGCAAAAACGCTGCCGGGAACGTTGAATTCGCCCAGAAGTTTAATCTCTGAGGGATCTGAGGCATCAAAAACCGAAACCGCGACACTTTCAAGTTCAGCAACATTAGACTGTCGACCTATTACGAATTTGGTGCCGGTAGGATTCCACGCTGCACACACAGCATTATCGATAAATAATTGACCTTGAATCTCCCAGGAACCTATTTCAAAAATGATTGTCGGAAGGCCGACTCGAGAAGCGACTATTTTGGTTTCATCGTTTGTGGGCTCTATAAAGAGATATCGGAATTCCGAAATCTTCTTAATAAGCTCTCCCGATTTACGGTCAAATGCCTGAGTCCCCTGAGCACCTGTGGTAATGATGTATTTGCCATCACTTGTAAAAATGACATTCCTACCTCTACCGTTTGTAATCGTTACATCGTTGAGCTTGCTGACTTGTTTTGGAGTAAACGGATTCTCCGTCAGGTACAACGTTCGATTATTAAGCACCCATACCATCTGTGAATCATGAGGCGTCCAATGGAAACTAAACACGCTTTTTTCCAATTTTGGGAATTCCGTTTGAACTACGTCGCTGTCAACCTGCACGCCAAATTGTCGCCCACTGGAATCTACAGCGACCAACGCCAGCCTCTCAGTGCACCACTGCAGCTTAGAGATTTCGTTTTCGGTACTTAGTTCAACTTCATGCAGAACGGAATAGTCTTCGGTATTTAGAATTGAAACCAATCCATCCTCTCTACCAACAGCGAGATGAGTGTCATCTGCACTCAGTGAAACGGATCGAGCATCATCAATTTCAGTAATTCTCTTAAACTGCTTCTCGCTTATATCCACTGCCACTACGACACCGTTACCGTTTGGAAATATCAGGCTTTCCCCACTACTCCCCATTACTGTGCCGTTAAACAAGGGGGATAGCCCGTCTTCTTGCTGCTGACTTTCACCATTTGGGGGAAGCACCTCCCAAATATCATGTGATTGCAAATCTACAACAAATCCACGTTGGGGATTTGCGACAAACACCTTTCTGCCATCCTCTGAGCAAATCATGTGCTGAACGGTAAAGAAATCGGCCCTGCCCTTGAGTCTGTATTCCTGCCTTACAATTCCTGACGTCGCATCAACCGTTCTTAGAACTCCATCTCTACATGCAACAACTAGTTCTTCACGGTCAGGCAAGGCAACAACACCATGGCACTGGTAATCAAAAAAGATCCGGGAAATCAATTCGTGAGTCACAGCATCGCGTTTTTCGATTGCATAGTTTGATACTAACTGGTAATAGAATTCGCCGTTTTGTTCAAACGCCACCGGGACAAACACTGAAGCAGGGACAGCGCCCTCCCTATGAATCCAATCGGATCTGGATGATAGATAGAACCACTCCCACCCACGCAGATCTTGCAAACCGGGACGCGGCCCCCAATGATTAACGAACCTGCGTTTGGCCTCCACCAGTTTGTTTTCATCAGGCTCATGCAGTGTTTTAAATAACTCTGAAAAATAAAGATCACGCCGTCCTTCCCTTCGCGATTTCTCCGACGCTTCTGCTAGCAGAGATGCTTGTTCTCGGGCATCCTCGGCTTCTTTTGCCTGCTGTTCAGCGCGGATCGCATTCTCCTCGGCAATCGTCGCTTGCTTCTGAGCTTCCACTTCACTGGCTGCCGCTTCTTTGGCTAAACGTTGCGATTCAGCAGCACTCTTCTCCGCTTCTGCCCTACTCTCAACCGCAACCTCCCGTTGCTCAAGTGAATCTACATACATGATCACCGAAGCAATCAGGGCAAGCGCAATACAGCCAAGCAAAACACTTAAGCGTTTCTTCGCACGAGCTTGCAGACTTGCAACAAGCTTTGCCTGTTCCAATTCCCGCTCACGAGCTTCCTCTTTGGCAATCTCCTCAGCATGTGTCGTCTCATAGCTTTCCTCGAGGAACTTAATCGCTTCGGTGAACCCCTCACGATACCGCCCCGCCCAGGCACCGTTAGGCTGAGCCTGTTCCCGCCACGACAAAGCAATCGCCAAATCCGGATCACGGTAGACGCCGGCAAGGTCACGATGATAAAGGGATGCTGTTTCGGCGAGTCGGGTATAAACCCGGGCATTCTGCGATTCTTCCTCTACCCAACGTGACAATCGACGCCATACCCGCATTAAACTTTCATGCGAAATGTCCACAACCGTTTCGGCTGTAATCTCAGTCTCCTCAAGGGGCATCACAAACGTACGCCCCACCTGGCGATAAGCATCGAGAATAATGCTGACGTCTTCCGGCGTGGCAGCAACAATTTCACAAAGCTTGTCCATCCGCGTCGGACGCCGGATTCCCCGCTCATCGCCTCCACGTTCAGTAATCGTCTGGAACACCTTCCGTGCCAGGCCACGACTCTCTTCGGTTGGAAGCTCGTCATAAACTTCATCAGCATGATTGGACAACGCGTTAGCAATCCCGCCAACCGCGTCGTAATGCCGAAGCGTTACAGGTTCATCTTCGTCGTGATCCTGCTGCCAGAAGTCCCAGATTCGCATCAATGCATGTTGCAGAATCGGAAGCTGATCAGCATCTTCTCCCACGTCATTTAAGAGTTGCTGCACGAGCGATTCGGAGATTTTTCCGCCCCCCACGGCAGCTGGTTTAACAATCGCATCACGACGTTGGTCTCGAGTGAGTTTGGGGATCAGGTATTTACCATCATTGACAGCTTCGGCCAAACCTGAGAGATGTGCGCAGTCACCCAGATAATCTGACCGCATGGTAATGACAACATAAATCGAGCGTTCTTCTGTACGCGCGGCATTCAACAACAGTTTCACAAACGCACTCGCTTGTTCCTGATGTTTTCCAGACACTCCTCTGTATCGAAACAGCTCTTCAAATTGATCAACCACGATCAGCAGGTTAGACTCTCGCGGCAGATCCGAATATTCAACCGCCTGCACCAAACCCTGCCGACTACGACTCAGCGTCGCGCGAATCCGAAAAGGAGCTTCAGCATCTTCAGGATCATAGAGATCCGCAGCGATCATGGCCTCGGCTAAATTCAGCAGCGGGTCACCGCCCGGTCGGAAGACGACGGTTTCCCAATCCGATCCAACACCAGCCATGGTTCCACCATAGAGTGCTGGTAACATTCCGGCACGTACCAGTGAAGACTTACCACTACCTGAAGTTCCGACCACCGCGAGGAAGCGCTGTGTTCGCAACAACTTCAGTAAGTCATTCGTCTGATCTTCCCGCCCAAAGAACAGGTAATCTTCTTCTTCTCCAAACGGCCTCAGGCCCGGGAACGGATTCATTGAAGCAGTCGCCATACTATTCACCCTGCCCCTGTTTGATGTTTTTCACATCAACACAAAAAGAATCTAATCGCTCCAACTGCAACTGCTCGCCTTCACTACGGATAACTTCTACTGCATGCGTTTTAAAACGGTCTTTTCGCCGATCTTCAGGTGGTCCTACAAAGACTGCAGCACGTTCAATAGGTTTTCCGTCACGATACCCCAATGCTTTCGTTAATTCCCGTACTTTAATGTCCACCCAGGCTTTACCGCTTTGACCGTAATAAATCAACACGGCATCGCAGTCGGACAAATTATTAATGTGGATTTCAGTGATCTCATGTTCCGTGCCTTCAAATTCCGGAACCATCACATCAAAGCCCTGATCAAACAGGTGATCTTCCAATGGTTCAACAGCCTGTTCATCGCGTTTTTCATAGATCAGATAGACGCGAGCGACGTCCACAACCACCGATTCCTCCGTGACTGTTTTCACCTGCTTCAAACTCTCAAGTTCCGCTTGCCAGCGTTGTTCGAGTAACTCTTTGAGGTTTTCAATTGAATCGCGAACAAGCTCAACTCCCTTGCAGGTTGCAGGCTCCTCACGTAACATCTCTACGAATTGCTTTTGGCGGCCATCGTCCACCACCAGATCGCGCGCCATCCACACATACCGGGGCTTCGCTTTCGCTGCGGTGATATTACGAGCAATTCGGTTCTGAATCATTAATACTGATTCTTCACCACCCTCAGGCACAAATCCATATCGAGCACCGACTGGCTGAATAATCAGATCACACTTGGACATAAACTCTTCCACAGCCGATGAAAGCTCGGCGGCTTCCGTGGGAAGTGAACGATCAGGGTAAACAATATGCCCCTGTTCTAAGAACTCACGACGTAAGCGTTCTCGCTCTTCCTTAAGATCCGCTGTCGTTTCCGCCAGATAGATGCTTTTACGAATTTTGCTAAACGATCCGGAGTCCAAATGGTCATAATCCTTAGCGCGTTTCACCTGATCGGATATTTCATACGCTAAATCATAGATCCGCTCGTAGTATCTCTGAGCAGCTTCGTCACCGTGAGACTCATCAAACTCTCGTACACGATTCGTTTCTGTATCACGATCGTAAAACTCGTAAGCAAGCAACTGACGGAAGATGGTATCCAGCTCCGTATCAACATCCTCTTCGTGTACCGGAGTCTTTACAACCTTGTAAATCGACTTGAGGCTCATACCCGCATTCGATTCATCAACGATGCTCGACCAATACTTCTCCGTACCGTCAATACAGGCTTTACTCTTGGTAAACGGAGGCGAGACTACCGTCACCATCGACTTGGCCGTTGTTACCGTATCTAACAACGCTTCCGAGACTCCGCTATCCCCGGCCGGCATCTCACAGAAGCCAACCTTTAACCGGTCACCGGTTAACTGCTCAACGCGAATCTTCAGATTGCGATGGAATCGTGAGATCCAGCCTTCACCACCAGGACTAAACGCCTGATTATCAAGCTCAGAGCAGCTAATCAGAATATCGCATGCCTGAATCTCCTCGGCGGAAGGCTCGCTGCTTCTGCTTTCAATCTCAAGGTTCGGTCGTGCCTGAATCGAAGTCTGTGTTACATCGATCCCCGTCGTTTCTCTCCCTTCCCCATGCATCGTCGAGCCGAAGTTACGTAGGTCAACGACCAGTTCACTGGCAGACTGATATCGCCGGGATGTATCTTTCTGAAGACACTTGAGCGTGATGCGTTCTAACTCCTGAGGAAGCTCGTAGTTAAACCGTGCCATCGCCGGCGGAGACTGCTGGCAGATCTTTTGAATCGTATCGCCCAGGGATTCACCCACAAAGGGTAATTGCCCCGTGATCATCTCGTACATCACCACGCCCAAACTAAAAATATCTGTACGACCATCTACGTCTTTACCCGTCGCCTGCTCCGGGCTCATGTAACCCGGCGAGCCGACTATTTGACCATCCCGTGTCTCCACCATGCGTGTGGCATCGATGTCGTTTTCTTCGTCAAGCTTCTTCGCCAGTCCAAAGTCAAGGACTTTCGCCTGTCCCCGCTGGTTCACAATCACGTTGGCCGATTTGATATCCCGGTGTACTACTCCGACTTTATGCGCTTCGTCCAGAGCGTCAGCGATTTGTGTGGAGAATTCCACGGTCAGGTCTAACACCAAAGGACCATTGACCAGCAACTCCTTAAGCGTATTGCCTTCGACATACTCCATGGCGATATAGGCATCGCCGTTTTCAGTTTCACCAACGCCGTAAATCACACAGGCGTTAGGGTGATTAATCGCTGAAGCAGACTGAGCTTCCTGCATAAATCGCTGCCGGCGAGTGACATCTCGACTGAATTCTTCCGGCAGGGTTTTGATCGCAACCTGACGCCCCAGCGTTTCGTCTTCGCCAAGGAAGACCTCGCCCATCGCACCAGCGCCGATGGGTTTAAGAATTCGGTAAGGTCCTATTTTTTCAGGGGCCATTGATGTTCAGCTAGTCGTGTCAGGGGTGCAGAATAAGGTGAGTATAATCCGAAAATACCGTTTCTGACAAATTTATCAACTAACGCATAAATCAGATTTTATATATTGCTTATTCATTGGACCAACGACCTATTCTGAGAATGTCAAACACTCCCAATTGTTCTTTAGCCCTGACACCGATACATCATCTTGAGAATACTTAATCGATACCCACTCTCCAGCGATCGGCAGGCGTACTTCCATCCACTCCCAACGCTTAGGTAATGCTGAATTAACGGTCAGTCGTTTTTGGGGAACCGAATAGGACAGCCCAGCCAAACCTTCCAGATAGAGCAGGATTTTTCCGGCATTGAAATTCGAGTACTGATCGCCAAACAACTTTAGGTCCCGTCGATACGCTTCAGGTGCCAAGGGGACATTCCACCGCTCACTCCAGTTGTAGTTTTCTATGTGATTCAGTGTCAATTGGCTTGCTTCTTTTGACAGCCGTTGCCTAAACATACCGTCTAAAGTGAAATACGCTGTGTCGGGAGTATAGCCAAAGGAATGATCTACAGGTGTATTGAACCGGGCCATCGACTGTCTTGACATCGCAAGAGGAAAGAACTCTCCATAAAACCCCTTTTCACGATCCAATGCCCAGGCCCGTACCATCCGCTGTGCATACTCTCGCGGAAAGTGTTTGCTACGCATGGCCCAAAACGAGTTGGTCATGATCATGCCATTTGCTGGGCCGGCAAAATATTCATCGACACCATTTGCTTCCCAGCGATCATCAAACATTCTTCGGATATGTTCAGGGTCGCGTCTGACTAACTGCTGCCAATGTTCTACATCCTGTGCATTCCCGGTAAGACTCGCCATCTGCCCCAGAATGTCTGCCACTTCAAACGAATTCATAGCAAACGTCGTTAAACGTTTCCAAAAGAGTTTTTTAAAGTGCCCTTCGTAACAGTGTTTTAAGAAGGCGACATCTCCTGTGTGCTGATAGATTTGCCATGCTCCCAACACATGCTCGGATACCTCACCTCCATAAGCACCGCTGTGCCAGGACCTCCCTTTGTTGTCCGAGAGCATGCGAATACCGTTATCCAGTTCACGGAATCTGTCATTCTCCGTTAAATGCTTCCAGGTCAACACATTCCCGTAAGCAAACTCTGCCTTACTCTGCGTCCAGGCTCCTACCTTGATTTGGAACATCGCATCATAACGATGCATCCCCAGGAAATTATTCACCGCGGTTTGTGTATGTGGCTCCTGTTCCCATTCGTCCCCGACGTCTATCTCGTCC
>DEAW01000200.1:0-11861 GCA_002348315.1 Planctomycetaceae bacterium UBA2972 | reverse complement strand
GTCTATCTCGTCCCCGACGTCTATGTAGTACATCAGATACAAGGCCCAAAGATAATAGTACGTATCAACAAACTTCTCTTCCGGACAACGAAACCAGGGTACCTCTTCATTGAGCAAGCGATTCATGTCTATAGTCTTTTGTTCGAGCAGTTTGTGACTATCGATGAGTACTTCTCGTGCGGATGTGATCGCCGCTTTCCTGTCGTCATGCATTGCCCAACTAACAACGACTCCCTCTTTGTCACAAGGTACTGAAAACGCATAATGCTGTATTCCGTCATCGTCCTTACTGGTCTTAATCGACCGAGTAAACTCCCGGGAGGCGGATAGTACGGTTGTCATACCGGTATACACGCAGGGACCAATCCTTTCCGGTGAGTCCGGGTCCGGACGAGACCTCACCGTGCCACCCTCTGCAATTACGACCGCATTATTTCTGACGTCGGCATTAATTGACGCAGTCGATGTCACACTATTGCGATGAAAGAAACTATGCCCTTCAAATCGCAGTTCGATGGGTCTCGAGGCTGTAATAATGGAAGCTGCTGCATCGTTTTCCGCAATGAATTTATCCTCGCGAATTGTGACATCGCCTATTTGGTAAATACAAATCATCCTGTCAGGACGCCAAAGCATGCTAGTAGGCTTAGGATGTTTGAAAACTTCTGAGTCAATCACGACGCTACCATAAAGCACACGAGTATCTTTATAGAACTCCCAGCCGTTGTAGTCGTTGCCAACTCCAGTATGCTCGGTACCTTTTAGTTCGCTTTCAAGCAGGCCAACACCCCGACTGCGGAGGTCATGATGAAAGGGATGCGTTAAGCCAATCGTCTCATCTTCCACAAGATTCCAACTGGCGTGGAAGCCACCCACATAATAGGTGAGATTACCTGCCATAAAACCATGCTTACGCCCCTGCACTTCATGCTCGAGTCGCTTGCAGTAATCCACCGACTCCGGACGCTCATCTGCCTGAGCCAGCACAGCGAAACTGAGAACGAGAATGACGAAGAAGGATTTCATTGATCGATACCGAATTGATGATTTTGTGCATCGCTGGCCGCATGTGAATACGCCTAGGAGATACAGTGAAACCTGCTAGTTAGGTTTGTTTGGCGGAGGCTGTCGATAATGCTCAGCATTTTTCCGGGGCAACCATTTCTTTAATTCAGTGATTTGGTCTGCGTAACCACTATCTCCAGCCAGGTTTTTCCATTGATTGGGGTCATCGACCATATCGTACAATTCCTCTCCGCCGTCACGATAGCGAATGTAATAAAAGCGATCGGAACGTACAGCGTGATTGACTCCGTGCCAAAACGGCGAGTGGGTGATCACGGCAGGATACGGCCAGGCAGATGTCGGTTTATGTACTAGCGGTGCAAAACTGCGACCATCAAGTCCTTCTCTGGCGGGCAAACCACATAAATCTATCAACGTCGGATACAGATCGACCAGACTCACAGGCCGCTCGCAAAGTTGTCCCGACTGCCCACCAAGTGCTTTTGGTATTTTCACCATCAGGGGCGTCCGAGTGGTTTGCTGCCACAATGCTGACTTCGCCCAATGGTGCTGCTCGCCAATGTGATATCCGTGGTCCCCCCAAAGAACGACGATGGTGTTGTCTTTGTAGTCACTTGCATTCAATGCATCCAACACATGCCCAATACAGGCATCTGCAAATGATGTGGCTGCAAGATAGCCCTGAATCCCTTCCTTCCATTTACCCGCTTTTCGGATGATGTCAAATTCGACTCCCGCCATCACTCGCCCACGAGCGGGTATGTCATCGAGGTCATTCTCCATAAACGGTGGTTCTTCAATTTCATCAAGCGGATGCATATCAAAGAATTCCTGGGGAGCGTACCACGGTAAATGGGGGCGATAAATCCCGCAGGCCAGAAAAAAAGGTTTGTCATGATTCTGACTCAGAAATGTGGCCGCTCCGTCCGCCGTTTTCCAGTCTCGCGTCTCTTCTTTGGGAAGATCAATCGGCCCCCAATCGATTAGTCGGGCGAGAATCTTGTTTTCGAATTTATCCCGAAGACCGTGGCGATACTGACGGTCTTTGGCGGGTGGCTGAGTGCCCGCACTGGTCGAGTATCGGCCATCCCATGATTCCGGGTCTGAAAACTTACCATGCGCCTGATGAAATATTTTGCCGCCGGTCCAGGCTTTATATCCGTGCTGGCGAAAGTACTGAGGCATGGTAACCAGATCAGCATAGTCCGGATGTTCACGAAACCAGGTAAGGTTGCCGTAGATTCCCGTAGTGGAGCTACGCAAACCGGTCATAATCGCAGTCCGTGACGGGTGACATAGCGGAGCGGCACAATAAGCGGCATTAAACAGGATGCCTTCGCTAGCGAGCTTATCCAGATTCGGAGTCTTGGCGTGCGAATGGCCCCCAAGTACTCCGATCCAGTCATTAAGATCATCTACCGCCAAAAATAAAACGTTTGGGGGTCGTGAATTCGAATCAGCCCAACAGGGCAAGCACAAACAGCACAGAAGCAAATAAGGGAGCAACGTTTTCAAGAGAGATTCCTACTGCCGGTTCTTTCTAATAATAAATACTCCACATATTAGACCGTATGAGGTGGTGATTCAAAACCATCCTCGTACTTACGGCGAATTTGAAAAGAAGGAAAGCAGTGCCGGCAAAAGGAGCAGAATCCAACCACCAAATACGATCAGGCCGTCGGGAGTGTGATTCAATGGAATCGCCTTGGCAAAAGCCAAATCCCCCATCACATCAGGCAACCAAATACAGAGTAGCAGCACTAAATAAAGTACGACCGAAATCAGACTTACGTCCAGACCTGACGACTGCAATGCCACAACTAAGTACGTCAGCACCACAATGACCGAACCAATTCGACTTATCATTCCACCGGACATCAACGCTTCTCTATTCTTAAAACTCAATCGTAGAAGGGCAGCGAACATTTTCGATCGCACTTCTTAAACCTGATTCTGATAAAATAAGCCGGACGTTCGACACGCCACTCCAAACCAATAAGACACCTAGTATTCTATGCCTTACGCTCTGTTAAAACCGGTTTCCCTGACAGTATTCCTCCTGCTGTTGTCCACTTCTATCGCGACGGCAAATCACACAGAATCCGTGGAAACGATGGCCAATAAGGTCGGGGATCATCAACTCACGTATCTGCTACAAATCCCCAAAGCAGATCCGCCTGAGCAAGGCTATCCCGTGATGCTTTTCCTACACGGCTATGGGGAATGTGGCACAGACATTGAAAAGGTAAAGGTCCACGGCCCGCCTAAACGCAATGCTGAATTCCAACAGCTAAAGGGCTGCATCATCGTTTCCCCTCAGTGCCCCCAAAACAGTTGGTGGCGAGTTAATACACTGAAGGCATTAATGGACGAAGTGCTCTCCAACCACGAATCGATCGACCAACGTCGCATGTACATCACCGGGCTTAGCATGGGCGGATATGGCACGTGGAGTTTTCTGTCGCATTACCCCAACTACTTCACCGCTGCTCTACCAATCTGCGGCGGAGGCGATCCATTACGACTTCCCAAAAACAATCCTCCTCACAAATCCGGCATTAAAAATGAATTCCGACCCAAACAATTTACAAAGGCTGCCCATCTTCCAATTTGGACCTTTCATGGGACAGAGGATGGCGCCGTTCCGATTTCTGAAACTGAACTCCTAGTCGCCGCCCTTCGCAAAGCCGAAGCAAAAGAACTAAAATACACGGTATACAAAGACGTTGGGCACATCGGAGCCTGGCAACGTGCCTACACAAACAAAGAAGTTTGGAGCTGGCTTTTCTCCCAATCTAAAAACAACTAATGAAAAACCATCATGGACCGTTCCTCCCTTGACCATTTACTAACTGCTGAAGAACGTAGCACGTTTGACCGCGACGGCTATCTGGTCATCCGAAATTCGGTAACCGCAGATCAACACCAGCGTCTAATCGACGTCGTTGATCGGGTTGATAGCCGCGAAAGAAAACCGGAACACGGCAATCGCCTGCTTTCCATCACCGACGTCGTCCACGAGGATGACGCCATGGTCGAACTTATCGATAACCCCCGAGTGTTCCCCAAACTCTGGAGCATCTTAGGGTGGAACATCTATCTATATCACTCACATCTGGACGTCACTCCCTGTGAAAACGCCGACGATCAACCATGGAACGTGGCCTGGCATCAGGACAGCATGCGTGTCAATGACGAGATTGAATCGACACCACGTCCGCGCCTCTCAGTCAAAATCGGATACTATCTAACTGACGTTAGCACTCCTAATCATGGAAACACACTTGTCCTTCCGGGATCACACCTGAGTAATTCTCTAGATTGCCCCAACGATGGAACGTCGAATCCCGAGGGAGCCATTCCGTTATGCGTAAACGCTGGCGATGCCGTCATTCTGGATCGTCGTGTTTGGCATACTCGTAGTCCGAACACAGCTGATTTCTCACGCAAGGTAATCTGGTACGGTTACAGCTATCGCTGGCTACGCCCGAAAGATGAGATGACCGTCTCACATCTTTACGATCAATTATCCCCGATTCAACGACAGATTCTGGGCGATGCCACTTCAGCCAACAGTGCTTATGACCCCAAACCTGAAGACATCCCGTTACATCAATGGCTGGAAGAAAATGTACCCCAGCTAGCAACACCTTCGCCTCACGGGAAATCCGATACACGCCCTCCTGCCGGCGGCGAACGCGGAAAAAACATTGGCCGGGCGTAATTCGACAGACCATTCCAACTTAAACACACATATACCAACTTACAGGTTGAGCTTGATGAAAATTAACTCCTTCTTGAATCTCGTGCTTCTTGCCACGACTCTCACGATTGCGTCACAGAAATTTGCACATGGACAATCCAAGCTGGTAGGCCACTGGCCGCTACTGGAAAACGCGAAGGACATTTCCGGAAACGGGCGAAACGGTGATGCGATGAATGTCGAATTCGGCGCTGAGGGTGCCTCGTTCAATGGTCGTGACGCCAGGATCACCATCGGTAAGGCGGACCCACTATTTCGCGGGAATTTCTCCATCAGTGTCGATCTCTACACCGAAGACAAGCTAACTGATGTGATTGGCGACATCCTTTCGTATTACAACTCAGACATCCGTCGCGGCTTTAATTTCTCGGTAATGAATTACGCAGGTGTCACCAACGCCCAATCAAACTGGAGAAACGTCCATTTCGGAATCACAGATGGCAAAGCAAATGCCGAGTGGCAGGATTGCGGCCGCCCCGGAGCCAATATGTATATTCGCTCGCTAACTGTTTTTGACGGAGACCTCTACGCCTCAACCTGGGAACCTGCTGAAGGTGACCGCGGACATATTTATCGATATGAGGGTGGTCAGAAATGGGTGGATGTCGGATCACCTGATCCAGCCAACTGTATCTCGACGCTGGCCGTCTTCAACGGGCAACTCTATGCCGGTTCAGAGTTATACAGTGGCGGCGGTTCCTCATTACCTTTATCAACCAATGAAGCACATGGGGGAGTCGTTTATCGCTATGAGGGAGGCAAGTCATGGACCAGCATGGGTAAGGTTGCTGACGTACGCAGTGTAAGCGGGCTGGCAGTATACGACGGGCAACTCTACGCAGGCACTGGTTCCACCGGTGCCTGGCGGGATAGACCCCGACATCGTGGCATGTATCGGTTCGACGGACCGGGCAACTGGGTCGACTGCGGATGTCCTGACCTACGCATTGTGCATCTGGGCGTACACAACGACACACTATTTGGCCTCAGTTATGACGATGGCGGTTTTTTTGAATACCAGGGTGGCACTGACTGGAAACAACTGGGGCCTATCCCCGAAACGACACAGGCGTATGCGATGGCGGTCTATCAGTCCAAAGTTCAGGTAGCAACCTGGCCCACCGGTTCTGTTTACGAACTTGACGGTCCTCAAAAATGGATTCATCGCGGTCGGCTTGGGGAAGAAAAAGAAGTCATGGGAATGTCCGTCTACAACGGCAGCCTCTACGCCGGCACATTACCACTGGCGAATGTCTATCGCTACGATGGAAATTCTAAATGGACAGACACCGGTCAACTCGACAAGACGCCCGATGTGAAATATCGTCGTGCCTGGTCGATGGCCGTGTTCGACGGCAAGCTCTTTTGTGGCGTCCTTCCCTCGGGACACATTCACAGTCTGAATGTCGGCCAGAATGCGACTTACGACCGGGCATTATCAGCAGGCTGGCAAAATCTAACCGTGACGCGAAGTGAATCGAACGTCAAGCTTTACGTTAACGGTAAACATGTTGCGACCAGTGATGCCGATTCGCCGGAAGTCGGAGAACTATGCAATGGTGGCCCACTGACCGTTGGTTCCGGGCAACACGACTTCCTCAACGGAAAACTCCGGGACTTGAAGGTGTATCAGGGAGTCCTATCAGATAGTCAAATTCGTCGTGCCAATCGTTAACGCACGAATTCAGCCCCGGTACTCAACTAACACACAACATGAATCTTCAACGTATCGCATTCCTACTCACCGTTTGCCTTGGCATAACAGCGGGACAGCTTTTACACGCCAAACGTCCTAAAACGAGCGACCGCTATCAGATCACGGATCCTCCTGCCTACTTAAAACTAGATGCTTTCTACACCAAGCATGTTAGTGCCAGTGGCTACCCGGTCGTCGGATCCAGCAAGGTCAACGACTATGCCCTGAAGGAAGCTGCGTATCTTATCGATCAGATGCTTACCCATCACCCTCGATTGCGTCAGATCATGATCGACAACAACTCTCGCTGTGTTGTCATGGCCTACAATGAGTATACAACCGACGTTCCTGAGCATTCGCATTTCACTCCGAAAAACTACTGGGACGCACGTGCCCGGGGGCTTGGTGGGTCCGAAGACGATCCGGTCTGTTCGGTTGGTGAAGAAAACGTCCTCTCTTTTAAGGGTGATCCATACCATGCCGAATGCATTCTGATCCATGAATTCGCACACAACATGCACTTACGAGGACTCCTACACCTGGATCCGACATTTGATACACGTTTAAAAAAGGCATATGAAGATGCCCTAGCAAAGGGACTTTGGAAAACTAAATACGCATCGGTCAACCGGTTTGAATACTGGGCCGAAGGTGTACAGTCATGGTTCTCCAATAATCGACCTCCAGACCATGATCATAATCACGTCGACAAACGAAGGGAGTTGATTAAATATGATCCCGGACTGGCAGACTTGTGTCGGGAGATATTCGGAGAGACCCGCTTGGTTTACACCAGAGCAACCACTCGCCTGCGAGGCCATTTAAAAGGCTACAAACCTGATGAGTCACCGGAATTTATCTGGCCTGACCATCTGCAAAAAAAGATTGAGGAAATCCGCGAAGACGCTCGCAATAGAAAGTAGACTCGATCGCATTATCCAATCAGGCGATAAGCTCAGAGATCACTTTACCTTCCGGTAAGCTTTCAGTGGGCCGTCCATCCAACGTGTGATATATTTGCCTGGGGTTCATTCCCAGAGCGTGATATACGGTTGCTGCATAGTCTTCGACTGAGACCGGACGGTCAACAATTTCGGCCGCATGTTTGTCCGTCGCACCGATGACGACACCTGTTTTCACTCCACCTCCGCCCATGGTCAGGCTAAAGGCTTGCGACCAGTGATCCCGCCCCGGAGCTCGACCTAGTGATCCGGCATTAATGCGTGGCGTGCGACCAAACTCACCAGCAGTGATAACTAATGTATCCTCCAGCATGCCCCGGTCTTCCAGGTCATGCAGCAATGCAGCATATCCCTGATCATAAGGAGGGACTTCCTGATTCAGTCTGAGAAAGACTTCCGGATGATGATCCCAGCCTGATTTAACATATCCCTTGACGGTCACGAATCGGACACCGGACTCTACCAATCGGCGGGCCAGCAACAATCCCTGGCCGACTCGATTGCGTCCATAGCGATCGCGAACCGCTTCCGGTTCCTGTTCAATATCAAATGCCTGTCTGGCTTTATTTGAGGTCAGAAGGTCAAAGGCTTTTTCATTGAACGAATCATGCGTTTTAGCAAACCGCATTTGCCGTTCTGCGTTAGCCTGAAATTGATCCACTCGTTTTAACAAGGATTGTCGATCTGCTAATCGCTCAATTCCAATCGAGTCGTTCGGCGTAAACGCTTCGACTGCGAAGCTACTGGAATTTGGATCCTTATCAACCAGAAACGGGTCGTACTTGTGTCCCAACGCACCTGCCTGAGCTTGCTTTCCAAAATTTGTGCTATTCATCGCTCCAATCTGCACATAGGGAGGGACTCCGGCACGATGTTTCGCTTCGGACTGCCAGGCCATAATGGAACCATAACTTGGCGGATGGAAATCATTGGTATACTTTCGACCGCTGAATATATGATGATCTCCTTTTCCATGACTGGAAGAATAGGAGTGCATCGACCGAATCAAACTGAATTTATCATTGCAGGCGGCCATGTTGGGCATGAGCTCGCACAATTCAACCCCTGGAAGTCGAGTCTGGATTGGATTCAATTCGCCACGAATTTCGGCGGGAGCATCCGGCTTCATATCGTACATATCGATATGGCTGGGTCCGCCCAATAACCACAACAGAATGCAACTTTTGGGTCGGCGAGTTGTATTAGCTAACGACTCCTGCTGCAGTAACCCACCCAGCGACGCGCCGAGAGGAGTCAACGCTCCCACGGTCAAAAAGTCTCGTCTTGAAGGTACTCTATTGTTCATTTCACTACGCTTACTGAGTCGTTTACAACTTGTTTGATTATAACTTCAGGCCTCGTTCATGGACAATGACAATTACCATAAGGTATAGCCGCCATCGATAACGAGTCCCGCACCCGTCATATACCGGGAAGCGTCACTGGCTAAATACAATGCTAAAGGTCCCAGGTCTTCTGGCTGGCCGTGATCTCCCATAGGGATCTGCTGACGAAACGTAGAAACGACGTCAGGCTTCTCGCGAGCCCACCGCTGGTTAGGTTCCGTCATAAAGCCTCCGGGGAGGATCGCATTCACAGTAATCCCATGCTCCGCCCAATCCGCTGCCACACTACGAGTGAACTGAAGGATCGCTCCTTTCGCCGTTTCATAATGTCGACCACGGATATTCCGTCCCGCTACTAAGGAATTTATCGAACCAATATTGATAATCCGTCCACCTTTTCCCGCAGCAATCATTGCTTTGCCAATCCGGCTAGTGCAAACAAAGGTACTGGTCAGGTTGAGATCCATCAGTTCACGCCATTTTCCCAAGGGCATCTCTTCGGTTGGAATGTCCTCACGTCGACCTCCCACATTATTGATCAGAATATCGACGCTTCCGTGTTCATTAACCACCTGCTGGCAAACCGCTTCACACTGTTGAGGATCACTCATGTCAGCCTGCATGGTCCAGGCAGTTCGCCCAAGTACGCGAATTTCTTCGGCAATTGCAGCCAAACTGTCTTCACGTCGTCCGGTTACAACAATATCAGCACCGGCCTCGGCAATGGCGAGTACCATCTCACGCCCCAGTCCTCTGCTACCGCCGGTAATCATCATCTTTTTTCCGTCGAGATTGAATCGATCGAAAATACTCATTACAGGCTCCCTTCGGTTAGTTCTTTGATAAACGCCTGTGTCATGGATTGCACATCATAATCCGGACCCCACGCCCAATCGAGTCGAGCTTGCTGGTCGTCGATTTCACGTGGCCAGGAATCTATTAAATTGGCAATCTGTTCATCTGTTTCAAATTCAATCTTTGCATCCGGTAAAACTGCCTGAATCTGCGTGGCTATCTCGGTGGCCGTAGGAGCACCACTAAATAGGTTATAGGTTGCTCTGGTGATATTCCCGGCATCAGCATGGGTAAGCAAGTCAATGGCTTTTAGGCAGTCTTCGATATAGATAATCGCAGGATTGGAGGACTCACGCACCTGCATCACAAATCGCCCCTGATTTACAGATTCGATATAGGCATTGGAGGCGTAAGAACTGGCAGCCCCGGGTGATGGATAGGGCGAGATCACTATCGGCAACCGGATACTACGAAAGTCCAATCCTAATGTTTCGCGATAGTAGTAGCCCATCCGTTCTATAGATGCTTTCGTAAAACCATAGAAACCACGCGGCCACTGATCACAATCTTCCGGGATCGGGTTAGGAAGCGGACTACCAAAGGATGCAATCGAACTGAGAAAGACAACCCGGTCGACTGATTGTTTGAGCGCGGCTTCGAGCACATTAAAGCCGCCGACCATGTTCACCCGCCAGGCTGCCTGACGGTCCGCTTCACTTTGGCCGGAAAGCAATGAAGCAAAATGTAGAATGACATCCGGCTGAACGGCTTCAATCATTTGCTGCACGGCAGTAGCGTCGGCAACATCCAACTGCCGGTATTCTGAATTCTTACTGACGTCAGAAAATGGCTGATCCTTAACGTCGGTCAGGATCACCTCCGCATCGTCAGGTAATCGATGGGTGAACTGACAGGCTATATTGCCAGCCCCACCGGTAACCAGGTATTTCATTTTAAGTCTCCTAATACTTGAGTGTACCAAAACACAACACGCTAAATCCCTCACTGCCGAGCCACTCAACACGAAAACAACTGCCCACTATAATGTTGTCATGACAAATAAACGACTATGGACACCCGATACGCAAGCGTCTCACTCAGAAATGGCTCGGTACATCGAGCATGTACGCAGTCAGTTTCCGGAGGCAGACGTTTCCGGCTACGACTCGCTTTATCGCTGGTCAATCGATCACTACGACCAATTCTGGGCTGATTGGCTTGAATACAGTGGGGTGATTTACGAAGGTTCGATAAATCCGCCCACGACCGGAGAAGGGTTGCGTGCGACCACGTTCTTTCCGGAGGTTCGATTAAATTTCGCAGAAAATCTTTTGCGTCATGATGGAGATTCACCAGCGATCTGCGGAGTTTCTGAATCTCGTGAGGATACGACGATTACTCATAGTGAGTTGCGCAGGCAGGTTGCTGCGATCCAGCAAAGCCTGCTCAGGGCAGGTCTGCAAATTGGTGACCGTGTGGCGGCGTTTATGCCCAACATTCCTGAAACGGTTGTCGCTGCTTTAGCCACGACAGCCAGCGGGGCGATTTGGTCCAGTTGTTCTCCGGACTTTGGTGTGGCAAGTGTCGTTGATCGTTTTGAACAAATCGAACCGACGGTTTTATTTTGTGTTAACGGTTATATCCACAATGGCAAACTGATCGATTGCCGAGAGAAAATTGATCAGATCAAAAGTAGCCTGCCAAGCGTATCACAAGTCGTTGTAATTGAGCTGGTTGACTTGCCGATGGCTGACAACTCTTTCACTGCATGGTCGGAGTGGGCTGCACCGACCGGGACTCAACCCGGTTTTGCGCGATTACCGTTTAATCATCCACTGTACATCATGTACAGTTCGGGGACGACGGGCAAACCAAAGTGTATTGTCCATGGTGCCGGGGGAACACTGCTTCAGCAACTCAAGGAGCTTTGCTTACACAGCGATGTAAAGCCAGGCGATAACATTACTTATGTCACGACCTGCGGCTGGATGATGTGGAACTGGTTAATCGCAGCATTATCTACGGGCGCACAGGTTACTCTGTTTGATGGCTTTCCGGCCACACCCACGATTTCACGCCTATGGGATTTGATCGATCAGGCTGGGATTACACATTTTGGCACGAGTCCAAAGTTCCTTGGTGCTTGTCGTCGACGACTCGAGCCCAAAACGTCTCATGCACTGGATTCACTGCGTGTCATCATGAGCACGGGTGCACCGTTACAATCCGAGGATTTTGATTGGGTATATGAAAAGGTCAAGTCCGATGTTCAG
>DEAW01000244.1:1157-3760 GCA_002348315.1 Planctomycetaceae bacterium UBA2972 | reverse complement strand
GGCCAGCAACTTAAATCCATGGTTCAGGCAACAGGGGGAGCTACCACCAAAATCCTCTATGATGACCAGCCGCGACTGGAGTATCGCACCAATGAATCACTGGATTTCCACCGACCTACGATTGCGACGATTAGTAATCACTTAACCCCTATTCCAAAGATTATTCCGGATTTATCTCCGGCGCTCGAAGGACGTTGCCACGTGCTACGCCAACACAACCTGTCCCATATTGAAGCCAAGGCGTACAGTGATGCCTCTAAAATAAAATACAGCTACGGGCAATATGACGATGCCGTGGCCTATCTGAAACATGCCTTAACACTCAATCCGAATTATGCTGAGGCCAATTACGACCTGGCAATTATGCTGCAGCGTATTTTGGGAATCCGAACCGAAGCAGGCGAGATTAAAGAGCAGGCCAGCTATGCTAAATACCTGGACGATGCGCGAGCCTTTATGTTCCGTACAACACAGATTGACAACGACCACTGGAAAGCACATTCCACTCTGGCAACCGTTGCCTTTGAAGAGCAAAACATCATTGCTTGTGTGGAGCATCTGGAACAATGCGTCCGAGTGACCATGGCCGCTCCGATCGGAGAAGACATCCTCAATGCCCATGCCGATGACGTCGACTCTTTGATCTTCCTGGCAACGATTCATGCCATGTCTCCGGAAGCTCAATTGCAAGATCCGGAACGAGCATTACTATTAGTCGACGCAGGCCTGAATACGCTCGAAGTCTCTGTCATTCAAAAGGCTCAATTGATTTCAACTCAGGCGGCCGCACAGGCGATGGCAGGTGACTTTGAAGCCGCCAAGCGACTGGTCAGTAACGCAATGAACATGATCGAACAGTTCACTCGGGAACTCGCCGCTTTACACGGTGTTAGTGAATCTGAAGCCGGTCGGGGGTATGAGGACTTTATGACTGACCTGACACTGCGGTTGTCTCGATACAGTGAAGGTAAACTATACCTCAATTCCGCCATGGCTTTCCCTCGACAGGCCCCGGCAACTCAGGATCCGCTGAATCTGGAAAACCTCCAGGTTCCCGTACTGCCCGAAGGTGGGCAACAGCTGAACAATTAGACAATTAGGCAGTTGAATCCCGACGTAGCCTCTTTCCGAAATCTACACACAAACGCAGTTTACTCGACATCGTTCGAAGAACGAAGTTGGACTTATTCGTCTAACTGTTCAATCTTCCCGCTTTCCTGCACAATAGCCGGGGCGTCGGGGTCGTCGTCAATCAGATCGTTGTTCTTCAGCCTGGTCTCACTAAAACCTTCCGTGCGAAGCTGGGCGACACCATTGTTACCAACCAGACAGGCTTCGATGGTCACTCGTGATGCACCGCCCACACTGACTCCACTGCGGCCGTTCCCTCGGGCTGTAATCCCCAACAACGTTGCTCCAAAGACGTTGTCATGGGCATTAATTCCGTCCAACTGAAACCCCTGTACGATGAATCCCTGTATCACCACCTGGCGACAATTCACCAAGGTAATTCCGACTCGTCGAGTGTTGTAAGTCAAATCATAGTCACGTGGGAGCTTAGTGCTTTCCGTCTTGAAATAGACCCGGCGATTAACCAAACACCATTGATGCTCTTCTAATTCCGGCACCTCAGCATTCTCACCGGCCACCTTCACCCGCTCGGCAGGTTTGTTACCCAAAAACAAAATGGTAAAGGCCGACGGAGCAGGCGTACTATAAACGCTGTCCCCTGCTAGTTCCCACTGGTCTTTCGGAACTTCGGTACGGCCATCGAGAACAACACCGTCTCCGATGATTGAAAATTTCTTACCAATTAAACCGCTGTTCCTGCCACCCTGAAGCGAAATACTTTCTCGATACGGATCTTCTGTTTTGGCAACGTGGATGGTATCACCTTTTCCCGCCAGTTTAATCGCACGGGAAATGGAGCGAACCGGACCACTCTTACCTCCATTACCCGTAGCCGCCAATCCATCCTGATTATCACTGCCAGCGATATTATCGACGTAAAGATTCTTTGCCTGACACGTTGCATCCAATGACACTAATAAACAGATACAACTGAACAGCCAGAGCGTTTTCCGAAATGTCATGGTTGAACTTACCGATTTCAATTAGGTAGACGATTGATTCGCTGCAATTGTCCGAAAAACAACGAGCTAGGCAAATAGCAAGTTACCTAATCCACGCGATTACAACAGACATTACAGAGAATTCTACTCAGTGAGACCGGTCATCTCTTTCTTGCTATTGATGTAATACACCACACCAATCAGAGCGTTGATGATGGTGACTAATCGGAAACCAAGTGCCACAGCGAGTCCTGTTCCGGCATCGTAACCACCTTCGACATACATATTAGAGAACATGGTTTCAAACGCGCCGATTCCACCGGGCAATGGCACTGAGGCTGCCAGATTCGACATGGGTGAAATGACTAAATGCTGCACAAACGTTGGATGATCGACACTTAATCCCATTGCCATGAAAAAAACGCTCAATGCGAACAGGCAATGCACGACCGTACTCATCAGGACCAGTGAGATTAAGAGCAGTGGCTGACTACGGTAGGTGTAGATGGCAAATGTAAGTTTTTTGAGCGT
>DEAW01000244.1:0-769 GCA_002348315.1 Planctomycetaceae bacterium UBA2972 | reverse complement strand
AAAATTAGTAACAGACCGGCAATCGCTCCGATCACTGAGATTGCCAGCGAGACTTCTGAGATCTTTTGCAATGCGGCCGCTGTATCCTCCGTCCCGGAGGCAGCCTGACTTCCGGCAAAAGAAGCAACAGCACAAACCACGGTCAACGCATAGAGTCCCATGATACGATCAAGTACCACCGAGGAGACGGCTTCGGGCTTTTTGTCTGGACGTTCTCTGGAAATAAAGATGGCCTTAATTGCATCACCACCAACGACGCCCAATGAAAGGAAGTTTGAGAAATAACCAATGAAGCCTAAGCGGAAGGCATCCTTCAGTTTGAAATCAATCTCTAGTGCCCTGACTAGAAAAAACCAACGTACAAATGTTAGCGACAGTCCCGCCAGTGCAACGATCAGACTAAGTCCGAGCAGTGTAATGCTCCAGCTACCACGATTTTTCCAGACTGTTGTGAAACTTGCCGAATCTTCACCTGTCAAAACCTGCCAAATCAGGTAGGCAACGATTCCTAAGGCAATCGAGTACTTAGCGACAGTGATGATCGTTCGTTTATTCACAGTGGGTTCCGTTGGGCGGCGATGACCGCCTGACTTACGAGGTGGTTGACAGGTTCGCCAGCCATAGTTAATTTCAAATATTCACGTACCTGTTTGGATGTTTCGGCATTCTACCCACGTGTAGTTTATTCAAACGGGGGATTAGCTCAGCTGGGAGAGCGTTTGGCTGGCAGCCAAAAGGTCAGGGGTTCGAGTCCCCTATCCTCCACTTT
>DEAW01000117.1:9256-22292 GCA_002348315.1 Planctomycetaceae bacterium UBA2972 | reverse complement strand
ATGGGTGGGTACAAAGTACAACGCGACGAAGAACGTCTGCTGAGTGACGCATTGGCAGTCCAGCAAGCGGGCGCATTCTCCGTCGTCCTTGAATGTGTACCGGCTGAACTGGCAGAAAAAATCACCGAGCAATTGGAGATACCCACGATTGGGATCGGAGCCGGTAATCAGTGCGACGGTCAGGTTCTGGTACTAACCGACATGCTGGGCTTAACACCAGAAGCTCCGCGATTCGTAAAACAGTACGCCGACCTGCAAAACATTATCTCTACCGCAGCAACTCAATACCGCCAGGAAGTCGAGTCGGGTGACTTTCCAGGTAGCGAGCACTCTTACAAATAACGAGTACTCTCAATATGCCTAACAAACTGGTTTCCGAGTCCAGCCCGTACCTGCTTCAACACCAGCACAATCCCGTCGATTGGTATCCGTGGGGAGACGAAGCGTTAGCACGAGCGAAAGCGGAACACAAACCTATCTTTCTGTCGATCGGTTACTCGGCCTGTCATTGGTGCCATGTGATGGAGCACGAAAGCTTCGAAGATGAAACCATCGCTGCGATGCTCAATGAAAAATTCATCAACATAAAAGTGGATCGTGAAGAACGTCCTGACTTAGACCAAATCTATATGAACGCCGTCCAGATTCTCACAGGCCATGGTGGTTGGCCCATGAGTGTCTTCCTGACGCCGGAATTAAAACCTTTTTTCGGAGGAACTTACTGGCCTGCTCAACAACGCGGACAGATGCCGGGATTTGTCCAGATCATCGAAGGAGTCGAACGCGCCTGGCTCAACCGGAATGAGCAGGCATTAGCCTATGCCGATGAACTCACCGAAAAAATTCAGCGCGTGGGGTTTGGCAGTGTGGAAAATGAAGCCACGCTTTCCAAGGATGTCATCGATGCAGCACTTGTCGCCTTAGAAAACAATTTCGATTTTCAGCATGGCGGGTTCGGTAGCTCACCCAAGTTCCCCAACGCCATGAATCTGGAGCTTCTCTTACGAAGTTGGGCGCGAACCGGCAACCAAACGTTGCTCGAGATGGTTCAGTTAAACCTCGATAAAATGGCCCTTGGCGGAATCTACGATCACCTTGGAGGTGGCTTTTCTCGCTACAGCGTTGATGCTCGCTGGCTCGTACCACACTTTGAAAAAATGCTCTACGATAACGGGCAATTAGTTGACATCTACCTCCACGCCTTTCAGGTCACTGGAGCACCTCTCTATGAAACTACCATTCGGCAAACCTGTGATTACATCCTGCACACAATGACCGACACCGAACACGGATGTTTCTTCAGCACAGAAGATGCTGATAGCGAAGGAGAGGAAGGAAAGTTCTACGTTTGGTCCAAAGAGGAGGTTCTGGAATTACTCGCAGAACCCGGCCAGTCAGAAGACGATCTGGGAAATTGGTTCTGTGAAGTTTATGACATCACGGAACGAGGAAATTTCGAAGGTCATAACATTCTTAACCTCTCGGCACCACTCGATTACTTTCTGGCCGACGACAATCATTATTCAACTGAACAGCTAGCTGCTTTGGAAAAATGCCGAAAGCAGTTGTTTGAACATCGAGCTAAACGAATTCGGCCAGGCCTGGATGACAAGGTTTTGGTTAGCTGGAATGCACTGATGATTCAATCGATGGCCCAGGCGGGAGTTGTTTTAGGCGAGCAGCGATATCTTGAAGCCGCCATCGACGCGGCCAATTTTATCCTGCAAAACATGCAGACAGAATCCAGCGACGGAAACATACGATTGCTGCATACCTGGCGTCACGGTACGGCACAACTCAATGCTTATCTGGATGATTACAGTTATCTGGCAAATGCCTGTACAACGCTGTATGAATGCACGGGTGACTCGATCTGGCTGGATACAGCGGTTCGCTTAGTCAAATCAACGCTACTGCACTTTGAAGATCCAGCAGGCGGTGGATTTTTCTTCACCTCGGATGATCACGAAGCACTGATTTCGCGTAACAAAGACAGTTTTGATTCGAGTGTTCCCAGCGGCAATTCAATGATGGCCTATGTTCTGGTTCGGCTGGGAAAACTTTGTAATCAGAGTGAGTGGCTGGAAATTGCCGAAGCCACAATTCGTAATTCGCTATCGATACTCCAACGTGCTCCGGCTGGCTGTGGCCAAATGCTGTTAGCTCTCGACCTCCTACTCAATGAAACTCAGGAACTCGTTTTCGTCTCTGAGCAACTTGAAGATCACCAGAACTTTCGACAACAGGTGTTCGCTGGCTTTATACCACGGCGTACCGTTGCCTATGTCAATCCGATGGAGATGGTGAATCCGGAAACCCCACTTGGTACGATTCATGCAATTCGAACGCTGGTCGATGAGCAGGCAACGTTGTACATCTGCCGGGACTTTTCATGTCAGAAACCGCTCACCAAGCGTGGCGAGATTGAGGCCGCATTAGATACAATGAAATCAACTTTTTCGTATTCATGATTTGGTTGTTTGGATAAAACAACGCAGGCAGGCACACCATGTGGGCACGTAAACGCTTTGATTTGAGCTGGTTGGATATTGGCTACGGCCTGCTCCAATGCGCTCGTATCGGCTCCGTGGAACCCTCGTATATTAGCCAGTCCTGGAAAGATTCCCGACACGCTTTTAGTTGCCTGAGCGTACGAACTGGATTTGACCTGCTACTTCAAACTCTGGCTCTACCAGCAGGTAGTGAAGTCATTGTCAGTGCCTTGACGATTGAGGGCATGCTGACAATCATCGAAAAACATGGACTGGTCGCTGTACCGGTCGACCTGGATCCATCCACTCTGGCGCCAAAGCCTGAGCAGATTGAATGCCTGATTACGGAACGAACTAAACTGGTTTTGGTCGCCCATCTGTTCGGGTCGACGATTGATTTGCAACCCATTGCCGAAGTGACAGAACGCCATCAGTTGATACTCGTCGAAGATTGTGCTCAACACTTTGACGGTATGCCTGAAGGCAAGCAGGATGCGGCCGACATTTCCATGTATAGCTTTGGGCCGATTAAAACAGCAACCGCCTTGGGGGGCGCAGTATTTTCGGTAGCGCAAAAAGAGCTAGCACTCCAACTCGAGACGCTGGAAAAACAATACCCCAAGCGGTCCCGATTTTTCTTCTTCAAACGCCTGCTCAAATACAGTTTCCTGAAATTCATCTCGTACAAGCTGACGTTTGCGATCTTTGTAGGAACGCTCAAGGTATTTGGGAAGGACTACAATAAATTACTGAAAAAGAGCACGCGAGGATTCTCCGGACCCGACTTTTTCAAGTTAATCCGTCGTCGCCCTAGCTCTCCATTGGTCGTGTTACTGTCCCGGAAACTCCGACGATTCAACGGCCAGTCGCTCCAGCTTCAAAGAGAATTAGGAGACTATTTGTGTGAGCAGTTGCAACACCATTCGGGACACCGCATCGCAGGAGATGCTGCTCCGGCAAATCACTTTTGGGTGTTTCCAGTGCAAGTAGGTGATGCCAATAAAGTGCAGCTGCATTTACGAAGTGTCGGGTTTGATGCAGACCAGAGTGGCAGCATGGTTGTCGTACAACCGGCAACAGACAGCGAGGTGCCCTATCCCGAAGCGGCTCAGAGCATCCTCGATAATTCACTCTTCCTGCCGTTGTACAAACCGATGACCCGTAGCACGATGGATAAACTGGCAGCTGCGGTGAGAGAAGGGGATTGTCGCCAGGAGACTACTCCGAATCCCGTTGATGCTTGTGCCCATACCGTCCCTGAAAGTCTTGCGCGGGATACTTAAGACGGTTTTTCTGCATCTTGCGTTCGATGGTATCTGCCACATCGATATCAAGTTGATTCGCCAACGCCAGTGCATAGCAAAGGACGTCTGCTAATTCTTCGCCCACTGCTTCAAGTTTTTCTGCATCGGCGTTTACTTCACGTGATTCCTGCATCGAAATCCACTGAAAGTGTTCCATCAATTCAGCAGCTTCTATCGCCATCGACATACTAATGTTCTTAGGCGAATGAAATTGATTCCAGTCCCGTTCTTCGACAAAGTCGGCAATCAACTGTGACAACTCACTGATCGTGGTACTTGCATCATTCATGCTTCGCCATCCTGACTTTGTAAGTAGGATGCGGTTGCCTCCTGATAAACCGTTTGGATGGAAACTTCATTTGATTCACTGATGCGACGACATGCTTCATACTCGGGCGAAAAGCGTTTTTCCCCGTCCGGTAGTGTAGCTAGTTTTCCTTCCAATGTTCCCCATTTGGTCTCAACATTGTGAGCTTCCCGCGCTAACACATGGCGGCTGGCAATCCATTTGCGAATCCCGATTGTCGAAGTTTGCTTGAACAGAATCTTTTCCAGTCGCTTGACGTGAGAAGCATGACACAAGACGGTCAGTTTCACACCGGGACGATTCTTCTTCATTTGAATCGACGAAGAATAAACATCCAACGCTCCGGCTTCTCCTAACAATTCAGCACAATGGCCAATGATTTCACCCGAAGTGTCATCCAGATTCGTTTCTAAAACCCAGATTTGATCGGCCACCAAAGTGTCATCTGCTTCGCCAACGATCAGCCTCAAAATATTGCCCTGTGTTTCCAGATCTTTATCACCTGCCCCATAGCCGATCGTATCAATCTTCATCGGAGGTAGAAAACCGAATTCGTCCACAATGGTCGAGACGATCGCCGCTCCGGTCGGAGTCGTCAATTCACATTCAACATCACTGGGGGCGATCGGAATACCTTTCAGTAATTCTGCAGTCGCCGGAGCTGGAATGCTCACTCGGCCATGGGCAATCTTTACAAATCCATGTCCCGTCGGAATCGGTGAACATTCAATACGTTCCACTCCTAACAAATCCCAACCGATAGCACTCCCGACAATATCTGCGATCGAATCGACTGCACCGACTTCGTGGAAATGCACTTTTCGCAATGTGGAGCCATGTACATGAGCCTCTGCTTCTCCCAGGCGAGTGAAGATACGTTTGGCCAGTTCCTTCTGCGAACTGGTAATCACACCACTGCCGTCGATCATGTCGGTGATGTGGTGCAGATGGCGGTGAGCGTGTTCCGGTTCATGTTCCACAGTCACACTGGTTGCGCGGAATCCTTTTTTCTTAACTTCCGTCGCCACCAGTCGGCAGTCGGGCAGGCCTAACGAATCAATCCCTGCCTGGATTGCTGCCAAATCAACACCGGCGTCTACCAGAGCTCCAAGTGTCATGTCTCCCGAGATACCGCTCATGCAGTCCAGATAAGCTATTTTCATTGGTGTCTTTCCATCCGTCGTCAGTTGAGATTTGCTGGGGCCGGGTTTGCCGAGGCAGAATTAGCCAAACTCCTTCTTCAATATACCCTAGCCAACGCGTGGTAGAATACGGCCTATGTCGAACTACAAAAACCGACCACAGTGGCAGCTTCCTAAAGGGGTTTCTCACGGACTCTGGGATTACACGCAGTCTGCCTCTATTGCGGATGACTATGACGAGTATTTCTCTTATACCAGTTTGTTCGAACTGGATCAAAATCTGGTCCTCGAAACGTTGGAGCAGGTCGGCCAGACCGGGGACTTAGTGGCAGATCTCGGATGCGGTACAGGTCGCGCATTAGTCCCGGTAGCTGAAGCGGGATATCGAGGACTAGCCATCGACTTATCCTGGCCCATGCTCCAGGTCGTGCGGAACAAAGCGACAGAACAGCAATTGGACATTACCTGTTTACGAGCTAATCTGGTCGAACTCAATTGTCTGGCAGACAACTCCGTGGACCATTGTATTTGCCTGTTCAGTACACTCGGTATGATTTCCGGAAGAGCCAACCGGCAAGCCTGCTTAAATCATATTGCGCGGATGATGCGCAATGGCGGACGCTTCATACTTCACATCCACAATTACTGGTACAACCTCTACGATCCGGGCGGGCCCAGGTGGCTGCTGAGTAACTGGCTGAAGAGTTTATTCAATTCACAGGTTCAACGTGGTGACCGTCAGTTTAGTTACCGTGGCGTACCTAATATGTATCTGCATGTCTTTCGTCATAGTGAGATTAAGCGAGCATTAAAACGAGCGGGATTGGTGATCGAAAAGACGATTCCATTACACGCTCAGCGACAACAACCATTAGCCCGTCCCTGGTTCTTTAGGGATCTGCGAGCTAACGGCTGGATCTTTGTGATTCGTCATCGTGACATGGCATGAGCCATTCTGGTTTAGGAATCGCTCCTCATGATGCCGGATTGCCGGATTAAATTACCCAGACACAACAATCGAATTTGCCCGTCCCGGCCTGAGAGTGAGTTGTTCATTCTTAGCTTTTAGCCCGTTGTGAGGTTTCCAAACCGAGCTTATAATTTCGTTTTTGACGCAAAATAAGTTCAAAAACACTGGTTTGGTTGACTGGTGATAGCGTGAGTCGAATCCCGATTCACAATGACCATAGAGAAACTCAAGTAATGAGTTGAAGGAGATTAACGTGGCAATTCGTGTTGCTATTAACGGCTTCGGACGTATCGGACGTCTGACATTCCGCAACCTCATGCGTCGTAGTGACGAATTTGACGTGGTTGCAATTAACGACCTGACTGACAATAAGACCCTGCGTACACTGCTCAAATACGACAGTATCCACGGTCGATACGATGGCGAAGTTGAATACGATGATGAAAATCTCATCGTCAATGGCAAAGCTGTTCGTGCTCTCGCTGAACGAAATCCTGCAGATCTTCCCTGGGGTGATCTGGGAATCGACGTCGTAGTTGAAAGTACCGGAATCTTCACTTCACGTGGTGGTGATGGTCAAGCTGGTTATTCATCCCACATTGAAGCCGGTGCCAAGAAAGTGATCCTCAGTGCTCCTGCAAAAGATGGCGCTGACCTGACTGTCGTTATGGGAGTGAATCAGGATCTGCTGACTCCGGAAATGAAATGCATCTCCAATGCCAGTTGTACTACCAACTGCCTGGCTCCTGTCGCGAAAGTGCTCAACGATAACTTCGGGCTGGAGTCCGGTTTGATGACAACCGTCCATGCTTACACCAATGACCAGCGAATGCAGGACATGCCTCACAGCGATCTTTACCGAGCTCGTGCGGGTGCCCAGAACATTATTCCAACGTCAACCGGTGCTGCCAAAGCTGTTGGCCTGGTCATTCCGGAACTCAACGGAAAACTCACTGGTATCGCCATGCGAGTGCCTGTACCCACCGGTTCCGTAGTGGACCTGACAGTCAATCTTGGCAAAGCAACGACTGCCGAAGAAATCAATGCGACGATGCAAGCTGCTGCCGATGGCCCTCTTAAGGGTGTCCTGAAGTATGCATTGGATCCACTGGTTTCAACTGACATTATTGGCGACCCGCACAGTTCCATTCTGGCCAAAGACTTCACTCAGGTACTTGGTGGTGAAGGAACGATGGCTAAAGTGGTTAGCTGGTACGACAACGAATGGGGTTACTCCAACCGAACTGCTGACTTGTGTTCGCTTTTCGGAAACATGTAATTTCAAGTTATCGCCCAACCAAGTTATAACTAACCGCAGAGGCATTTCACCTCTGCGGTTTTTTCATGGCTTTCAGAGAAAGACTCCTCATGATTCACTTCAACGAACTCAATGCTCCCAAACCAGATATGAATGCTGTCAGCAGTGAAAGCTCAGCGATTCTGGATCAAATCCAATCCTCGCAACAGCTCGACGAGGTGCTAGATTCGATGAAGCAGTGGGATCGACAGCGGCGTGAAGTAGGCACCTATCTGGCATTGGTTTATCTCCGCTTCACTCAGAACACCGCGGATGAGGCAGCCAAACAGGCTAAGGATGAATCTGATGCCATGCGTCCAAAGATTACGGAACTCGATAACAGCATTAAGCAGGCTTTAGTGCAGCACCCCTGCCGAGCGGAGTTAGAGAATCAGGTCGGTTCACAGATGTTCAGCCTCTGGGAATCTGAAATCCCAACGTTCAATCCGTCGATCGCAGAAGATTTAATCGAAGAGTCCGGACTGGAATCACAATACACGGCGTTAACCGCATCTGCTGAATTTGAATTTGATGGTGAGACACATAATCACTCCACCATTGGCAAATATCGTGAATACGCAGATCGTGATCTGCGTTATGGCGCCGAACAGGTTAAATGGAAGTGGTTTGAAGAAAATGGAGAAGAGTTAGACGACATCTATGACAAGATGGTGCAGCTGCGTCATGCGATGGCTCAGAAACTCGGATTCGAAGACTATGTCGAGCTCGCTTATCTGAAGATGTGTCGCGTCGACTATAACCAACAGGACGTTTCCAATTATCGCAACATGGTCCGAAATCATGTCACGCCTTTAGGAACAATTATCCGCCAACAGCAGGCAGATGCCTTAGGCATTGAAAAGACAATGCACTGGGATGAAGCAGTCTATCTCAGTCAGGGTAATCCGCTGCCACCAGAAGACTATGACACGATGATCCGATTGGCTCAGGAGATGTTTAACGAGCAGGGACATGGTCTCGACGACTTCTTTAAGCTGATGACCGACGGCGGTTATATGGACCTGCAAAGCCGCAAAGGAAAAGCCGGAGGTGGCTATTGCATGTCCTTTGATACGATCGGCATGCCGTTTATCTTTGCCAATTTCAAAGGAACTCGAGCTGATGTCGAAGTCTTCACGCATGAAATGGGACATGCTTTCCAGGGATACATGAGCCGCAATCAGCCCTGGTTAGATTACCTCTGGCCCACATACGAATCCTGTGAGATCCATTCGATGGGACTTGAATTCTTAACCTATCCCCAGATGGAAATGTTCTTCGGAGAACGCGCAGATCAATTCAGACAGATCCACCTATCCAGTAGTCTGATGTTCCTGCCGTATGGCGTCAGTGTCGATGAGTTTCAACATCGGGTTTACGAAAATCCCGGAGCTACAAGGGCTGAAAGACATGCCATGTGGAAGAATATCGAGCAGACTTACATGCCTTTTGTCGATTATGGTGATCTGCCACATGCACCGAAAGGAGGCCGTTGGCACGACAAACAGCATATCTTCAGGTCGCCGTTCTATTACATCGACTACACACTCGCGCAAACCTGTGCATTGCAATTCTGGATTCGATCACAGGAAGACCGAGCCGATGCAATGGAAGACTATGTAGCCCTGTGCAAACGAGGGGGAGAAGCGCCGTTTCAGCAGTTAGTCAAAGGCGCAAACCTTATCAGTCCTTTTGAAGAAGGCTGCCTCGAAGGAGTCGTTAAGCAAAGTCGAGTCACACTGGGGCTCTAACAGTGGAAACTTAACATGAAAAACTCAATTCGCTCCCTGTTTCTGATCCTGGCAGTACTGGTATCAACTGCCAGCGCTTGTTTGTGGGATTATGACACGTTGTTGGAAGAGATGAGTGAATCTCCAACGGCCATTGAATTGGTCACCGGCGCATTTCCCAGACACAGTACTGACTTTTACCAATGGCGTATTGAAGATCGACAACAGAAGCTTGCAGCAGGGGACGACAAGCAAACCCATTACGATGATATTGCCGTCGCTTATGACAAACTGCATCAACAGGAGAAAGCAATCGAATGGATGCTCAGGAAAGAGGCAAAGTACCCTGGCCAATATGAAACTTATGCCAACCTCGGTTCATTTCATATTCACAGTGGGAATTTTCCCGAAGGTGCGAAGTACATCCTCAAGGCTCTGGAAATTAATCCGTCAGCACACTTCGACCGTGAACGTTACCAATTGTATGTCGTCCAATACCTACAGCATCGGGTTGAACATGGGCAAATCGTTGATGGAAAACTAGTGCTGCCATTGAGTCGCGATCCCTATGTTGATGAGCGATTTCAAAACTGTGATAAACCGGAGTTCGAACAACACGAATTGCCTGAACGAGGCATTATTAGCTTTTATGCCTTCATTGCTGATGATTTGGCAGATAAAACGGTTGAAAACTACAAGCCGGAATACGCCAGGATGTCTGATGAAGAGACTCAAAAAGCTGTGCAGGGCATTCTTGGAATGATGCGGTTCGGACAATATGACGCTCCGGTTTTACTCGAGTGCCTTGCCAATCTGCTGGTACCTCACAATCACAACGGTGTAGGTAATCGTATCGCTGCACGAGCTTTATTACAGGCCTCTTATCAAGTTGAGGACGAAGAAGCAAAAGCGATGTACAAGGAAATGGCTTATCATTCGATTGCCGGACAAGAAGGAGTCAAAATAGAACAACTCGAAGCAGCCTTTCAGCGGGAATTGGCCCAGGCGGTAAAATACACCGATGAGCTAATCCAATTGGAGAAACAATGGATTGAGTCCGGCATGGATGTTGAGGAGGAATTCCGTAAGAAATACTACAAACAGGGTAAAAATGGAACCGAACTGGCTTACTTCCCTGTCGTATTTGAGCAAGTGGCACCGAGACGCAAGCGTCGAGAGAATGGGCTGCCTTACCCGATCTTTGTCACCATCGCTTCGATCATCCTAGGATGCTCGATAGCCGCTCACCTGGTACCCAGATTCTTGCCGCGTCGTAAAGAAACCTAAGCAGTTTCAGGCAAAATTCATATTTACCCGTGTGCGCCGAAACTTCTATACTGCCCAATGAGTAGGCAGTATCCATAAGGGTAACTGCCTTTGCCAAGTTATCTCATTTTTGTATAGAGATTCGAGGGATGAAAACTAAATCTACCCAGCTGAATTTCCCGTACCATTTCCTTACGCTGTTTTTGTGTACAGGAATTAGTCTTTCTGTGCTCGCGCAGGATGCTAGTGAAGAGCCTGCTCAATCCGTGCTCAAAGAGGAATCACCAACCGATACTGCGGATGCATCCGCCGGAGAAGAACCTAAAGAGTTCACTCCACCCGTTATCGCTCTGGGAAGCGCAGCGAGTGAAAAGCCAGGTGAATTTGAATTTAAGCCATCTACCTTTGAAGGACTCGTACCGGGAGTTTCTAAGTCGGCAGAGGTCCTGGAAACACTGGGAGAACCGCGAGCAAAAATCGAGACCAATGGAAGTCAGGTGTTGGTCTATTCGATGGAGCCTTATGATCGCGTTGGCATTGTCATTCGCGAAGATCTGGCAGACTCCATTCATCTACATTTCAAACAACCTGTCGAACTCAAACAGTTGATTACCGAATTGGGACTAGTGGAAAAAACTGCCGTTACTCAAACAACAACATCGAACAAAGCATTCATGCTGGTCTGGCCTGAACAGGGAGTGACATTTCATTACAAACGAAACGAGCAGCATGATCAGGTCTCAAGAGTTTCCTTCACGACGATCCAGGCTTCGGCCTATTTAGATCGAGGGACTCATCGGCAATGGTTTGATTATGCCGGAGCACTTTCCGATGCCAAAGCTGTTCAGGCACTCGAACCAATGGATCAGGATGCATTCATTCTGGAGGCACAGGTTCAACAGCGGATGGGCAATGTTAAAGCAACCAATACTGCATTGGAAAAAGCGATTGAATTGTCTCCCGGCAACACCGACTTACTGTTGATGCAAGCCGGACTCATCAGTTTAGTAGAAGATACAAAGACGATGCTTCAGCGTGTGCGAGCGATTCGAAATAACACACGTTTATCGCCACTGGTTCGTTCACGAGCCGCCTACATGATGGGGCAACTTCTGGTGATTGATCAATCACCAGACTACAAGCAGGCCATGATTCATCATTCCGAAGCGATTCAACGAGCGCGTGAAATGATGGAAGATGAGGATCTGGAAAATCAGTACACCGCAATCCGCCTGGTGATTGAAGGACATCTCGCTGTCGCTGGCGACATTGTCCGCGGGTCGTTCGCAGAGGAGGAAAAAGAGACCGTCATCCCGAAGTGGCTCAATATTGCCTGGGAACTGACCGACCATCTGCTACGCAATGATTACCACGATAAGACGATTGGCATGGAAGTCTGCCGCCGGTCCCTCGAATCACTGGCCTTGCTAGACGAAGGTGTTGATTTAGAGCCCTGGATTGATCGCGTTGACCAATTGTCAGCGGAGCTGCAGCAGACCGAAGATGCCTCGGCGGAATTCCTGGAGCGGATCAAATGGGATTGGGCTCTGGCTTTAGCACATGGTACAGAAGCTGCTCGAAAAGGTAAGGATGCTGATCGAGTTCAGCAACTGGGGATGGAATCCTACCAGTTGTTTCAAAAATTTCTGGAAGTGGAAACCGTATCACCGCAATGGGATAATGCCCAGACCCACGCCGCCGTGGGCGCGCTCTGCTACACCCTGGGAAGTGTGAAAGCGATCGATAATCAAAATCACGAAGAAGCCTGCCAGTGGTATGACAAAGCGATTGAATATCTAACGACCGATGATGTAGAGAAATACGGTCGGGGGATGGGCTGGCATGGTGAACGCATGGTAAGCATGGGGCTTTCTTACTGGAAAGAAGGTAACCGTCCCAAAGGCCTCAACCTCACCAAGCGTGGGATTCAGTGGATTGAACGAGCAGTTCAAACACAGGGTTTCTCTAATCAAAATCTGAAAATCCCTTATAGTAATCTGGCCATCATGTATCGAGCTCTGGGGCAGCCCCAGGAAGCAGAGAAGATCTCAGATGCTGCTGAAGCGTTATCGAAACAACGCTAGTTTCACCAAGCCTGTCCTAAGTGTGTGACCATGGGAATTCTATTTGTTCTGTTTGTAGCTGTTACGTTAACAGAGCTTTATCTGATTATCGAAGTCAGTGGGTCCATTGGCTGGGACTTCACCATCGGCTGGTCGATCCTGACCGGACTTATTGGAAGCTGGCTGGCTAAACAGGAAGGCCGCCGCACGATGATCAGCATACAGCAACGAATGGCTCAGGGAGAAATGCCGGGACAGGAACTGGGAGATGCATTGCTAATTGTAATCTCAGGTGCTGTTTTGATTACACCCGGCTTCCTAACGGATGTGCTGGGCTTTACCATTTTGTTTCCGGTCACTCGAGCTCTCTACCGCAAAGGGATCAGCCGCTGGTTCAAGTCAAAAATCCAGGTAAATGAATTCTATCAACAAGGCCCTCGAGGTTTTGGCCAGACCGAACCTCTC
>DEAW01000117.1:0-8870 GCA_002348315.1 Planctomycetaceae bacterium UBA2972 | reverse complement strand
GGTAGCTGAAAACCATTGCCTAATTGTTTAATCGTTTAACTGTCTAACTGCCTCAGCGTCTCTTCCATTTGATCACAGAACAGGACTTTGTAATCCTGCTGAGCGAAGCCGGGGACGAGCGTTTCCAGCACTTGGTCGAGTAGCGAGTTGATGCCTTCACCGGTCTCGGCCGAGATCCTGGGGTGAGACCAAAGTGAATTCTCACGGGCTAAATCTGACTTATTTCCCACCACCAAAACGGCTTGCTTAGTTAACAACTGGATTTCAGGGATTTCCAGGCCAGTAGTGAGGTCATGCAGCCAAATCACCAGATCCGCCGACAATAGTTCTTCCTGGGCCCGTTCTATCCCGGCAACTTCAATCGCATCATCTCCCTGTCTCAGACCGGCAGTATCGACAAACTCAATTGGCCAGCCATGAACTACTGTCTGTGCTCGCAGAAGGTCCCGAGTTGTGCCAGCCTGTTGATTGACGATCGCTCGGTCGTAGCCCACCCATTGGTTAAGCAGACTACTCTTACCCGCATTCGGTTTTCCGGCGATGACGACTTTCCATGGTTCAATCAAATGCCTGCCAAGCTGACTGGCATGACGATAGGGGCTTACCAGCGAGGAAACCTCCGTGTACTTGCCGGCTGCTTTCAGTTTGTGGATTTCAAACAGGAGTTTTTCGATTTCCCCATTGGCATGCTGCATTACCAATTTGGTTGCCAAAGCGGTTGTCGTCTGAGGCAGCAACATTTCGGCTCGTTTCCAATAGGGAACCTCGGCCGCTGCTGTGGCTTCAGTTTGGCTAAGTTCCCATTGCTGCCAGCTCCTGCGTATCACTCCTGCATCTTCCAGTGATTCTGCAACCGCTGCGACGGCCGACACGCCTCCATGACAATGAATCTCAAAAGTGGCCACGTCCGTACGAGCAATCACTAGTTCTTCAAACGTCCCATTTTGATGAAGCCACTTACCGAATATGATTCGCTGCAGCGGATAATCTGCCAACGCCATTTTGCTCAGAGGTCTGAAATGTTGTTCAACCACCGCCATCGCCTGACGGCCGGCGACTACGAGCGTGGCAATCGCGGATCTTCCTTCCGGAGTTAGCTGGGTAAACATGGTCTCCGACCTGTTCATTCGACCAGTCCAATCTGGAGTGCAGCGGCAATACCTTTTAGGCATAGATGGGGAACACGCTGGCAATCCAGTTCCAGATATTGCGCGAGCCAACCATCTCCACCGGAAACAAATATCGGTGTGCTTTCTCCCAGTACAATCCGCTGTTGACGCACTAGCTCTTTAATAGAACCTATCAGGCCCCAGAAGATTCCTGCTGAAATGGCTGCGGTCGTATTCGTTCCGATCGGATGAGGGGGCTGGTTTTTGTCGAGTTGGATTTCAGGGAGCTGCGCTGTGCCAGTATTGAGTGCCCGAGCGATCAGATTAGAGCCTGGCATGATGACGCCACCGGCAAAGTTTCCGTTTCGATCCACAACATCCACAGTCACTGCTGTTCCTGAATCGATCACGATTGCCGGACGCGCAGTAGGATAGAGTGCCGTGACGGCCAACACAGCAAGCAGGCGGTCCGTACCAACGGCAGTCGGAGAATCGACTAGGATTTGCATTGGGAGCATCGAGTTATCAAGCTGGACAATGGAAGCCCGGGGGGAGCTTTGTGTGATGGCTGTAGACACGGCTTCACAACTCGCTTGATTCACACTAGCGATTACCCAGTGGGCATCCGGAGCGACCCTCATGCAGAACGCATCCCATTCTGGCGAGGAAAGATTCTGAACATCGATGGTCATTACATGAGATTCAGGTAAGTCCGCCGCTGTCTTTCCTGCAGGAAACCAGCCCAACTTGATACTACTGTTGCCGATATCAACTGCAACCAGAGAGTTCATGACTGTTGTGCCTGTTCCAACGACTGAAAGATACTATTGGAAAGTTCGTTTAAGCCCTGCCCGGTAACCGAGGAGATCAGAAACACTTGTTCCCCGGTTTGTTCGGCCAACTGATCTCGGATTTCTTCAGCACCCGGGATTTCAGCTTTGGTCACAACAACAAGCTGCGGTCGTTGCCCAAGCTGTTCGTTGTATTGTACGAGCTCTTCAGAGATCGCTCGGTAATTTTCTAACGGATCCGCACCATCCATTGGCTGCGGTTCGACTAGATGGACAAGAATTCCTGCTCGTTCTATATGCCGCAGAAATTCGTGGCCTAACCCGACACCTTCCGACGCTCCTTCAATCAAACCGGGGATATCCGCCATGATAAACGAGCGTTCCCAATCGAGTACCACTCGGCCCAGATTCGGAAATTTGGTCGTAAAGGGATAGTCCGCAATTTGAGGTGTTGCTTTAGTGACTCGACTCAGCAGCGTGCTTTTGCCGGCATTAGGTTTACCGACCAGTCCCACATCGGCGATCACTTTTAATTCCAGGTTGACTTTACGGACTTCACCATCATCACCGGGTGTCCATTCGCGTGGGACCTGGTTCACCGATGACTTAAAGCGAGCATTTCCTTTTCCGCCCTTACCACCTTTGGCTGCCACGAAAGAATCTCCGTCCTCAACCAGATCTTTAATAACAAAACCATGTTCCGCATCCACAATGATCGTTCCGGGGGGAACTTTGATGATGACATCTTTGCCATCTTTGCCACGTCGATTGGAGCCACTTCCATGGTGACCGCGGTCGGCCTTCCAGAATTTGCGGTGGCTTAACGCAGTAAGGCTATCCACTCCAGCTTCTGCCATGATATGGATGCTTCCTCCATCACCGCCATCACCACCATCCGGCCCTCCTCGGGGAACGTACTTTTCACGCCGAAAACTAAGACAGCCATCACCGCCTTTACCGGCAATCAGTTCAATAGTGACGCGATCGACAAACATAGTAAGACGGGTGTTAGGAGAGAGGGGATTTCAATAAAAAAAGGGATATCCCCAATCGCTGGAGACATCCCTGTTCATGATTTGGAGATAGCTTAGTTGCTTGCCGCTACCACATTGATACGACGGCCATTTCGATCAAATTCAACGACGCCTTCTGTTAGTGCAAACAAGGTGTAATCTTTACCCTGACCAACGTTCTTACCAGCGTGGAATTTGTTTCCCACCTGACGAACCAGGATATTACCAGCGATCACTCGCTCGCCACCGAACTTCTTAACGCCTCGTCGCTGTGCATTGGAATCGCGACCGTTACGACTGGAGCCTTGTCCCTTCTTATGAGCCATTGTTCTGACCTACTACTATCTTGTAATAACTTGAATGGATTTGTTCTTTGTGTTCCACAGGCAACTGGTCGACCTCTGTTGGAGATACTCCAGTGATCGGCAAACCAAAGGTGGAAACGTCTTTTTTAAACTGGCTGAGGCAACTCATCAAGAGGCTAAATAGCCTGAATTGCTCTTTGGCGGGGTTTCCAGCCTGTTTTCATGAATTCATCCGAGCTGAAATCCGGGATTACTTGGTGATCGGCTGAGCTTCTGTCGTGTCAGGGTTTTCAGCACTTCGGAAGACCGGTGAATTGGTACTGGTATAAATCCACTGGTTTTTGGAAAACTTATTCATCCCGTAAAGTCGCATGATGGCGACCTGACGCAAAGTATAAATCTTGTAAATATCCTTCTGTGGATTATTCGGACGGTTGAGTCGATTCAGGTTGACTGGAATCATAACCAATTCTCCGGCACCAGGTTCTTCTCCGGCGGGGATATAATCCGCATTGACTCGTTGCAAGTCAATCACCTGAATGCCATGAGCCTGCGCTATGGAATCGAGTGTTTCTCCTGTCTTAGCAGTGTGCAGGATTACCGGATCCAAATCGTTGTAGCGTTCCTGATTATTTCGAGGGAAGCGTATTAACGTACCTTCAGGAAGTTTGTTGGGAGTGGAAAGCACGTCACGATTTAGTTGGTAGATTTCCAACGCTCGGGATTCGTCACTGAGAAATCGCTTGGCCAGTGACTTGAGATTATCTCCCGACTCAATCGTGTACACGATTTCCGGTCGAGGCACTGCATTGGGCAGTCCGTAGAAGATCGCATCCTTGGTTAGTTCGATGGTATCACCCGGACGATAGAAATTGAGTTGTAACGTCTTCAGTTCAATCACTCGACCTGCCGCGATGGGGTCTCCTACCTGAGGATTATCAGCCGTGTCCTGATAGCGATAGGCATTGGTGAGTCCCTGAATATAGAGCGAGAAGAAATTGGTGCGTGGGTCGACATCCTCCCAGGCCACCACTCCCCAAACTCCTTTACCGGATTCAGCATCCTCTTTCGGAATCTTCGTATTCGCCATCTCAACCGAATTCAGTAAACGCCCCGGGACTTTTTCAATCTCGGCAATTTCATCGACGGCTGATGGAATCAGTCGATCCAGGTATTCCTTTTGCTGCAGATGACTGCGTAGCGTGAAGTAGGGAATGAAGTAGCGAAACTGAGCATCTTTCCGGATGTTGCTGAATCTGGTGTAGCGAGGATCACCATCACCAATCGTGTCTGCCTGAGGTTCGACATGAACTTCTTCTCCCAGATAGCGAACTCGGTAAACCATATACCAAATGGTCTTCCGCTGCATTTTCCCTGAAGCTTGTGGCACATCAACATTGACCATGCGAAACGGTTTGAAGGTTAACTCCAGTCCCCATACATTTCGACGCAGAGGCACTCGTAATGAGCGTTCGAATAATGTGCGCGTGGCCGGAGTGAAATTAGGAGTCCATTGCAGGTGGGCGCGAGCTTTGGAAATCTCGATTAAGTCTGCTGGAGTGGAATACGTTTCCCCTTCTTCGATCGCAGGCGGTACGGTTGTTAACACACCAGGTGCCAGCACTCGTTCTGCCTGTTGTCCCTGAAGGTTGGACGAGGCGAGCATGCATACTGCCACGAGCATTGTGAAGCAGACTGTTTTTGAAAAAATCGTATTCATAATTGTTGTGGTCATCTCCGGACCTTTTCTCTGGCGAGTCTCATTTCGGATCAGTTTAGTACTAATCGTGATGAGTCTCTCTTTTCGAGTATAAAAACCGTTTTTTCAAACGGTCAAGTTTTTAATGGTGTTTGTTCGGGTTATCGCTTAGTCGTCGACGTGGCAGCCGAGGCCGGAACTGGTTGTTTTCCAGACTTTTCTGCTCTAAACGTAAACGATTCCACGATTGTGCGATCCTGTTGTTCGAACTGAGTCACTTTGTTGTTAGGGATCGTAAATACAAATACATACTGGTTTCCCGAGGAATCAGTTACATGGTGATACGCCCATTGAAACGTTACTTCACCAACGACTCCGATGGCCGAGACGTATGTCAACGGATACTTGCCGTGCAACATCTGCTGACGCGTCTCCGTGAATTCTGCCAGTTGATCTCCCAGTGATTTTTGAATTTGTTGCTTGAGCAATTCGACGTTCATTCGACGTTGGTCACTGAGCGGTTGTAAGCGACTAAGGCTGCATTGAGCAATGAGATCCCCTCGCATAACCTGTCGCATTACGAGCAGTTCCGGTTGATCGAGCATGACATGCCAGTCTCGATTCAATTCAAGTTCAATTCCATTTGCCAGTGGAACAAACTCAAGCATCTCATCGCTGGATTTAACTCCGCGATTGCATTTACTGATAATCGAGTCAGTCAATGTTGCAAACGACTCGGTTTGACTGGTGACTACTTCTATCGTTGCCTGAACATCGAGGCCGGGTTTTGCGTGACCGATTTCACGCCGCTCGGACATGATCAGCTTAACTCGAGTGAAACTGTGAGTCTGTAGCTCGTATTGTGCGGTAAGTTTCAGGTCGATCTGAGTTAATACTCCGTTCACTCCACCTCCGACACTGCCAGTACACTCGATGTGTGCCTGCTGATTCTCGACACGCGTTAACGTCGCCTGGACATCGGTTTGGGCGACGGCGTCGAGTGCGAGTAAGGCGGAAAGGTCTGCGGTTTGAATTTCCCACTGATCGCCACGTTCGACGGGGCCTTTGGGAAGTAATTGATAAAAGATGGTTGGGCTCAATTGAACGTCAATCAAATCCAGTTCATCGCGAGTAAGTTTTCCCTGTGGTGAGTAGAGCCGATGTTGTTGGCGTTGGTATTGATCGACAATCAGCTTGCGATTTTTTCTCAGTTGGGGGGAAACTTGTCCTTCACCAATGGAAACTTTTGAATCGACCAGGCTGTAGTATCGGATTGCTCGACAAAGCTCGGTCGCTCGCTGAAATGATAACCACTGCTCGTACGATTGTTTACCTTCCACTTTGACATGCTGGTCGACCACGCCAAAGCGAGCGGATTTCATTTTGACCGATCCAACGACATCGATCGTCACATCAACTTGTTGCCGTAGCGGACTGTTAGTTGGCTGGAGCGAATAAGTCTGAGCCCAAACTGCGCAAGAACAATGGATGCTGCTTAAAACAAGCAACAACATCATAAATTGGCGACTATATAAGTAGATGGGCGTTTTCATGGGATCCAGTAGTGTGTCAGGGGCGTCGTTGGCAAAGAGAAAACAATTCTCCCCGCGCAACATGGCGTGATGTCCGTAGTATGTACGGACCGGTTAATCGGTAAATCGACGCACAAATGGGCCTTTGTTAAGGCAATTTCTCGTCGTAGAGCGGATATTGAGTGGTTTTCAGATGGGGCTGGTCAGCCGAAGGGTCAGCAGTTTTTCATAAAAATCTGTCTACATGTTCTCAAAACACTGTTTTTACAGAGTCATTTGACTGCCATTGTTTTGGAAATCGACCATAAATAGGACGCACTGACCTGGTACGGAGTGCGTATCTATAGGTAAAGGCTTGACATAGCCTTTATAATAAAAGAAGTCATCTCGTAGGTAGCGATTTGGGTATTCGGGTTAGCCAAACCCGTTATGACTCAGGACTACTACGGTAATCAGGGGAAACCACACGAGACGGCAACATAAGAATCCTGATTTGCGTGACGACACTTTGTAACTGAAATCGGAAGTAAGAACCTTAGAAGTATCTTGGGAAGGATACCGCCAGGGTTGCTTGCTCGTCAGCCAAGAAGTGCTTTCACATGGAACAGCAACTGGGATTCTGGCAGAGAAGGGAATAGCCATGAACTCATCTTATCGTAGTGGCGTGCTGCGCAATTTGCGCGATGCTCTGGCAGCACTTGACGACCGCGAAGTCATCATGCTTTACACCAATCGTGTCGAGCAGCTGATTTATGACATCGAGCATGACCAGTCTTACTCGTTTGGATACCTCTACAGTCGTATCACTGGAAGTAGTGACGTGCCTGTTGAGATTAATGCGAGTTTAAAAATCTGTAGTGACGAAATACATCATGATTTGCGTTTATTGGTAGAGGATCTGACGGAGACGATTGGATTGACTGCTGGCGAGATCATTGAGCCAGTCTACACAGTCCGTTCGTTGAGCGATCATCTGAAGGTTTCATCAAAAACAATTTCGCGGTGGCGCAACAATGGGCTGGTTAGTCGCAAGATTGTCATTAACGGTCGCAAACGAGTAGCGTTTACCAAGACGAGTGTTGAGACATTTATCAGTAACAACCGGGACAAGGTTTCCCGCGGTGAACGATTCAGTCAGCTAAGTGAATCCGAGAAAAGTGAAATTCTGTTGCACGCGCGTCAACTGGCCAGCGAAGGTGCTTGCCCGTCGGAAACCGCTCGTCAGGTTGCCGATCATTTCAATCGCAGCATTGAAACAATTCGCTATACTTTGAAGCGGCATGATACGGACAACCCAACGACTGCTATTTTTCCTCGAGCTCGAGGAAAACTCTCGGAAGAATCCAAACGCAGTATTTTCCAGCGGTTTACCGGTGGTACAAGCGTGGCCATGTTAGCTCGTCAGTTTAATCGCACCACGTCAACGATTCATCGCGTCATTAATGAAATGCGGCGAGTGGCGATTATGGAACTACCGCTTGATTTCATGCCGTCCGACGAATTCAGTCGCCGCGGAGCAGAGAAACGGATTATGGCTCCGATTCCTGAACCGGAAACCGCTCCTCGTCGCACTCGGGCTCCCAAGGAACTACCTTCTTATCTTTCGTCGTTATATGAAGTACCGCTGCTTACCCGAGCTCAGGAACAGCATTTGTTCCGCAAGTACAACTACACGAAGTACCGGGCATCTAAGTTACGTACAGAATTTGAAAAGACGAGTGATAGTTCGTTAATGGATGAGATTGAATCCTGGTGGGAATCTGCTGTGGATTTAAAACAGATGATTGTTCGTTCCAATTTGCGATTGGTGGTTTCGATTGCCAAGCGACACATGAAAGCGACTGAGGATTTCTTTACGCTTGTGAGTGACGGGAATATGTCTTTGATTCGCGCGGCAGAAAAATTCAATTACCTGCTGGGCAATAAATTCTCGACCTATGCGTCGTGGGCGATTATGAAGAATTTTGCTCGGACGATTCCCAACGAGTTCCGTCATCGCGATCGATTTCGAACTAGCTTGGAGGAAGCATTTGTATTCCAAAACGATCCTCGTACGAGTCGCCAGCAGTTGGAGTCGGAGGACGAGCATCGTAAGTTAGCGATCAGTAGTATTTTGACTCAGTTAGACGATCGCGAGCAGAAGATCATCATCAGCCGTTTTGGTTTAATTCCCGGGCATGAGCCTCAGACCTTGCAGCAGGTTGGGGAGTTGATTGGTGTGACTAAGGAGCGAGTGCGTCAGATTGAGGCTAAGGCTCTGAGAAAGCTCCGTCGTGAAGCCACGGTGGAACACCTGGAGCTGATCGAAACTTAGAGAGAATGACAACAAGTTTAGCCGGTGTGTTGATTCACAGCACCGGCTATGGGCTAAGTCTGAATTCAATTGTCTAATTGCTTAACTGTCTAATTGTCTAAACGCTT
>DEAW01000159.1 GCA_002348315.1 Planctomycetaceae bacterium UBA2972 | reverse complement strand
TTGTTTAGTCACCCTTAAGCTTCATCCACCCAAGCTGTCCATGTCCAGTGGCGATCACTGGTTGCCCGAACCGTCTCAGCGTCAAAGCCCAGACTCAACACCATCTCGCGTATCTCTTGCAGGCTCAACGCCGCTCGAAGTGAATCGTCGAACATCTGACGCTGATGGTCGTTCTCTTCACCTGCATAGTTTTCCACCAACTGCGTTACTTCGTCTGATGTTTCCGGTCTCAGTAAATCCCTAAAAAACAACAAGCCTCCGGGGCGAGTGACCCGCACCGATTCCTGCAACACTGCCAACGGATCAGGAATGTGGTGAATGATACTGTTGGACATGACACTGTCGAACATCGCCGATTCAAAGGCCATATCTTTGGCATCAATTTGTTGCAGGAAGATGCGCTGAGTGAACCCGTCTACTTCTATATTAAAGCGAGCCAGATCTAGCATATGCGATGCCATATCAATCGCCAACACTCGACAGTCTTCGTGCTGACGGCATAGTTCGACCGGAATCTGGGCGGTGCCTGTACCGACATCCAGGACATCCGTTCCAACGTCTCCGGCTGCGAGAAAGTCTGAGACAAACAGAGTATTCACAGATTGATGATCCATGCTGTCATAGTCCCGAGCTTCCTCGAAGGTATCCATCACCTCTGGTTCTAATACACGCTCTAATGACATCCGTCCACTTTCCTCACGCTATAACTGTCTTGGATTGTTCGCCAGATAATTCCTGAACATAGCGAGGAACGGCATACCCGGGAAGCCGTTTTCTAATGGCAGCGATTAGCTCTTTTCCTCGCTCAATGGGCACATGGAAATGTGCTGCACCGGTAATCGGATCCATTTGATGTAGATAGTAGGGAGTGATCTGCACGTCGATTAGACGCTTGCAAAGCTGATACAGAGCTTCCTCATCGTCATTCACTCCCTTTAGTAAGACCGCCTGATTCATCACTGGAATCCCGGCCTTACGCAACTGAGAGAGGCTCATTAACACCTCACCATCCAATTCATTCGCATGATTGGCATGAATGACAAACCAAATGTTGAGCCGGGTTGACTGCAGCGTCTTGATTAGTGATGGTGTGATCCTTGCAGGGATGATGACAGGCGTCCGGGTATGAAAACGCACGTGTTTGAGGTGAGGAATATCGGCAAGTTCAGTGAGTAGTCTGCTAAGGGTCACATCTGCGAGAATGAGCGGGTCGCCGCCACTCAATAAGACCTCTTCAATTTGTCTGTCCGCTCGAATTGCTTCCAGAGACGGTTTCCATTGTTCGATACCGGATGGACTTTCGGAATAGGGGAAATGACGGCGAAAACAATAACGACAATGGACTGCACACCCACCGGTCGTGATCATCAACGCCCGGGACGAATACTTCTGCAGGACACCCGGGGCCAGCTTGGCAGCCTCTTCTCCGATCGGATCTGTCACATAGCCTTCAATTTCAAGCTCTTCCTGAGACTGAGCCAATACCTGTAGCAGTAATGGATCCAGCCGATTCCCAAGCTCCATACGCTGAGCAAACGAGCGCGGAACAAATACGGGAAAATCGTTGTCCTGTGCTCCCACTTCATGCGGAACAAGCCCCAGAAACTCACATAATTCCGTCGCAGATCGAATCGCCTGCTTCATTTCGGCTTGCCAGGTATTCCCACTAGACGATGCTGTCGCAGCTCTTGGTTTGGTCTGTGATAAGTGGGAACTCATGGTTATAGTAAACACTAATTAGAGTATTGATGAATCACTCGATTGTACCAATCAAAAAGTAATCCAACTGAAAATCAACAAGGAAAAAGTACCTCGTGGCAAGCTATAAAACAAACGATTTTCGTAAAGGCCTCCGAGTCGAAATTGATAACGAGCCGTATCTGATGATCGAAATGAATTTTGTGAAGCCCGGTAAAGGCAACGCACTTTATAAGTGCAAACTGCGAAATCTGATTCGCGGAACCGTACTCGACCGTACCTATAAAGGTGGGGACTCGCTGGAAGCTGCAGATGTCGAAGAAATTGATTGCCAGTTTCTGTACCGTCAAACCGATACTTTTTACTTCATGAATAACTCGGATTATGACCAGTACGAATTGTCCGAAGAGCAGGTTGGGGACTTCTGGAAGTATCTCAAAGAAGGCATGAAATGTCATGCTGTTCTCTGGAATGGGAATCCCATTACGATTACTCCGCCAAATCATGTCGAATTGACCGTCGAATTCTGTGAGCCGGGAGCCAAAGGGGATACAGCCACGAATGTCACAAAGCCTGTGAAAGTAGAAACCGGTGCTGAGATTATCTGCCCTGCATTTATCGAAATGGGCAATGTAATCAAAGTGGATACGCGGACCGGCGACTATGTTGAACGTGTAAATACCAAATAGTTCACCTAAGAGGCCGAGAACCTATGGCCTGCCTAATCATCACCAACGGACTCGATCAGGGACGACTCTTTCAGTTGCCTGAAGGCGAGTACATTCTGGGTCGTGATGAAACTGCTGATATTCAGATTGAGCTGAGTGCCATCAGTCGCAGACATGCTGCTTTTGAGGTTGGACCAGCAGAAGTTATCTTGCGAGATCTCGAGAGTTCCAATGGTACCTATCATAATGGCGAGCTCGTAAAGAATTCTGTGACGCTTGAGGATGGAGACGCCATCCAGATCGCCGATCTGACACTCACGTTTCAGTTGGAATCGACATCTGATGTGCCTGATGCTGAAAACAAGATGCACAAGGATTTTGCTTCCACTGCAACAGTCGAAACGCTTAAGGCTCGCAGCGAATTGCTGAAGCGGTTGAGAAACTGTTTTTATGAAGCCGGCTTTGATGAAGTAGAAACACCTGCACTCTCTGCTGACACCGTCGTGGATCGTTACCTACATCCGATTAGTGTTGAAGTTGGCAGTCGGCAATATTGGCTGCAAACATCACCCGAGTTTGGAATGAAGCGTTTATTGGCTTCCGGTATGGAGGCAATATTTCAGGTGTGCCACGTGTATCGGGATGAAGAAGCCGGGCCATTTCATAATCTTGAATTCACTATGGTCGAATGGTACCGAGTGGGGGATACCACGGAGCAGGCGATTAAGTTTTTAGGCGAGCTGGCTATTACCTTGCTGGAATACGACCGTTACGAAGTCATTTCCTATCAGCAGGCGTTTCAGAATATTCTGGAATTCGACCCGCTGGAAGTAAGTGACCAGGAGCTCGTAGGAATCATCGCTTCGCTGGATTTCGATACGCCGGAAGATTGGCGAGGCATGGGCAAGGATGATTGGCTTGATCTATTATTAACTGAGTTTATTCAGCCACGACTCGGGCTGAAATGTCCCTGTATTTTGAGAGACTATCCTGCCAGCCAGTCAGCCTTAGCTCGGATTCACCCTACAAACCCTCTGGTTGCCGAGCGGTTTGAATTGTTTGTGAAGGGAGTCGAGCTGGCCAATGGTTATCATGAGTTACTTGATGCAGACGAACTCGAACGTCGAAATATAAAAGCCAATGCACTCCGTCAGCTCGATGACAGGCCGAAACTGCCAAGCGATAGCTATTTAAGTGCCGCAATGCGACATGGCCTTCCTGATTGCTGTGGGGTGGCCTTGGGCTTTGACCGCCTCGCCATGCTGGCACTCGATAAAACTTCGATCAACCAGGTCATCCCATTTCCATTCCCCCGTGCCTAACAGTTGAATTCAAGAAGGCTCGAGGCACAGGCTTAACAGCCGAAGCCAATACTGTGAATCTACACACAGGCACAGTTTACGCACCCCAACTTCGTTCTTCGAACTTCGTCGGGTAAACTGCGCCTGTGTGAAAGATCCCAGTTAAGACATTGGTGTGTCACAAGAAGCGAAGCCTTTTCACACATTAAAAACACGAGAAAGACACGGGTTTTCGTATTCTGCTCCGTCCGTGTGGATCGTGATATTCGGAGCTGGCTGGCATGTGCCTGGACTATGGGTGTGACCACACAGGACCGTTAAGTGGGTGGCACTGAATTCTGCTGCGATATCAAGGATGGCATCACCCACTGCCTTGCAGGTGAAATGAGGAGCCCATTCGTCATCAGCCACCTGACCTTCGTACCAGCAGGCTTCCCGCATCGGTGGCACATGAGTGACTAAAAAGACTTTTTCAAATCGTTGCATCGCGTCCGGCAAATTGTCATAGAGATGACGAGCGGCCAAGTCCGCCTGCTCTTTCATCAAGGCCCAACGCTCGAGCTTTCCAAACTCGGCCAACTCCTGAATGTGGCGATAGTCGTGCATCATCACCATGCTGGTTTCATAATTACCAATCCGTCCATCCGCCCATCCATCATGTCCAACCAATCCAACCGTTTCATTAATCTGTTGTACTGATGACTGACTCAGGTAGACCACACGCTCATCGCGCTGGCACAATTTAGATGCCAACGTTCGAACATCAGTAATACTGCCGAAATAGAAATCATGATTACCGAGGACAAAAGAAACCGGGACATCGACAGCTTCCAGCAGCTCGGTCAACAACGCCTCCAGATTGTCGGCTTCTCCGATATCTCCACCCAGCCAAAGCTGATCCAGAGACTGCTCACGAATCGTCTGATAAAACCGCTCGCGCACCTGGATCGCACAAACGCTGAGATGGATATCTGTAGCCCAGCCTATTTTCGTCATAGCATCTTACGAAAACTAGTTAGCGTTTAGCTGCCGGCGAGTTTCGGACAAAATCTGTCCTTCAAAATCTTCGCTCCATAAGGCCGGAAATCCATAGTAGGTATTGGAGCCACCACCCTCGTAGCCACCTTCGAGCAGCACACGAGTCGATGGAATATAGGCCATGACATCATTGGCATACCCGGCAACCCAAATCTTCTTGTCACTTACTGAAGTTGCCGTCTTCTTAATCTTCAAAGCATAATCAACAACGACCTCGCCCCCAAGAAAAACCATTTTGATATCACCAATGTGCCAGGTTTGCACGGGATAAGGGTAGGTCCTTGGCGGTGGATTCACGTTATCGCGTTTACCCAGCACATACTGAGCAAATGGCTTTTCATACTGGTTACCATTTTCCAGCAGTTCATTAAGGTCTGAACGACTGATTGGCTCCTGAGTCTTCCCGGCAATTTCCTGATAATGTGCCGACAAACCACCTTCAACACTCTCCATCGCTCCCAGTAGAACGCTATCCACAGACTGAGCCACTCGTTGTCCATAGTGCTGAGCTAACTCTACAGTTCGTCGAGGCAGTGGGTTTTGATCGGCTCCGCATCCAGCCCAAAACATGGCATCGATTCCCGGATATCTTTTCTCGAGTTCCAATTGAGCAAAGCCCGGATAATCACCGGACCATTGAGTAAATGACAATACAGTGGAGTGGCAGGCATATCCAAAGACAACGGTTTTCAATTCATATTCAGCATTCCGAATCGCGAGCACGGGTACATCATGGTCAAACGGCCCGTTAAGTTTTCCCTCAAGCCGCTTTTGAGGCACTTCAGCTTCACGGTTTGTACGTCGATTTACAGCCACCGTGCAATGACCGCTGCCGGAAGTTAAATATGCCGGCTCCATTTCTTTGTAGGCCAGTCCCACCACATCCACTAGCATCTGCCGCATCTGTTGTGTGTACTGAGCAATTCGGTTTTGTTGAGCTTCGTCCGCTCGCAAAAAATGCAACGGCACCAGATTGTCCGACAACGCCGGCCCGGTATGGGTATGCGAAGTCGCAATGGCAAATTGGTTACGTTCCAACCCGTGATTCTTCTTCAGCTGTTCAGCAACCCACTTCGTGGATTCTGCTCCAATCCCAACCAGGTCTGCTGTAATCAAAACAACTTCGTTCTTCTGAGCATCTCTGAGCACAACGGCTTTTGCCCAAATGTCTGTCAGTTTCCCATCGGCCGGTACGGTTCGCCCACCATACCCGGACATCCACATAAACTGCCTGGGCGTGAGGTTAATTCGAGCGGAGCCAGCTTCCCATGTCGGAGCGGCTAACGCTGGTGCTGTCACAAGGAGAGTAAAAACAAAGAGTGTCAGTCGTCGAAAAGTCACAACTATTACTTTCTATAAACGTCCATTTTTTAACTGTTCTTTTGTATACAACGTATCCCGCCATTTTATCCCACCTCGTACGTAAAAGATAATCCCAGCCCGAGCAATTGTGAAATTGAATAGGCCGATTATTGCGGGGATCAATAGTGCAGCCAACGGATTGAGTCGCATCCGGATAGCCATCCAGGCCGAGGAAAGCACGAGCAATCCACAGATAGCTCCCAGCATGAACTGCAGCCTGCCAGCAAACAGGAACACTCCGACAAATGGCCACAAGAATGCATATGTCACCGAACCAATCATGGCCATCAGGATGAACGGGTTGTAATTCACTCCGGCAAAGGTGTTCTTATCCAGCCCAACAACCATTTCTCTGACCGAGCCATACCACGGTACGCTGAGGTCTTCACGGGCAACCAATACATGCTGATGAAAGCCACTTGTTTTAATTAGTTTTCCCAGTAGCAAATCATCCACCACTTCCATACGAATCCGCTCAAATCCACCCACCTCTTGAAAAACCGAATTTCTCACCAGATTGAAAGCACCGATTCCCAGGAATGCCGAGCTCTTTCTATTCGCTACTCTCCACGCCCGATAATAGACCACGAACGTCTTGAAGAAGAAGATAACAAATGCATTGAGAATCAAGCTGGGCATGGGCACTTTGGGGAACATCGCCAGATGGTCTACCTGATAATGCTCGACATAGCCAACTGCCCTCTTCACGCAATCAACATCAAAGGAGACATCTGCATCAGTAAAAAGAAGATAGTCCGTACCCGTCGCAGCTGCGGCGTGTTGCAAGGCGTTGTTTTTGCCTAGCCAGCCATCCGGCAATGCCTCGACATGAACCACTTTTAATCGTGGATCTTCTATCGCCAGTTTATTGAGGATTTCGCCAGTACGGTCTGTTGATCTATCGTTAACCGCCGTGTACTGAAGGTTGGGGTACTCGACCTGCAGCATACTGCGAACGGCCGTTTCAATTTCTCGCTCTTCATCTTTAGCAGCGAAAATAATCGCCACACTCGGCCATTGTTTTGGTGGTGGCATTTCGCTGCTCCGTAAATGAGCAATACGAAAGAACGCATAATGCCCTAAGAGTTCCCACACCAGCACACAAGAGAAGTGAAACACCGTCACCCAAAAAAGGATGTCCGTCCACTCACTCATCGTGTCACTCCTTCAGGAAACTACTTAGACAAGCTGACTTTCAATCTCACGTAGATGTTGGATACTTTCGCTGGCAAGTGTCTCGACACCTGGTTCATAGTCAAACACTTCCACGCTGACCCAACCGTCATAGCCAGTATCTTTGAGAGCCTGCATGATCGGTAGAAAATCCACATCCCCCATACCGGGTCCTCTGAGGTTTTCATCGTTAGCATGAAAATGAGCCGTAATACCTGCGTGTTTGCGAATAATCCCCGGTACGGGCTCACCCATCGAGCACATTGCTTTGACATCCAGATGTAGTTGCACAAAGTCATGGTTTACGCGGCTGCACAAGTCCGCTCCCTGATCGGCGGTCAGCAGAAAATCTCCTTCCAGTGGAGAAAGCGGTTCGACCGCCAGGATCACACCTCGTTCTTCAAAAACCGGAGCAGCCTGTTTCAACACGTCCGCCGCAAAATCCAGTGCCTGATCATGATTAATGCCAGGCAATAGATTTCGCTGCTGAGGTGAACCGAGCACCATGATATTGCCGCCCAAATCACTACAAAGCCTGGCAAGCTCTGCAATATATTCGGCTGTACTCTGACGAACCTGATCATCCGGCGTCGTCAGATAATATCCTTCTGTCTTGGCCAGTAACCAATGGAGACCAATAATCTCCAGCCCATTATCTTCGGCTAATCCCCGAACTTCAGCTCGACGTTCTGCTGAGATTTGATAGGCATCTTCATGAATCGTAAACGGCGCGAATTCCAACGCCTCATACCCCAATTGCTTGGCATACTTAAAGGCCTTTTCGAAAGGCCAATCCTGAAACGTTTCGTTACAAATTGCGTATTTCATCCATCCATTCCTGGTAATGATTGTTGATCTTCCTGTTTGGTGGGAGCCGTATGTTGCTTTACTCGGCGACCGTTACTAGTGGAAGGAGCACTGACCTGAGGTTCGGGTGACCCCTCCAAAGCATCTCCTGTTTGGATACTATCCAATCGCCTTTGAATTGCATCCACATATTCGGACGACAGTTCAAATCCTAAATACTGTCGATTCAGTTTCTTCGCCACCGCCAACGTTGTGCCACTTCCGCCAAACGGATCCAGCACAACTTCACCTTCATTGCTGGAGACTCGTATGATACGTCCCAGCAACTGCTCTGGCATCTGGCATCCGTGAAAACCCTGACGTTCTTTAAACGTCCCGGCAACACGGGGGAAATACCAGGTGTCATCATCGGCACTAAAGCCCTCGGGGAGGTCCTGTGGTCTTAACACCCAGGTATCATCAGGTAATCTGCCTTTCGAATTTGCTCGTTTGTCTCCATAAACAAGCTGGCGAGCAGATGGTACACGAACGTTATCGGCATTAAAAGTGAACTGTTTAACGTCCTTTACCATGTGGAAAATATGGGCATGTGAGCGATTGAATTTCTTCGTACAATTCACTCCAAATGTGTAATACCAGATTATCCAACTACGACAGTTAAACCCCAGTTCACGCTGTAAGAGGATCTTTAATTCTGCGGCGTACTCATCTCCTATAGCCAGCCAGAATGATCCGTCATCTTTTAGTACGCGTTTGACTTCCGTCATCCATTCCCGCGTCCAGTTCAGGTATTCATCGTTGTCGAGATTGTCCTGATAGACATCATAATCGTAGCCAATATTGAAGGGTGGGTCTGCGAAAGCTAAGTCCACGCATCCATCGGCGAGAGCACGAAGCCCTGCCACACAATCGCCTTGTCTGATCTCGTCAAAACCGCTCAATGACTGTACTCGCAAATTCACCATTGCCGCACACGTTGGAAAATTCGCGCACGCTAGAACTTGCATTGTACTACATTCTTAGGCGGACTAAAGGACAGAGTGTCCTGCGGAAAATCGTCGACTCAGAGCCTGCTTAGCTGCTTGCGCGGAGTTCGGCTAGGTGCTGTGCGGTACCAACCAGACGGTCCCAGTTTTCATAAACGTATTCTGGCGGACCACCAATTTGAGCCACAACCTGTGCGACCTGCTCGGTGGGAACCATTTCGATCGCGTCCCAGGGACAAACCACTAATTCGTAAGGATTGGACTTCGGAGCAGGAATATGAACGCAGACTTCACAACCAACGCACCGTTCCAGATCGATTTCACACCAGCTTTGATTGCCTTTCGTGCCGAGACCAATCTGATTGAAATCAATACAATCAACCGGGCACACTTCGCGACATGATTCGCAACCTGTGCAGTTGTCAGCATTGATGACCGCCAGGGTTTTAGGTACTTTTTTGCGAGGAGCTTTCTTTTTGCTCATCGGCGTGAATCCTTTTTACGTTTGTTTTAGGAGGAGAAGATAAATAACTGCTCCCCGAACATCTTTATTATAGATACTCATCGGTTGCCGGCAAACACCACCCACAACGTTTCCAAGCGTATGGACGCTTTTAATCGCATCACTTTTGGCTCTCATTTCATGACTGCCTGCCAACCGATCACCTTTAATCGACCAGCTTCTCACCGCGCATCAAATCGTCATAGGACTGTCGAGCACGAATCAAATGTGCCTGACCGTCCACAATCATTACTTCTGCTGCTAACGGCTTTGAATTGTAATTCGAACCCATAACACTACCGTAAGCTCCGGCACATTCGAGCACCAGGAATTCACCAACGTTAGCTTGTGGCAGACTGCGTTTGCTAACAAAGCCACCTTCTTCCTGAGTGAAAATATCACCGGATTCGCACAACGGCCCGCCTACCACAACATTCACTTCCTCACGTGCAACGGCATCCGCAGTCACCACAGAAATGGGATGATACGACCCGTACATGATTGGCCGAGCCAGATTATTAAAACCAGCATCGACAAGGTAAAACGTGTTTTCGCCCATCATCTTGACGGCCCGAATTTCTGTTACGAGATTACCACTTTCGGCGGACAGATATCGTCCGGGTTCGATTTCCAGTTTGATCGAACCGCCCAACTCTGTTTCAAGTCGCTTTCGCGAGTTATCCCACAAGGAAAAATACTCGTCCAAATCGACATACGACTGGTCGGCATTGTAAGGTATGGGCAGCCCGCCACCAGCACTTACCGTAGTAATCGTGTTACCTACTTCCAGAACGGCTTTTTCCATCGCTCCGCATACTTGTGCAAGATGTTCGAGGTCCGTACCGGAACCAATATGCATATGCAAACCGGTAATCGTAATGCCATGGTTAGCCGCTCGCTGTTTGCAATCCTCTATTTGCTCGTACCAAATACCATGTTTGGATTGCTGGCCACCGGTGTTCGTTTTCTGACTATGGCCATGACCAAATCCCGGATTCAACCGTAGTGTGATTTGAGCACCCGGCTTGCGGGCACCAAGTTGATCAATCATATCAGGCGAGCCACAATTCACATGGACGTCATGCTCAACCACCAGATCCAACGCATCGGCGTCAAAGATGTCGGCTGTGTAGACAATCTCGTGTACACCATCTTCTCTGGTTCCACCCTGATAGCCCGCTCGTAGTGCACGATGAATTTCACCGGCACTGACTGCATCAACGACGACTCCGTTCCGTCTGGCCAGATCCAGAATAGCAATGTTGGAACACGCTTTTTGTGCATACCGAATCAGATCGAACGATTTGAGATCTTCGATTCGCTCCACGATAACTGCTGCATCATAAACAAACGTGGGCGTATTAAATTGCTGAGCTATTTCTGCAATCGAAACACCAGCAATGTTCTGTCGTGAAGTCGGAAAACTACCTACTGTAGGCATATCTCTATTAACTCTTAAAAAATGAAAACGAAAAAAACAGCGGTGTCGATTCATCTGTCCGACACCGCTGAGTAATCAATTTGATTGAGAAGTCTTAGAAAGGACTTTCTTCAACCTGCGACTGAGCGGCCTGGACTCCTACAGCAATCGCCTTCAGAACTCCCGCTTCAACTTCGATTCGAAACTTCGCTCCGTTTTCAATCGGGATGATCTGCATGCGAGCTTTGTCTTTACCGCCGGCAGAAGCTGCGGCTGCAGCCTGCTGCATGGTTGGATCCTGAGCCTGCTCGGCAGCAAAAGTGAGAATCTTAGAAGCCGAAGCTTCAATCTTCAGTGATTCTCCTTCGGCGCCTTTGTTTTGAGCCGAAGTGTCGATGGCAGCTTTAATATTATCAAGGTTCCCTTTACCGGCACCGAAGTAGATATAGTCCTCGCTGGTTCCAAAAGAAATCTCTAAGGATTCGCCAAAGATGGCCTGCAGCTGCGGGTCAAAAGGTGGAACCGGAACACTCAATGTGTGGAACGAAACACCAGCATGCTTTAAGGCATCCAACTGCACGGGTGGGAACGAAGGATCCTGCTCTTTGGCGGTTTCCACCAATTCGCGGAAAACACCGTCGAGCTGATTAGCCTGAGCTACTTTAGCCGCGCCGATCAGAGATATGCCGTTATCGAGAGAAACACTACCGGCGATATCCACTTTACCGGAAGCAACCGTACCTTTAGCAACGTCAACCACGGTGGAAACCGTCTTGATCGCCAAAGCACGCAACTCTTCACTCGGGATATTTGGGTCATTCTGTAGTTGGCCTAACGACTGATTACGAAGGGCTTCGAACTGAGCCGTTGCCTGAGCTGCCTGAACCGGATCAATCTTTCCAGCCAACGCAACTGTTGCGGCAGCACTGTCACTAGTAAAACCTGCCAGATCGGTCGTCACATCACTGTAATCCATCGAAGCTGCTGATTCAGATCCCTCTTTGAAGTCTGCTCCGAAATCGATGTAAACCGACTCGCGTGTTTGATCGATATTCAAGCCAAACACCAAAGACTTCATATCGTTGATAGCCTTTTGCATAGTCTCCATGGATTGCAATGCCTGAGCTCGTCGCGCTTCAAAAGCCTGCTCTGTTTCAC
>DEAW01000072.1 GCA_002348315.1 Planctomycetaceae bacterium UBA2972 | reverse complement strand
TATTATTTTCTGTGAGGACTGCCCTGAATTGATCTAAACCGTCAGTGGTTGTGCTTAATGGTTTCTCTATCAGAAGTGCCGCACCCGATGTGGCGGCGCGAGTCGCCATGTCGATATGAAGGTGAGCGGGAGTGCATATGACCACTGCGTCAGGATTGTCGTTTAGTGCTATGTCCAAATCGAAATGCAACCGTGTAATGCCATATTGTTGCGCAAGTTCGGCACCAAGGGCCTGGTTGGTATCGCAGAGCGAAATCTGAGCTCGCCCGGTGTTTTGAAAACAGCGTAAGTGCCGGTGTCCGATAGATCCGACGCCCACAATGAGAACGTGATGCATGCCGATGAATCCTGTTTAACGCACGAGCCTCTTGAAAGCCTCTGTTTGTGGAATGGCCTCCACCAGATCGGGAATAACTTCGGCATCCAGGCCATGACGAATGACTAGAAATGTTTCGTCGATAGCCTTCAGTGTCTTTTGGACTTCGTCGTCACCGTGAGCAGCGTTAATATAAAATGATGTATTCATATGCACTCCCCGTTTAGCCATTTCCTGGATGAATAGCGTGTTGATAAGTGCGGTATTATGTCCGCCATCGAATCGAAGGTAAGGATGCCAATCAACACCTTCGCAAGTGGCGGGAATTGAATGTTGTTGGATTAAGTTCGAGACGTCATGTTTTAACCGTTGGCCGGTGGCATGAATTGTTGCTGGCACATCTCGCCTTTCGACTTCTTTGAGAGTGGTAAGCGCTGCCTGAATGCCAAGTGTGTCGCTCCAGTAAGTGCTTGATATGAACATTTGGGCCGCAGGTTGCATGGCCTGTCGTGTACCGACAACCGCCCCCATGGGGTAGCCATTGGAGATGGACTTTGCAAATACAGCGAGATCGGGTTCGACGCCCACCAGTGGTTGAGCACCGGAGGCTGTAGGACGGAATCCTGAAGAGACTTCATCGAAGATGAGAAGTACGCCATGTTGGTTCGCTAACGTTCGTACCGCCTGTAGGTATCCGGTGGGTGGGAGTTGACTGCGAAACGGCTCCATCATGATGGCAGCGATTTCACCATGATGTTGTTCCAGAAGTGATGCTAAGGCATCAATGTCCCCATAAGCAAACGGTATGGCGGTATCTTTAAGTGCGACGGGTACGCCAATTGGATCTATGCCAGGAAATAGGTGGTCATCAAGTTCCTCACCGCTGAGATTAGCTGCCAAATACCAGTCATGCCAACCATGATATCCACAAAACAGGATTTTATCCTTTCCCGTCGTTCCTCTGGCAATGCGAATAGAAACGGCACAGGCATCGCCGCCCCCCTTTGCGAATCGGACCATTTCAGCACAAGGAATCCGTTCAATAAGCAACTCAGCTAATTCAAGCTCGACAGGATGGCTTATGGAATACATTGTGCCTGTGTCTATTTGCGATTTTACGGCGTTATCGACCACCGGGTCGCAATATCCCAAAATCATGGCTCCAATACCACTGACCCAATCAACAAATTCATTGCCGTCCACATCCGTAAAACAACCACCCTTAGCTGAAACAGCAAAAGCGGGAGAAAACCCGTAGGCGTAGCGAGTGGGCCTGCGACTGATTAGTTGCGTAGCGCCAGGAATAATGGCCCCGGCCTGATGGTAGAGTTCCATCGACTTTGCAACAGAAGTAAAGTGCGGGGTGTTGTCAGTCATGAAGAAGCAATTTGCATTTAAATCTGGGAATCCGCCTGGGCCACGACATCCGTTCCAGTGAGATCCGTCCAGCCCTGAAGAATCTGCTTACTAATAGGCCCTACCGTTCCGTCACCCACAAGAAGGCCGTTGAATTGGGTCGCCGGCATTAGGCAGTAGGGAGTACTCGTAAAAAAGACTTCGTCAGCGGTGTAGAGATCGTACGGCAAAAGTCGCGTCTCTTGGGTTGGTATGCCGAGCGTTTGGCAGATCTCCAACGTGGTTTCCCGGGTGATACCGGCCAGGCCATTTACAGTCGTAGGCGTTTTAACAACGCCATCTTTTACGAGAAATACGTTGCCACCTTTGTTTTCTGCTACAAAGCCATCTATGTCGAGGATGACGCTCTGCGCATCGTCGTCGATAAGTTTCACTTCCTGCTCAGCAAGAGTGTAAAACATTCGGCTACGATTTTTAATCCTGGCATCAAGTGATTGGGACGGAATTTGTCTGCTAAAGGGTGTGACCGCATGACATCCCTCATGATAGTACTTTTGCCAACCCGTAAGGATAAGTGGTTGATTAGAGATCATAATCGTAGCGGACGATGTTTGTACTGGACTTGGTCCCATCGGTGCCATTCCGGCAGAAACGTTATGTACGATCCAGCAGTCCTCGCCGGGACCATATTGTTCTAGATTACGTTCAAGCAATTCCAATGTTGCCTGCAGCATATCCTGTTGCGTAATTCCGGGATTGATTCTTGCAACCTTGAGGGAAAGGTAGAGTCTGGCGATATGGCTTTCTAATTTAAACGGTTGATGTCCAAAGGTGCGGGATGAGTCAGTGACGCAGTGGCCGAGATTTACGGCAGCATCGAAAATAGAAATCTTGGCCTGGCTTTCAGGTA
>DEAW01000011.1:473-5748 GCA_002348315.1 Planctomycetaceae bacterium UBA2972 | reverse complement strand
CAAAAACACACCTATCGTCGTGACTTTGCCGTAACTCATGTCTATCTCCGTAGTAATCGTCGACGACCATGAATTGATTCATAACGGAATCGAATCGATGTTAGCCGAGACCAATGCGGAAATTGTCGGTCATGCGTACGACGGCACAGACGCAGTGAGGCTTTGTAATTCTCTTAACCCGGATTTAGTATTACTGGACGTGCAGATGCCAGGTTTATCTGGCATTGATACTCTAGCCGAATTGAGACAACAATGTCCGGACGTATGCGTCATAATGCTATCTACTTACGCAAACCCTACCTATGTCGCGCGTAGCATTATTCGCGGTGCCAGTGATTACTTAATTAAGGGAACTGGCCGGGCGGAGCTGTTAAGCGTCATGTCACGGGCTGTCCTGAAACAGGGTCCCCCTGAATCGAGTATCTACAAACGGATTCATCATTTAATGTCTCGTCGCAAAGACAAACAAATGACGAGTTTTAAGCTGACCAATCGTGAGGTGCAGGTCTTACGCCATCTTGGCCTTGGGCTTAGCAACGCAGAAATATCAGACTCTTTAGGCATTAGCATAGAGACAGTCAAAGAACACGTGCAAAATATCCTCCGAAAAACAAATGCCTCCGATCGCACCCAAGTTGCCGTATGGGCCGTACGGGAACAATTAATCTAACGATTTGCCAATGGGTGTGATTGTTCGTATACGTCGCGTAGTTTTGCAGTTGTTAAGTGAGTATAAATTTGAGTCGTGACTAAACTCTTGTGTCCCAGTAATTCCTGGACACTTCTGATATCGGCACCCCGGTCTAAGAGGTGCGTCGCAAAACTATGACGCAAAGTGTGCGGAGACGTGCGTGAATCCAGACCGGTGATCGCTATATATTTTTCCACCATACGCCGGACACTTCTGGAAGAAAGACGTGTACCCATTTTATTAGTGAAAACCGGAGCATCAGGTCCGTCTTTCATTTTTATATTGCGTCGTTGTATCCACGCCTGAACTGCAGAAACGGCATACGTACCCAGGAGGCAAAATCGTTCTTTCTTGCCTTTACCGCGAACACGTACAAGCCCTTCGTCTAATTGTAGGTCTGATATATTGAGCCCAACGAGCTCACCCACACGCAAGCCTCCGGAATAAATGGTCTCAAGAATGGCACGATCGCGACAGCCAAAGGGAGTGTCTTGTTTTGGAGCCTCCAGTAATCGACCAATTTCCTCATTGGAAAGAAAGTGGGGTAATCGACGATGTTTACGCGGATTACGTAAAGGCTTGGCTGGGTTTTCAGCGACTAATCCTTCTCGCTTACAAAATCGAAAGAAGCTTCGTAGTGACGCTAGGCGCCTGGAAATCGTGGAGCGTGCATATCCGGCTTCACCCATCTGTGACACATATTCACGCAGGTCCGACGCCTGGAACTCTGCCGGTTCCGGATACGTTCCATCATCATATTCAAAGAAATAACACAACGCTGTCAAATCCTCTCGATAACTCTTAAGAGTCAACTCGGAGGCATTCCGTTCCGCTTCAAGATATGCCAGGAATCTTTCTACCACTGACTTCATAGGCTATGCTCGTCCGAGCTCATCGAATGATAACGCTCGTGCATCGATCTTTCGATCTCCGTAAGCTTCCGAACCTTTTGACTCATTACCGCCGCATCGTACCAGGTAAAACTAAGCTCGGGATTGGAGGCAAAGCGTCCTAACTGCCGGAGGGTTTTCTTACGGTTGGCATCGTTGAAAAGGAAGATGTATTTTTCTTCGCCTTTGACTAACGCCAAAACATTGATATTACTTGCCATTTGCATTTGCGTGGGGATAGAGACAAATTTAGTATTCCTGAATTACGTATCGGTATTTTTTCTGAAGCCCCATGACTAGTCAGTCCAGAATGTTGCACAGTTGTTAATTTGTTCCGGTTTTGCGTCCACAAATTCGTTATTTAACCCATCCGAGTTGTTTCGTTAGACGAAGAGGAATCTCTATCTACATGCAATGGAGAATTTCAGGGTTCCTCCCCTGCTTCAAATAGGGCGATAAATTCGGTAGGGTGGGACTATAGAAACCAGCATCTGCCCGGCCAGGGCGAATTACAGGAAGTTGTTAAATGAAAATACATGAATTTCAGGCAAAGCAATTATTTGCAAATGCCGGTGTAGCGGTGTTAGAACACCGAGTTGCCACGAGTGCCGAAGAAGCGGCTCAGGCCTTCACAGAACTTGGTACTCCTGTCGCAGTAGTTAAGGCTCAGATTCACGCAGGCGGGCGCGGAAAAGGCACAACCAAAGAAAATCCGGAGCAGCATGGCGTACAGCTAGTTAAAAGTGCCGAAGAAGCTCGGCAGGTGGCTGAAAATCTGTTAGGCAGTACGCTCGTCACCATTCAGACTGGCCCGGAAGGGAAACAGATTAATCAAGTACTGATTGAACAAGGTTGTGACATCGCGAGAGAGCTTTATCTTGGAATTGTCCTCGACCGCGCAACCAAGCTGCCAGTCCTAATGTGCTCGACTGAAGGTGGCGTCGAAATTGAAAGGGTTGCCGAAGAAACGCCGGAATTAATCTTCAAAGAGCACTTCGATCCACATTTTGGCTTGCAAGGGTATCAAGTTCGCAAGCTGTGTAGCCAACTTGGGATTACCGGTTCCAGCGTTCGTTCTGCTGATCGCTTCATGCGTACTTTATGCCGCCTATATGTTGATTTTGACTGTAGCCTCGCAGAAATTAACCCTTTGGTCGTAACAGGTGATGGCGAGCTGATCGCGTTGGATGCAAAAATGTCTTTTGATTCAAACGCAATGTACCGACAGAAAGGGATTGCAGCATTTCGTGACTTATCCGAAGAAGAGCCGACAGAGATACGGGCCGGTGAAGCAGGGTTGAGCTATATCAAACTTGATGGCAATATCGCCTGCCTCGTTAATGGCGCAGGACTAGCTATGTCGACGATGGACATCATAAAACTTCACGGCGGCGAACCAGCGAACTTCCTCGATGTTGGCGGTGGAGCTGATAAAGATCAGGTTACTGAGGCCTTCAGAATATTGCTATCTGATCCTAATGTAAAAGCTGTTTTGGTCAATATCTTCGGCGGGATCGCACGATGTTCCACGATTGCCGAAGCCATTGTCGCTGCTTCGAAAGAGGTCGGTTTTGAAGTACCGCTCGTTGTAAGGCTGGAAGGAACAGAGGTTGAGGAAGGCCGCCGAATCCTGGAAGAAAGTGATGTGGACATTATCACGGCCACCGATTTAACCGATGCCGCCTCCAAGGTCTGTGCTGCAATTGGCGTGTAAACAGAAAATCAAATTCTAAAGAGACAATACAATGAGCATTCTTATTAATAAAGATACTAAAGTCATTTGCCAGGGGATCACGGGCGGTGCTGGCACTTTTCATACCCGTGGTTGCCGTGATTATGGCACACAAATGGTGGCCGGTGTTACGCCTGGCAAAGGCGGGCAGGACGTCGACGGGATTCCCGTTTTCGACACGGTTCAACAAGCCGTTAAGGAAACCGGGGCCAATGCAACTATGATCTTCGTCCCTGCTCCTTTCACGGCCGACGCCATTCTAGAAGCTGTCGATGCCGGCATCGCCACCATCGCAGCGATCACCGAAGGCGTTCCTGTTATAGATATGGTACGGGTCTTTGAAGCGGTTCAGGCCAGCAACTCAACTTTGATCGGGCCAAATTGTCCCGGACTTATTACACCGGGTGAATGCAAAATCGGTATTATGCCGGGTTATATCCACACGCCCGGGACCGTTGGAATCATGAGTCGTTCCGGCACGTTAACCTATGAGGCTGTCTGGCAAACAAGTAACGTCGGACTTGGCCAGTCAACGTGTGTCGGCCTGGGGGGAGACCCAATCGTTGGAACGTCTTTCATTGACTTGTTCAAACTGTACGAAGCTGACGATCACACCGAAGCGATCATGATGATCGGGGAGATTGGTGGAACAGCCGAAGAGGAAGCAGCTGCTTTTGTCGCGGAGAACGTCACCAAACCAGTCGCCGCGTTCATTGCCGGAAGAACGGCTCCTCCCGGGAAACGAATGGGACATGCCGGAGCGATTATCTCTGGCGGTAAGGGCACTGCTGCAGAAAAGGTGAAGGCTTTGGAGGCTGCTGGAATCGAAGTGGCTGAAAGCCCCGCAGACATGGGTGCTGCACTACAGAGAGCGATTGCAAAGCATAGCTAACGAAAGTAATTTGTTCGCGCGCTGTTCCAGCATGTTAACCGTATTAATTTCCAACACCAATAAAGAAACCGCTCCGCGGTGGAATAACGGTTGTTGGCTGGTAGTAGCGATGTGGAACGCCGCGATGGTAATGGCGTTCTACAACAACGGGGCCCTCCTGCGTACGCATTATCTTAGTGCTGTTCTGAGACGTGCCGGAATTCACAAGAGTCGACGTTTGGTAACTTTTAATAACATCTGACGATACCTGTTGTCGTGTCAAATAAATAATGTCTTCGGTGGAGAGAGATTGCGCTGCACCACGAGCCTCAATTTGTGACACGATCACGTCATCAGAAACGTTGGCATGTGACATCTTTAGTAACTGTTCCAACGTAACGGCGTTTTTTGATTGGTCAGTTGCATTTTGACGCATTATATCCTGGTCTTTTCGAAATTTATCCTCATAAGCTGCTACTCGTCGGTCCATTGATTCGCCAATCATATTACCGGCGATAGCGCCGGTCGTAGCTCCGATGAGCGCTCCGGCCAGAGGCTGGTCGTTATGTTCACCTATTGCAGCCCCTACTCCTGCTCCAACAAGGGCACCGTTCATCGTGCCGGTATCAGTGTGATTACTCGCACTGCAACCACAGCTAAGTATGCAAACTATCGCGCAAAGGATTCCGTATGGACTCATATTCAATCTTCCTTGAAATGATTGGCAAGGCGGAATATTCACAGATGTACTAAGTTCCGTCAAGTTAGATTTCGATATAATGAACTCTTATCGGGGAACGCGAATTCTCCGGCAAGGCAGAACTGCATTGGAGACAACCATGGCGAAAATACAACATATGGTGCTTTTTGAATTTAACGAAGAGGCAACAAAAGACGTGATCGACAATATCTTCATTGAGTTATCCGGTTTGCAGGCCTGTTGTCCCGGCATACTCCATTACGCCGGTGGCCCCTACTCTAGTCCGGAGGGAATGAACGGCGGGTATACTCATGGTTTCTTAATGACGTTTGACTCCGCTGAAAGCCGGGATATCTACCTACCTCACCCTGAACATGAACGAGTTAAGGCG
>DEAW01000011.1:0-147 GCA_002348315.1 Planctomycetaceae bacterium UBA2972 | reverse complement strand
TGATCCTTCCTCATATTAAGAACGTAGTTGCGTTTGATTGTGAAGATCATTCGTAAGCTGGACATACGAGATATCGTAAGGAATTAGTTATGGCGCCGGTGGATTTTAAAGAACGGTTGTTAACAAACTTAGGCGGAGACTTCCCTA
>DEAW01000189.1 GCA_002348315.1 Planctomycetaceae bacterium UBA2972 | reverse complement strand
GAACCCCTGCGGTATACATTCTTCTTTCATCAGACTAATGCTCCCGTTAGAGCAATGCGGTGGTTTCTTCATAACCACACATCAGGTTGAAATTCTGTACGGCTGCTCCGGATGCGCCTTTAATGACGTTATCAATGCAGCTCAGCACAACCAGGCGGCCACCGGACTCGGCGACGTGAATGTCAACAAAATTCGTGCCACTGACTGCTCGAGTTTCCGGCGGTCCGGGTGTGATTCTCACAAATGGCTCATCGGCATAAAAGTCGGCAAGTATCTGCATGGCCTCGGCGGCTGTTGCTGATCGCCTGGGAATCACATAGCAAGTCGACAAAATACCACGATTCATGGGTACCAAATGGGGAGTGAAAATCACTTCCGACTCGACACCACCTACCGCGGAAAGAAACTGTGCAATTTCAGGAGCATGACGATGCGTACCAACACCATAAGCCTTGATGCTTTCGTTACACTCCGGATAATGAAACGGCAATTTGGGAGTTCGTCCGGCTCCGGTCACGCCACTTTTGGAATCGACGATAATCCCAACGCCATCGATAACCCCGGCCTGTAGTAATGGAGCAAGAGGTAGAATTGCCGAAGTGGGATAACATCCCGGATTCGCGACTAACGAAGCGCCGACTATTTCACTCCGGAATAGTTCGGGAAGCCCATAAGGAATCTTCCCGACCCGTTGAGGATCGACATGACTGGTGCCGTACCATTGTTCATAAACGTCAACATCATGCAGACGATAGTCCGCACTAAAATCGATGACCTTGACACCCTGATCAACAAGCGGTTTCACACATTCAGCAGAGGCCGCATGGGGTAAACAGCTAAAAACGACGTCGGCCGAGTCGATCAGGTGTGATAGCTCCAGCGTTTCTAAATGAATATCAAGTTGTCCACGAAGCTCCGGATGCACCTCACTAACATGCGGCTGCGCTTCATTGCGACTCGTAAGGGCAACGATCTCGGCATTCGGGTGGCGTACAAGCAGTTTCAACAGCTCCAGGGCTGTGTACCCTGTCGCGCCCATTACGGCTACTTTGGAAATCATGAACTTAAATCCGCTAGTGATTCGTTCTCTAATAAAGACAAGTTTTAAGTATAGCTTTTGTGACGTTTTTGCTTAACCGCAGAAATCCGACATTAAAACACTTAGCTCAGCTAACATCATGGCACTCGCGCCCCAAATCTGAGCAACGCCAACATCAAAGCAGGGGACGTCTCGCTCAATCCCCCCCAGGGGCCGCATCGTGCTGGTTATGGAGTTCAATCCCACATCTGTCAGAGGTACATCGACGACACGTTCGACTTCTGCCAGGTCGACCACATAATCCATGGGGCGTTTTCCCACAGCCACGACAGGCATTACTAAATTCAAGCTTCCGAACACGTAAATCGGAGTCAAATAACCAAATGTTTGAATCGACGATTCTGCAATCCCAATTTCTTCACGACATTCACGCAGGGCAGCCTCTTCCCAGGATTCTCCCTGTTCCAGGCCGCCGCCGGGAAATGCCATTTCTCCCGGATGGTACACCAAATCGTCGCGTCGCTTTATCATCGGCACGCTCAATCCCTGGTCTGTTTCCATCATTAACAACAGGACGGCGGCTCGTCGGGCATAGTCGGGCGCCGGCCCACGGTGTCGGCCATAACTCATTGGAGGCTCTAAAGGCATTTGTGCCTGTGCGCCAGGCAAATCCGCACAAAACCTGTCACTAAGGAATGCTGCTAGTCGATGATCCGCAGACGCCATGGTCAATCCTTGAGTTTATAAACAGCGTAGTATGAGAATCTTCCCGCAGGTGGAAACACTTTTTCGATCCTCACGTCATCTGCAAACCGATTTCGAGATGATTCCGAAAACTGAGTCAGCACCAGGTAGTCCGCGCCGTAATGTCGACAACTTGCCAATAGATAATCATCATCCAGACGACTGAGGCCTCGTCGTCCACCAACAAACGGATAAACACTCTCCCTTCGCTCGTGCCATTGCAATAGCGACTTCGCGTCCTGAGGCATGTCCTTGCGAGTTACCACTTCTCCCCGGTGGGAATACCATTTAAATGTTTGTTGTCTCAACGGAGTGATTGCGATCGCATCGTGAGGAGTATTGTTCTTCATCCACAAACACGCAAGTCTCCAATGACGATGAATCCGCAATGTATTTGCTCTTCGTTGCTCAGGGTCCGTTTTCTTCGAAGAGGGAAGCGTTAGAACATCCCCTCGAGGACGTGGATCGGCATGACGTTCCTTAATGCGATCCCCCACATAAAGGCCTAACATCAACAATAGAATGCTCGCAGAAAGCCGCCAGCCTTTACCGGTTTCCTCCGCCACTCTGAATACCACAAGACCAGCCAGTAAGCTTGCTGCCAGAGGTACTAGCGTGTCACTCGTCCTATAAAAATAGAATCTCAACAGACTATGCTGCAGCGTCGAGTCATTTCCCAAACTAATGGTGATAACAATGCCCGCAATCGCAACAATCACACTCACCAGACCTATGCCCACGATCACTCGCTGGCCATCACACCGCCACTTTCCTGTGTTTATCCATAGCAACAACGTCCCGCCGGTTAGGCTACTGAACAAGGCCCACCGTTCTACCGCAAACGTCGTTATGACAAGATGATGAGGCAGACGCACATGTACATAAAGTCTATTCGCCTCTGCGGCAATCTCTGCATCTCCCGACGACAGTAACAGACCGGGAATCAGCCCACCTAAGGCAACCAACCCGCCAACAACTAAACCCACAAGCTCCTTGCCAGTCGGCCGGGGCCCTTTCAATTTGATGCTGACAATTCGAAACACAATTAAACAAAAGACAATCCATCCACCTGCTAAGACGTGAAATGCTGCAGCTGTTCCGGTTAGTAACCAAACGCCTCGCCATCGTGCATCCATAGCAAATCGAATGCCCCAAAAAGCCAGCCCATAAGCGATCGTCTTTGCCTCGAACCCGCCAACAACCCATTCCCCGGCCAAATGACATACTTCAGTCAGGATGACAAAGGCTCCACCGACAAACAGCCCCGCGAGTTTCTCAAAGCAAACTCGCTGTCCGATACTCACTAAGCTACTAGCGAGCAACACCCAGCTAAACGCGCGACCTACCCAGGCCACCGTCTCAAGGTCAAAGAATAGCGTCAGCCAACCACACACCCAATAAAATACCAGATGCGCATCGGCCGATGACAGAAAGAAATCATCGGGACAAAATGCCGGGTTCCAGTAGTGTTTTGCTTTGGTAAGATAATGTGCCTCATTCACATCCGGCGGGGAGTTTCCATGTGTCAGCCAGAACACTAGAACGAGACAAATGATTTCCAACAGAAACCAAAATGCCACCGCATTTTTATTGGATGATCTAGCTACCAATTGCGAATCCTTCCTGAAGACCCATTACGCTTCAACAACAGAGATCGCTTTGAAGTTCCCCTTAAGGGACTGATAAAGATCCTGATACACGGGAAACCTGGCATCATAGAGACGCTTCGTTTTACGATCGACTGGCGTTGAACTCGTCTCTCGGATCGTCGCTGCACAGGCCTGTTGGATGTTTTTGTAAGCACCTGCTCCGACCGCCGCCAGCAAAGCTACACCATAAGCCGGCCCCTGTTCCGCATTGATCGTAACCGCTTTCGTTCCAAACACATCCGCCTGTAACTGACGCCAAAGTTTACTCTTAGAACCGCCACCAGACACGCGGACCTGCTTCACAGGTACATTCATACTTTGGATTATTTCAAGACTATCACGCATCGAATAAGTCACACCCTCCATAATCGCGCGTGCCACCTGTCCTCGTTGATGGGCCAGTGTCAGGCCAACAAAACAGCCTCTGGCATCCGGATCCGCGTGTGGCGTACGCTCACCGGCTAAGTACGGCAGAAAATACAGGCCATCGGATCCGGGACTGGCTTTAGCCGCCTCTCGATTAAGCGTGTCATACACCTTCGGTCCTAAGTCCTGACAAAGATTTTCAGCAAACCACTGCAGCGATCCACCTGCACATAAATTGACGCCCATCATATGCCACTTTCCACGAACGGCGTGACAAAACGTATGCAAACGTCCTAATGGATCGACCTGGACCTCATCACTATGCACAAACATCACACCCGAGGTACCAATCGAAGTGGAAAGCACTCCTGATTTTACTACGCCTGTGCCCACAGCATTGGCCGCACAATCACCGGCACCACCCACTACGACACAATCGGTCGTCAGCCCCAAAGTCTTCGCTGCCTTCTTCGTAAGAGTTCCTGTAACATCTTCCGATTCGTAAACCTGAGCGAATAGAGATTCGTCTAATTCAAGTTTATTAAGCAGTGACCGTGACCATTTACGTTTCTTCACGTCCAGCAACAACATCCCGCTTGCATCACTGACGTCGGTTGCAAATTCTCCGGTTAAACGTCGTCGAACATCATCTTTGGGAAGCAACACTTTCCGCACTTTCGAGAAATTGCGGGGCTCATGATTTCGCAGCCACAAAATCTTGGGCGCCGTAAACCCGGTCAATGCGGGGTTCGCCACCATCTTAATAAGATTACGTCGGCCCCCTGCACGACTTTCAATTTCGTCGCATTCGTCTGCCGTGCGTTGATCATTCCAAAGTAAAGCCGGACGAATAACCTGATCGTCCTTATCAAGAAACACACTTCCATGCATTTGACCGGACAAACCTATCGCTTTGATCGATTCTTTGGCTTTGCCGGATTTCTTAACGACTTCACGTATCGTCTTTACGGTTGCTTTCCACCAATCGTCTGGGTTCTGCTCACTCCACAGTGGCTTGGGGTGATACAACTTGTAACTTGCACTTGCTTCGGCAAGAATCTTCCCTCGTTCATTAATGAGGATTGTTTTCGTTCCCGATGTTCCGATATCTACGCCAAGAAAGTAACTCATGCTGTCTCCGTCCAACTTCAAATGCGGTAATTCATCCCCGCAACCATCCGGGTGAATTCAAAACGATATACAATTATCGTATCCTATTACGTTCACAGTTTAGCACAAAGTTCTGCCTTCACTCAGAACCAGAAGCAGGCAAATCATGCACCGCCCCTTACTATTAACCTACTCCGCAATTGTCTTAATCGCGCTTACCACCTCATCCAGTCACGGCCAAAAACCACTGCAACTACCAGTACCGGATGGGTGGCGAGTGGAGAACACTTCTTACCCGCCACCGTGGGCCAGGACGTTGCCCTGGAAAGGGACGTTACAACTACGTTTTCCCAAAGGATTTTTCGACGCCAAAAGCGATTTCTTTTGGTCCTATCCAATTCTCTATCAACTCAAAGGGGATGTCATAAAGACTGACGAAGAGTTACAACGTGCACTGCTTGAATACGATGCCGGGTTATATGGCGGACGTTACCCAAAGAACAAAATCACAATGGATGTGGTGAAGAACCCAAAGCCATCCAAAGCGCCGTTAATCATTGTTGATGGCTATGATCCCTTTACTACTAAAATGCCACTACGCACCTGGATTCAATTTCACCGTCGCTATGACAAACAAAATGACCTCACGATCATCCTGCTACTCCGAAGTGCACAATCGTATTCTCTAGAAAATCCTGTTTGGCAGGAGTTACAAAGCTTTCGGAAATCTGTGGGATTTTAAGGTGAATGGGTTACCCGGCAGGTGCTTCGCGACCCGGCATCTCTGCGACACCAACCACTCGACCAAGCGACCAGGTAGTCAATTTGCTCCCCATAAAAAATTCACCCACAAGATTACCGTGCGGATCCCTTTTCTTTTTATGGAATAAGTAGGGTGCCAGGCTACCGTCGTCTCGCCGCACCCAATACCATTTCATCGACTCAAGTTGCTGTTCCATGAAACTTAATCTATGGCCGGATGGTAACCCGTAGCCTTCGTCTTTATGCGATAAAACCCCTTACCGGCTGTGATGTACAAGGTGTGCGACTCAGGCCCCCGTCCAAAACTGGCATTCGTGGGCAGTTCCGGTGTCTCGATGTAACCGAGTTGTTCGCCCTTTGGGGAAAAAATGAAGATCCCGAACTTACTAGCGCTACGTACCGCAGCATAGATTCTGCCGGATTGATCCACTGTCATTCCATCCACACCGGTTTCATCACCAAAGTCATGCAAAATACGACGACGTGACAATTCCCCATGGCGGTTTACCTTAAACGCGTTGAGTGTCATGCGTCCCGGTTCAAAGTCGGTTTCAATATCCGCTTTGGCAGATCCATTATCGGTTTCTGCGATATAGATAGTCTTTTGATTAGGTGACAATACAATCCCATTCGGTTTATCGATTTCCGTCGTTGCAATTGAGAGGGTACCATCCGGGTCTAATCGGTAGACATCAAAGCTGTCTAACTCTAATTCCTCGGGGCCAACATATTTAGGATCAGTGAAATACACTCGACCGTGGCGGTCAATCACGATGTCATTAGGTGAGTTGAACCGTTTGCCCTCAAATTTATCCGCGATAACCTTCACCGAGCCATCCTTGGCGAATTCCACCAATGCCCGATGGCCTCCGAGTGGCGAGGCGCAACAACCTAGCAGCCTTCCATCACGAGTGAACATCAATCCGTTACCCATCCCACTGTCTGGGCAATAGGCGTCCGTCTTTCCAGTGCGTGGATCAAAACGCATAACACGTGCAGGCCCGGAATCAAACGGTTGAGCGAAATCTGAAAAATACATATTTCCATCAGGACCGGCTGCAGCCCCTTCGGTGAACCCGCCTTCTTCCCATAGCGTCTCCAACCCTTCACCGTCTATAAGTATTCCTTCTCCCCCGGTAATTTCCAATTCCTGTGCCATGACCACTGCCGACGTCAAAAATAGAACAAATAAACTAATTACTGTATGTAGCTTCACGAGTCTCACCTCTGAACATTGAGCGTTTTAGGCTCTAGTCGTTGTGGAATAATCCACCTGTCACGATCACTTCGAGCCGTTTAAATGTGCCATTCCATTGTACCACCTCAATCACCACTTCGCCCTCCAGCGGCAAATCCGCCGCTTCAATATCTTCGGCCAACGTGTCACGGAAATATAATTCGATTTCAGTGCCGTCCGGCAGAGCCCCCGAAACAGTACGTCCTTTCTGAAATCCTTCCGGTAACCTAAAAGAAAATGTCCTTTTGCTGGACTCCAGCTTTACGATCGCCGTATGCGTTGTCCCTTGAATCTCCGACTCCAGTTTTTTAGCCTCTGCAGAATATGACTTGGCCATCTTTAAGGCCTGTAAATAATCCACCAACCTATCCGTATGGAATAGCTCTTCTTCGCTATCTACTTTCGAGTTGTCTATATTTGGTGTCGTGTCGACAGCGGCGTTACCTGATAGCTCCGTTTCAACCACATCGCTCGTAGATAGATGCGGCTCGATAGGGTCAACCGCTTCGGAACGTGTCCGTTGCATTGTCGCAGACGTCGTCCGTTCGGAATTAATCTTTTCTGTATTCTCAGGCAGTTTCTTTTTGCTGGTTTCAACTGCCTTGGGCTCGGGATTCAAGACACCACTTTCGACGAGCATTCGATGCTTCGCAATAATCGGCGAACCCGGTGAAACCATATGGACCAGGGAAATCCAACCCTGATACTGCGACTTAGAAATGGTTATCGCATCACCTTTGGCTAGTCGGTCCTGGATGGCTCTCAACCATCTGCGTGTTTGCCGGGAAACACTGACTTTATCGTTTACCACTAAACCGGTTACTTGTTGCCGCCGGTGCTTGCGAATGATTCTTTTCTTTTTATTGTTTAGCTTATAGCCATAGGTTCGGAGGACGGCACCGGTCCATTGCAAAAGACGATGAATATCACGGCGATCGTATGAAGTCAACGAAAAGGTAATGTCATCCGCGTACCGCGTATAGTCTGCCTTTAACGTCTCAGCCACATAAGCCAATTTGCGATCCATCGTCTTATTAATAATATTGCTTACCACCGGACTAGTAGGGGCTCCCTGTGGTAATCCCCCCTGATATGTAACCAGCCGAGTCAATAAACCTGCAGCAGAATCATCCCAGCCCGTGCTGGCAAAATATTTCCGCACACGATTTTGGCTCGTCGAAGGAAAGAAATCACAAATATCAAGCTTGACAATCACTTCCTTGCCAACGTGAGGCATGGCATTGTCGACAATCGACTTGCCCCGAATGAAACCGCAGGCGGCAGGATGGTTCTTATAGTTCACAAACAGCTTATGGTAGAGAGCCGACTGTATTGCCTTGGTCGTCTGATCTGGCACATGCAGTTCACGCGTACCGCCAGATCGTTTCGGGATATGTGTTACCGTATAAACCGGCTGCCAGTCTTCTCCTAATTTGGATAATCCCGGCAAAAGCTTGTGGATCCGAGCCGGTTTCGATCGTTCACTCTTTTCAGTGGATTTTTTAAGAAAACGTCTACCACGGTACCCTCGACCTCTTGATGTTCGAGATCCGGTCTTTTTATGAGAGGCTGAATCCTTCACGAGTTCAGCTACCCTACAAATTCCAACGAAAATGAAAATTAAGAATATAATTCCAAATCCATTTACTAAGACATCCACCATCGGTATCCTCCCAAATAAAAACAGGCTGGCCCGTGTAAATACCCGAGCCAGCCCAATTTCGATTCCTTGCTATGGCAATGCCAATGCGTACGGTTCGATCCATAAATAAAGGCGGAGCGGAGCGACCCTTTATTTATGGATCGTACCGTACGCACAACTACTTATCCGCGAACCAAATTACAAGGACGACGAAACATCGCCCTATTATTCGCCAAGGCTATCGTTGGTGAATAATGTAATGCGAAG
>DEAW01000005.1:507-6758 GCA_002348315.1 Planctomycetaceae bacterium UBA2972 | reverse complement strand
TACTCCAACTCCCGACTGACGTAATCTATTAATCTAATGCATATCTTCTGCCTGCCTCCACGCATGTTTCGATTGGTCTTCTCTCACTCGCTCGTGGTTTTTACCGTGCTGAGCGTTCACATTAACATTGGACTGAGTAACGAGTTAGCAAACCGATGGAATCTAATCGGAACGGACAACGACGCGATCCGCTTACCCAACGGAACGATCCAACTACTCGAGACCAGAAAAACTCCTGCTGGTATCCTATCACCGATACTCAAAACTCCTTCACCCGCCAACGCCATTCTGGTGGAAGTCTCGGCCATCTGTGAAGCAAAGAACTTAAAGTTTGCTGCTTTCGACGCTGAAACCGGCAACTGCATCGGCTACTGGACGAATCCACTGACCGCCGCCCAAGAAACGCGTTTGACGGCCGTGTTACCCTTTTCTGACCGCGCTGAATCGATACGATTGTTTGTTGGATCCCATCGCCCCGGCGCAAAAGCAACATTCCGAAATATCAAGTTTTCATTCCTGCGGCGGGGCATGCAGCATGCCGCTGCCGTATACGGAGCATTGATTGATCATGACCATACCGTCCGACAAACCTTGAAGGCAACTGGTGACCAATTTGGAGCCGTCACATTCCGAATACGACGAGCGGGTGGCTTCGTGGAGTCACCAAATCTGTCAGTACGAATCTATCGATGGGATAAGGATACGGCCACTACGACTCAATCCGAGCCTTTAGCTGAGTTTATTGTGCCCGGAAAGCAGATTCCCGGAACGCGGCAGGGTGGTGTCGACGAAGTGGAACTCGCAGCAACCTATTTAGATGGTGCCCGTGAAATCTCCGTTCCTCTTCAAACTGCGACCCAACCAGGAGAAACACTAGTACTGGAATTGGCCGTGGATGATCCCAAAAGCGACGGCATTGGATTTATTACGTTTGGTTGGCTCAACGGCTATGAAGGGGGGATGCTCTATGAAAACAACTCAACGAGAGGACGTGACTGGGATCTGAGATTGGAGACTTTCGATGCTGTCAAATAAACCCCTCAAGACCACGTCATGTGTCATGCCAACCGTCCGAAACCGGATGCCTCTATTACTCCTCTTCGCCCTCTGCACATTGATTCCAACGCTGCCCGGCGGAATTCGCGCCGAGGAACCTGAGATTGAGCGGACAGGTTTTGAAAAACGTGTGGCTCCTTATTCCGCTGTCATCTTCACTCCTCCGCCTGACGAACCGCAATGTAGGGAATTACTGAAGTCCATCAAGGCCATGGGAGCGACACATTCCTTCGCCTCAGTACACTGGTGGCAAATGGAAACAATGGAGGGCAATTACGAAGCTGATATGGGTTATCGTCCTGGCACGTTCGGAGCACCGATGCGTAAGGCATTTGAGAACTATATCCGAATCAGCCAGGAACTCGGTATGAAATGTGCCATCCGTGTCGGCACTTTTCGAAGTACAAACGGCTTATTTCATCCGATGGATAAGACGGGAGACGTTGAGCCTTATGCAAACTGGCTTCGTGAATTCGCTCGCAAGTATCAGGGAAAGATCGAACACTATGTGGTCGGAGATGAGTTAAATAAATCATTTCCCAAATGGAACTGGCGTGGAACGGCCGAGGAATGTATGCGGTTGTTTGTCCCAATTGCCCGCGCAATTCACGGAGGCGATCCACAAGCTAAAGTCTCTCCTGCCTCCACTTCGTCATCACCAGCAACTGACTGGATCATGCAACTCATTGAATTAGGGCTTGCTCAGCACGCTGACGGAATCGCCTGTCATTTCAATCATCATCGCATTGAAGATTTAGCTGAAATCAAAGACCTCATGCGTCAAGTCCGGGCTGTCTGGCCGGAAGCTAAATTCTACGGAAATGGTTTCGGCTATGCTGACAATACAGGTCTGCATGATCAGCGTCAGGCAGGAATTGTCGCGCAGTCTGCATTTACCCTTTGGGATATCGGCTGGGATAGTTTCCCTTATTACACGTATCGATTTAGTCGTACAGCCGATACACGTCAGAATTTTGGACTGATGCAACCTGCTATTGGAGGAAAACCCGCTCAGTACTCCGATGCCTGGAAAGCCTATGCTACGATCGCGCACACTTTTTACAACCGTTCCGAATTAACCACGCCAACATTTAATATTCAACTTCGACAATCTGAAATGTTGGCAAAGATAGATGGTGTCCGCTTTACAATCGCACCGCCCAACCCAATCCTGAGAACATTCATCCGGAATAACAACGAATTACTGATCTATTTGGCCTATCGCAAGTTTCGTGAACCGCTGGAGGGCATCTGGGATTTGGAGCTTACCACCGACCAATGGGAGTCTGCTGAGATGATTTCACTTCTCGATCATCGAGTCCGAAAGCCGGTTCCTTCTATAAGGGTGGACGGCAAGTTGATCTTGAAACGTATTCCGGTCGGACTACAGCCTGCTATTCTTTCAATTCGCAAAACTCAACCATAAGTCTCGCGACAGCATTATGTTAGAAGTGAGCCCACGAATGTGCTATTTTTGAGTGATAGCAAACCTCTCGCTGCTACCATAAATCACACCTTACTACGGAGATCCCCTACGCGATGTTGACTGAGGATGTTTTTGGTAATGGGGACTTCGTCTATCGAGCTGATGATTCATGTGTTGCCGTACCTGCCGATATCGAATTTGGTGAAGCGGTCGGAATCGCTGTCGACTCCAGACAACGTCTGTTCGTATTTAACCGCGGTGGCACAGAACCGGTAATGGTTTTTGACCAGGAAGGTAATTTCGAAAAGATGTGGGGTGCAGGACAGTTTGTTCGTCCTCACGGAATCTTCATTGGTCCGGATGATAGCGTCTATTTAACCGACGATCAGGGACACACCGTACGCAAATATACAACAGACGGACAATTACTCATGACGCTGGGCACTCATGGTGTACCCAGTAATACTGGTGTTGAAAACTCCAATTACCGCACGATTCAGCATCCCGGGCCACCGTTTAATTTGCCAACTAATCTGGCAGTTGCCCCCGACGGATCTCTGTACGTCAGCGATGGTTATGGAAACTGTTGCATCCATCGATTTTCTCCCGACGGTGATTTACTGCATTCCTGGGGATCCTCTGGCATTGAACTCGGAGCCTTTCAGATTCCTCATGGTATCGGTGTCGACCAGTCCGGATGTGTCGTGGTAGCTGATCGTGAAAACAGCCGCTTACAATGGTTTACTCCGGACGGAGAGTTTATAGAGCAATGGACGGATACTGCTCGACCATGCAACGTCTACTTTGATGAGCATGACAATCTGTACGTGGCAGAGATGGGTTGGCATGCCGGTACACCTGACCCTCAACCCGACGAAACCGGAGGACGAGTCAGTATCTTTCGTCGTGATGGATCACTGCTTGCACGCTGGGGCGGTGGCCAAAATCCATACGATGCGGGAGATTTCATTGCTCCTCATGACATTTGGCTTGATACACAAGGAAACCTGTATGTGAGTGAAGTGTCTATCTCGGCAGGAGCTGCTCGCGGGTTGGTCGGCGCAGACTGCCCCTCACTACAAAAATTCGTGAAACAGTAATTAACGAGAACATTGCTCATGGAACATCGATTTACACCAACTCACTACCATACAACGTTAGGCCCGCACAAGCCTGTGCTTCATGTCAACGATGGCGATACGATTATCACTACCACCGTCGACGCTCGGGGTTTTGACCATCGTCGCGAACAAGTCACCCCCAGAGGGAATCCGCAAACGGGACCGTTTTATGTGGAAGGCGCCGAGCCAGGTGATACACTAGTTGTCGAATTGCAGGAAATCCGCCCAAATCGTCGATACGGTTTTGCAGGATCGTCGGTCGCGCCAAATGTAGTTGACCCGACCTATATTCGAGAATTACCGCAAATGGCACTCGGTGAAGAACGCATCGACGCTGAATGGGATGTCGATGTTGAAGCTGGAACGGCTACACTGGTAGGTCCCGAGTCAAATCTGGGACCACTCGTCTTGCCACTCGAGCCTATGATCGGTTGTTTTGGTGTTGCCGCCAAGGGGGGCCAGGCAATTTCAACAGCAACATCAGCTGAGCATGGTGGCAACATGGACTATCGAGGATTTGCACCGGCAACGACTGTTTATTTTCCTGTGTTTGAACCTGGCGCACTATTCTTTCTCGGTGACGGCCACGCAGTTCAGGGCGACGGCGAAATTGTTGGTTCGGGAATCGAAGTTTCGCTGGAGGTGAAGGTTACTCTGCGCGTTCTCAAAGGCAAGGAAATCGGCTGGCCTCGTGCTGAGAACGAGGATTGGATCATGGCTATTGGTAATGCACGGCCGCTCGATCAGGCCACGCAGCATGCCACGACAGAGATGTTACGCTGGCTCCAGCAGGATTATGGCCTGGATGCTCTGGCTGCCAACCTACTGCTCTCGCAATGTGTCCGCTACGACCTGGGCAATATTTTCGACCCTGCCTACACCATGGTCTGCAAGCTGAACAAGAAATATCTGAGACCGTTAGACAATTAGGCCATTCGTCACAGTTCGACAACACGTTTTGTGCGTTGGGATTCATCAGCAGCGAAGACAATCCGTAAACTCGTCATCACTCGGTCCTGATGAGCGGACATATCTTTGTCTTCACGAATACAGGTGATGAACTCCTGTTGCTCGAGCAAAGCTAACCCATCGTGATCAGGCTCGTCGATTTTGATCACTTCATCTTCTTTGATAAATTCTTTGTCGACCTGTTCTGAGAAGTGGCGAATAATTGTATTCGCTTCCACATGATGATCTTTATCATCCGAACGACCTTTATCCGGACAGATGCTAGCTGAACCGTCCGGACCGACAACATCTTTAACGAAATAGGCCACTTCACTCATCATCGGTCCCCACCCGGCTTCATACCAACCCACCGAGCCGTCTTCAAATTCGACCTGCAGCTGGCCGTAATTATTAATGTGTTCCGGGACCTTATCCCAATTGCGACAACCGATGGCATGCACGCGTACCGGCTTGCACTGTGCCATCTGATACATGATATCTACATAATGCACTCCACAATCCACAATCGGAGACTGGACCTGCATGATGTTGTGAAGCGTATCGTAGAAGTCTCCTTTGGCCTGCTGATTAAGATTCATTCGCATCGCCAATGGCTTACCTAAACCATGAGTTACATCAATGAACTTATTCCACGACGGGTGTGTCATCAGGATATAGCCCACGTAGAGTTTCTTATTCACACGGTTGGCCAGGTCAAATAATTCCTGACACTCCTCCATCGTTTCAGCTAACGGTTTTTCGACGAAGACATCTAGTCCCCGGTTTAACGCTGTGGAAACGTAATGGTAATGTGAGTCTGTATAAGTACTGATGGAAACTGCATCTGGCTGCGTTTGTTCGAGTGCTTCGTCAAAATCTGTAAACCGCGGGATGTCATCTCCGAGTGCTTCCGCCAGTGCTTCCGAGCTGCTTAAGTTTCTCGTCACAATTCCAACATTTCGCACTCCGTCAATCTGTGCATAGGCTTTGGCATGTAGCGTGCCCATAAACCCAGCACCTACGATTAACACTTTGATCTCATTACTCATTGTTTTCTCCTGGTTAGTGTTCTTACTAATACAGTAAATCCATTAGATATTTAGCCAATTAAGTCCGGACTTCACTCTAGGCACCAGAGAATTATCCGCTCCAACTTTGTTCTTCCAACTACGTCGGAAAAACTGCGCATCGGAAACAGTGTGTTGGACCGGTGGACCGTTGTATCATTAGGAAAATATTCCCAAATTACGACGAACTGATATGATAACCCGATTTATCAGCAAGGGGCAAACAGGCCAGAGGGCTGGTTGAGTTTCACCCCAACCAGTCACAATTGATCAATTCTGTTTAAACCGGAACGATTCAATTCCCTGTGCGAGTAAATCTTCTGGGATGAGCACAGGCAATCTACAAAAGTCGCTCGTCCGCTGGGAAATCTCTTTTAATACGTTTGACTGCGGCTTCCATTTCTTCTATCGATCCGTGATGCCCGGCTGCGATTTACTGATCTACAAATTATTTAAAGTTATCGATTTGCTGATTATTGAATATTGGTGGTTCGGAATTACTGTTATCTCCGCAACCAACCATTAACGTCATGGCAGCAACAAAAGCTAATGCTAGATTTTTCAATAATCTACTCCTAAGAACTGACTCCAAAATAACACTTAACTTACCTGCTACAACTCCTTCAACGGCTT
>DEAW01000005.1:0-128 GCA_002348315.1 Planctomycetaceae bacterium UBA2972 | reverse complement strand
CGCAAAAACTGCCGGCCCTGTTAATTCAATGGTGACTTATTAACCTAGCAGGTCTGTTTCAACTAGTTCATGTCTGAGGCTGAACCGAGTAAAATAAATTAGATTCGCCGGTTCGCTCTTGAATTACT
>DEAW01000104.1 GCA_002348315.1 Planctomycetaceae bacterium UBA2972 | reverse complement strand
GTGCTCTCCGAAGATCTCGAAGAGGTGGATGATCCTTTGGCCGCACCGCCAGAGGTAGAACCGATTGAATTTCAGGCAACCAATCAAACCAGTGATATCAAGGCTCCGTCCATTGGAATGGCATTAGATGGTCGTGAGAAGGGGATGAAAAAGGCGTTGTTGGCTGCCTACGGTGGAACGGCTACTACGGAAGGCGCGGTGGTGAAAGGGCTTGAATGGTTAAAACGAAATCAACAACGCGATGGGTTGTGGAGCCTTTTGGGGAATTATGCGGATGGTGCTCCCACGGAAAACCGTGTTGCCGCAACAGCCATGGCATTGTTGGCATTTCAAGGGCATGGTTCAACGCACCAATATGGCCCGTATAAAGATGTGGTGGCCCGTGGATGGAATGCATTGATTAAAAAGCAAGACGATGAAGGCAATTTCTTTTTGACCGGCGGACACCATCACCGCCTTTATACTCACGCGCAGGCAACAATCGCTTTATGCGAGCTTTACGGTATGACGAAAGACGCCTCGTTAAAGGCAGTCGCTCAAAAAGCTCTTGACTATTGTTATAAATCGCAATCTCCGCAGGGTGGTTGGCGATACGCTCCCGGAGGGGCATCAGATACGTCGGTTACAGGGTGGTTTGTGATGGCGTTGCAGAGTGGACGGATGGCCGGTCTGAATGTTCCGGCTGTAAATCTGGATAAGATATCAGCCTTCTTAGATACAGCGACGACCGACGGTGGCAGTAAGTATGCCTATATTCCGGGGCAATTAGACACACTTAGTATGACCGCTGAGGGTTTGTTGTGTCGCCAATATCTGGGCTGGAGTCATGATGACCCGCGGCTTAATCAAGGAATCCAGTATGTAAGCGGGAATCCGTTGCGGTTTTCGGAGATGGACGTTTATTACTGGTATTATGCAACTCAGGCTCTGCATCACATGGGGGGAAAACCCTGGACGCAATGGAACCAGGTGATGCGACAGGACGTTCCTGAAAATCAGCTGCAAACCGGTAAGGAAGCGGGCAGCTGGGATCCGCATAATGATACTCACGGCCACCTTGGTGGTCGGTTATATACGACATGTCTCTGCATTTACATGCTTGAAGTCTATTACCGTCACTTACCACTGTATAAACATAGCGTGAATTAATTCTTACTGACTTGCTTTCGTCTCTTTGAGAATTTTCGCATACGTCTGTCGAGCATGATCCCATGCTTCTTTGGCAGCCCCGATCTCTTCAGGACGGATTCGTCCTTTCTTGGCATTCCAGCAAACTTCAACCGCCTCGAGACACCATTCGGCACTTCGTTGGCTGGCCCTGATTGGTTTTTTATCCACAATGACGAAAATAGGATTGGTATGGCATGCCCCTAAAATGCGTAGTGCGATCCAGCTGGATTGGGTTGGAGTGTAGTCGAACTTTAGAGCGTTGATGTCGCCGTTGCCGGTGATAGTGCGAGTTTCAACCACTTCACCATTTACGATTAGCTCGACAGGTACGGTATCCGTGTCAGGAATCCGAGCACGCTCAATATGCCAGTAAGGCTTCTGCCCATAGGGACGCCGTCGTATTTCGTCATTTGCGGTAGCATCAAGTAACGCGGAGGCTTGTACTTGAATGTTAAGGGTATCGCCTTGATTAACATACTGATAGCTGGGATCCTGCGATTTGATGACTTCGCCGACACCTGTTCCGTTAATCTGAAAATCGAAGAGATGCGAACGTCCGTCCCCCACGTAACTACGCCCGTCGCGGATTCCATGAATCCAATCATCAAAATCAACTCGTTTTCTTGTAGGCAGTTTTACATAGGAACGTCCCAGGCCTACGCGATCTCCGTAAATGCAGGGGAAATCAGTTTCACCACTGATTCGTGAATCAAAACCACAATTGAGAGTGTGATACCAGATGGATAATTCCCAATTCAATGGCGTGTCAACCGCCGAGATAAAATCGACGACGTCATGGGTCACGTCGACGATAAATTCGTTGGCACCGATACCATCGAATTTCGGCATGGAAAAGCTGGGGACGTCCTGGTCGTCTACAGCCAATCCCCAACCACTATGCGAAAATCCAACCACTCCGCCCTGGTCCTTACCCCATTGCAAAACAGGTAAATCCCACGAAGGCCATTCTTCAACACGGGTTGTTCCAGGATAGTCGTCTTCCTTTAGTCGGAGTAGGCAGAGATGCCCAGCGTGAGAGCTTGGAAAACCGGAGACCTCTATGTCATAACGCATTAAATAATTGCGTTGCGAAAGTGTATTGTCTTTTCCCTCGAAAAAGCCCTTTTGAAAATACCAGCAAGGCCCCCACGTCAAAACACAGCCCACGTTAAGATCTTCCCCCAGGATGTGCCGCATCATTGCTTCAGGCAGTACGCCCTGACGAGGTGCTTCATAGTGAGCACAACCGGCTGCGTGAATATGATGATCTCCGGAAACCCAGCCATGATCAGTCATTTTGATCCAACGCTCGAGGTTGAATTCCAGGGTTGTTGGTTTTTGGTCCGGGACGCGCACATTATGTGTATGCACTCGATATTCAGGCCCGCGGGATACCGTGAATTGATATTTTCCGGGTGGCAGATGAAGTGTTTCCTGATCATAGCGATATATTTGGTCGTGAAAATAGAAATCAGGTTCGAGCCGGCGGAATCTGGATGGGTACACTCGTTGTTGCTCATCCCGAATGATCAACTGCCCGACGGTTGGACGACCGTCGTTGTCAAAAATGCGAAGCGTAACTGGAGTAGATGCCTTGGTGTCAAATAAGACAGGTAGTTCACTACGAAAACCGAGGTCTTGAGTGCCTTGACCTACGTCAAAGCTCAATGTTGCTTCACGCTTTCCGGTGGCGGCCGAATAGATTGCTAAGATTCGATATTCAAGGGCGAGTCCGGATAATTTGGGTGCGAGAGGTTGTTTGTCAAACGTGCCGAGTTCAAGCCAGCGATCTTCGATGTCCTGCTCGGTAATGCGTGAAGGGTCTGGATCCTTGGCGCCGGAACTGCGAATGAAGATAGGTTCATTGGATGGACTGTCAACGTTTAACGCAGCGGTTATTCCAGCTTCGTTATGTACTTTGATAAGAAAGACAGACCAGCCATTCTGTTGAAGTTGCGGGCGAGCCTTTCCCATTGCCACTTTAACGCGACTCTCGGGATTGATATGCACTTCGGCCAGTGCCAAACGATCTAATACTGACTGAACGCCCGTTACGTACTCGTCATCGGCTGAATCCTGAAGCTGATCAAGTTCCGCCTTTTGTTTAGAAGTGAGAGGATTACCAACGTAGGTCAATGCTTCTGCTACGCGTTGAACCTGCGCACGTAACGGTTGTGCCTCCACATCATAGACGGGATCGTCCGCATATATCGATGATGAAAGTAATAGCAGGACGCAGCTAACAGCAATTGTTGATCGTAACATGGAAATCTCCTCTAACAATCATGAACGGTAAGGCAGACTTTCATATTCTGATACATTCTGAGATGAATGCAAGCAAACTAAAATTGCTGAGGTGGATCTACGCCGAGATCGTTGGCTAACTGTAGCAGTTTGTCCCAATTGCCCTGATCGAAAGCGATTCCTTCGGCCATCATCTTGGCCGTATTCTTCTTTTCCGGATCTCCAGGTAAAAGAATTTCATCGACACCTTCTTTGGTTGGACAGCTCCGCACAAAATCTACAATTTGAGTAACCTCTCGTGCAAATGCTTCGCCGCCACCGAGATGATTCGGATCAATGAGCATTAAAAACACGCAATTGCCTTTCGGGGTTATGGGGGTTTCCCTGGCACATAATCCGCCGCTCAACGCTCCGGTGAAAATATCGATCATCAAAGCGAGTCCGAAACCCTTGTAAGCTTGAGGACCACCCATTGGTAAGATCGTTCCTGGAGGATCTCCATAGAGTGTGGCGGCATCATTAGTTGGATTGCCATCTTTGTCAATCAACCAACCGTCCGGGACGGATTCGCCGGCGATATTCTTTACCCGTACTTTGCCTTCGGCTGTAGCGCTGGTACTAAAGTCGAGAATAACGGGCCCATCACTTGTGGGAACACCCATCGCTAGAGGATTCGTACCCAAACGAGGGCGGATGCCTCCGGGAGGAGCAACTCGGCGGGCAGCACCGTGGGTGTTCACCATGGCCATAGATACAAGACCGTGTTCATTGGCAGCGATTTCGCAGTATTCACCTAAACGGCCCGCATGGGAACAGTTTCGTATCGTTCCGACGGATACTCCATGGTTTTTGGCTTTTGTGACTAGTTGATCGAGTAATTTTCCGGATTGAAGTCTTCCAAAACCCCAGTTGGCATCTGTCGCTAAAGAGGAGTCAGTTTCTGAGATGACGTCGAGTTCCACGTTGGATTTAATATCACCCTGTTGAAGCATTTCTAGATAGAACGGTATTCGCATGACGCCATGGGAACTGTAGCCGCGGAGATTTGCGGTAGCGAGACTCGGGCCAACAGTGGATGCTTCAATTTCTGTGGCTCCACCAGCCTGAAGTAGTGCAGTGGCGAAATTGGATAAGGATTCAAATGAGATATTAGGCACGAGACTAAATGCTTTCTTAGGGAAGATGGAATGTCGGTATGGTAATGTTCTACCAAAAATATTGTCAGATGGAGACTAGAGGTATTTGTCGGTTGAATTCGTACATTGCGATTCCTGCGGCGGTGGCGAGGTTAATCGACCTTACCAAAGGACTCATTGGGATACGTAAATGGCGGTTTGCGTGAGCGTCTCGGATGAAATTAGGAAGCCCGGAGCTTTCACTGCCAAAAACTAAAGTGTCGCCGAGTTGATATTCAACATCCGTGTGGATGCAATTTCCTGTCTTGGTAAATAGCCAAGGGTTAAAATGGCCAATATTTGCCAGCAAGGCATCCCAGTTCGGTACAACTTCCAGGTCGAGATGTTGCCAGTAATCCAATCCGGAACGGCGAATCGCTTTTTCCCCGATATCAAAGCTCAGTGGCTCCACCAGCCACAATTTGGCTCCCAGGGCGACACAACTTCGTCCGATATTTCCAGTATTTGGAGGTATTTCTGGATTGTAGAGGACGATATTTAATTTGGTGTCATTCATAAAGGGACAGGATCTAAAAAACGTAACGAAACTAATTTGGTTGTCTTATTGCGAAAACGCACGATGCGACTGAAAATAGTATAGCGTTTACTAGAGGAGAAATGGTTTGACGATAGAGCGTAATCCAACACGCACAGTCAAAATAGGTACGGTGTCGATCGGTGGCGGTAATCCGATCGCCGTACAAAGTATGACTGCGACACACACATCGGATGTGGATGCGACCGTTGCGCAAATCGAAGCTTTAACTGAGGCAGGAGCTGATGTCGTTCGTATTGCCGTGGACAGTCCCCGGGATGCAAAAGCATTGGAGGAAATTCGTCAACGTACGTCAGTAAATCTGGCAGTCGATCTGCAGGAAAATTACCGTCTGGCTGAGGTTGTCGCTCCCTTTGTTGACAAGATTCGTTATAACCCCGGGCACCTCTATCATCATGAAAAAACGAAGCCCTGGCAGGAGAAGGTTGAATTCATTGCGAGTGTTGCCAGCCAACAGGATTGTGCTATTCGGGTAGGAGTAAATTGCGGAAGTGTAGATCCCGCACAAAAAGAAGCGTTCGATCAGGATGATTCGATTAGCCCCATGTTGGCTAGTGCCTGGGAACATTGCGAATTATTAGACGGATTAGGGTTCACAAATTACTGTGTTTCGCTGAAAGACTCCGACCCTCTCAAGGTGATTGAGGTTAACAGACGCTTTGCTGAAAAGCGACCGGATGTTCCCTTGCATCTAGGAGTTACAGAAGCTGGAATTCCTCCAGACGGAGTGATTAAGACGCGTGTTGCTTTCGAACAATTAATTAGTCGAGGGATTGGAGATACGATTAGAGTCTCGCTGACCGTTCCCAACGATCGGAAAGGTGAAGAGATCGACGCGGGTAGAGGGATTCTTGAGGATATCGCCAATGGACGAGTTCGTAGTGTTGTTAATTTCAATACGGATGGTCTCAATATCATTTCCTGCCCAAGTTGTTCGCGAGTTGAAAATGAAGCGTTTGTCCAATTAGCGGAAGACGTAAAAGCGATGACAAATTATGCAAAAGAGCATTCTGTCACGATTGCAGTCATGGGATGTCGGGTAAACGGACCCGGAGAGACGGACGATGCAGATCTTGGATTATGGTGTGGACCCAAATATGTGAATCTCAAAAAGGGGCCAGTCGAATTAGGACGTTATGAATATGACGTGATCCTTGATCACCTCAAAACAGAGTTGGACATCGTCATCGCTGAAAAGCAAGAAAGCTAAGATGCGGATCGTTTCCTGGAAACTAGGGGTGCGGTCCTCTAATACTCGAATCCCTTTTCGGTACGGCAGGGCCTGTCTCACCGAATGTCCGCAGGCGTTACTGCAGGTTCAATTCGAGACAGATGGACAGTCGGTTGAAGGTTATGCCGCGGATTGTCTCCCGCCGTTATGGTTTGATAAAGACGCGACTCGTGATTATGAACAACAAATTGGCGATATGGTTGCCGTCATTTCAACTGCTTCTGAGGCCGTTCGCGACGAAGGCGAATTTGGAAATGTGTTACAAGCTTTAGCTATTGCTGAGAAAGCTGATTTTGACATGCAACGTCCCGCACTTCTACACGCGTTTGGCGTAAGCATGATTGAGCGGGCAATTGTCGACGCTTACTGCCGAGTGGTTGGCCGGCCATTTCGCGAGCTATTGAGTAGTGGATTTCTCTATGAAGGTCAGTCTGTCCGGTTGGAAGGAGTTTCCACTATGGTGGATGTCGTTCCTTGGGAAAAAGACCTGACTTCGTCGGAAATGTTTGTGCGGCATACAGTTGGCATGGGGGATCCATTGTCGACGGCGGACATACAAGTGGATGATTGTCTAAATGACGGTCGTCCGCAGTCTCTTGAACAATATATTGTGGAATCCGGCATCCGCTATTTCAAAATAAAGATTGGCAATCGGGGTCGGGAGGATTTGGATAGAATTAGAGCCGTCCAGGAGATTCTGCAGGCCAATAACGTTGAGTCGTATCAACTCACGATCGATGGGAATGAACAGTACTCATCGTTTGAGGAGTTCGGAGAGTTTTGGTACGCATTTGAAAGGGACGAATCTTTACAACCGATCTACAACGCGGTGATTGGAATTGAGCAACCCATTAATCGTTCTCAGGCGTTTGAATCAGCGGCACTGCAAGGGCTTGAGCAGATTGCGAAACAGACTCCTGTAATCATTGACGAATCTGATGCGACCCGCGAGACCTGTTTGAGAGCTCTAGAGTGTGGATATTCTGGAACAAGTTCTAAAGCCTGTAAGGGAATCACCAAAGCACTGCTCAATCGCCAGTTGATTCAAGAGTATCGACGTAAAGGGGATAGGCCCTATTTGATGACAGCCGAAGATCTTTGTTGTGTTGGAGTTGTGGCTTTGCAGACGGATTTGGCTTTGGTGTCGGCGATGGGATTGAGGCATGTCGAACGAAATGGTCACCATTACCACCCCGGCCTTGCGTATCTCGAAGAAGATTCCTACCAGGCGGTCCTTGCTGCGCATGGGGACCTTTATGAGGTAGTAAAGGGCGTACCCAGCGTTAAGGTGGTTGACGGGATTATCAGCCTTCGGACAGTCAATGAAAACGGATTTGGATGGAAGGTTGATCCTCGTTTTGAGTCCTATCAGGTAGTCAATGCGAGTAGTTAACTCTGTTGTGCAAGTTGGAATTCTACGTGTACGGAAGTGATTGCCGGTTGGAAACCGACGTCTAATGCTGTATTCAAGGCAAGGATATCCGCGGTGTCGATGTGAATTCGAAGAGGAGATAGTCCCGACGAGGGGAGTTGCCTAAGCGTTTCGCATAATAAAAATTCATAGTGTTCCGGACTAAAACTGCTGTTAGATACATAACGCAGCAAATCGATCCCGCCATTTGGCCAGTCTGGATAACTTTGAGCCAAACAGGCGTATACAAGCTGAGCGTCAATGGCGCCGGTCGAACGATTCGTTAATGAGATTTGACTGGTGGCAAGATGCGAATAAATGGAATTCAGCTTTATGGAATCAAAATCCGGATCCGCATCCTGAGTTAAAGTGTGTGATCGTCTCAACTCCATTTGTTCTCGTGAAAAGGGGACCTGTCTGTCGTTGGGATCGAATTGCAGACACTGCCAGGATGCAACCTGCTGAAAACCAAGTTCGTATAAAATGGGAAGAATGGGTTGTGTTGATGGAATGCCGACATTTAGAAAGTGGGTCGAGATGCCATTGTAATATTCGGCGTTGTCTGGTGTTGAGCCAATCCGCAGTTTAGAAAATCCCAAATCCTGTGCGAAGGCCCTGGCATGATCGAGTAAGGCAGATGCGATGGAGTGGTCGCAATCTTTAACGAGAAAATTAGAAATTGTGAGAGTGTTAGTTTCGTGGCAATCCGTGGCAGGCGAGCCCAGGTGGACGAATCCCACCGGTTGTTCAGCTAAGGTAGCAACAAAAAACCGGTCACTGGAAAAATAGGTTTTAGCAAAGACAGCAAACTCCAGCAGATTCGTCGAGACATTAGCCTCAATTTCACAGCAGTCATTAATTAACTGTGCTATGGCAGGTGGGTCGAAATTAAGAAACCGGCGAACGTTCGTCATGAAAGTGCTACCTCAATCGCATTTTCGGTAACACGCACGCGATAAGTAGTTATCTTCACGGCGGGGATGGATTGATGTTGTCCGTCCCGGACGTCGTATTCCCAGCCATGCCAGGGGCAGCGCGCAATGCAGCCGTGCAGGCTACCTTTACCTAATGATCCACCTTGATGTGGACAGATCCCGTCGACGGCGTGATAACCATCATCCGTTTTGAAAAGAGCGACAATTTGTCCGTCAACAACACATTCCAAAACACCCGAGTCGGGCATTTCCGAAAGGAGAGCGGCGTGGATCCAATTTAGGCTCATGCAGAAACTTTAGAGGGCTTGGGTTTACGTGGATCCTTCCAGCGGCGGTGTAACCACCAGTATTGGCCGGGAGCTTTTCGGATTGCATATTCCAGTTGCTGATTGTACCACGCGGTGACTCCCTTAACGCTAGCGTTAGCGCGATCCATCTTCTCTGTCTGAAGAAGATTTTGACAGGCAAGCGTGAGATTGAACATTCGTCGATTATGCCTAGCGACAACGACTACGACCTCGGCGTTAGTTGTTAAGGCGTAAAGGGCCAGGGCTTTATGACAAGAGGCTGGACGGCCCATGAAATCCATCCACACGCCTTTTTTGCCAGCGGATTGGTCTGCCAGGACAGTGAGAGTTTGCCCCAGATGTAACAATTTTTCGACCGATTTGGCTACGCCCTTTTTGGGAAGGATATACTGTCCATAGCGACTTCTAAACGAGTTGATATAGTCGTTCATGAGGGTATTATCCAAAGGTCTGGCGATAGTAAAACTTGGAAACCCGAACAATCCGGCAATAAACCCGGCCAATTCAAAGTTCCCGTAATGACCGGATAGTAACATAGTCGGGTTGCGGGAAAGCAAACCGGTTAAGAGCGTTTCGACATTGCCGATTTGCACGTGCTCTCGCCAGTTGTAACGATTGATGCGCCGGGGAGCCTGAGCGACTTCAAACAACATGAGAAATAACGTAAACCACATCTCTCGAATAATTAACTTTAATTGGTCGTCATTCGAAAATGGGTAGACATGCCGGAGGTTGTCGAGCGTGACCCTTCGTCGAATCTTAATGACATGGGTCATCGTCCAGGATAATGCTTGGGCAGTCGTATAGAGGACGCCTGCAGGCATTGCCTGAATCAGACAGAAAAAACTGCGCAGGACTAAATATCCAATACGATCCACGATGACACGACGTAGGCAAAAGGAACTTCGCAAAACGGTAAGTGTGCCAAAATGATCCTGTTTTACCAATAGCAAACAGTGTTTAACCTAACTAACGCCGTTTGCGTTTGACTCCGTGTTTGCGATATGACAGCACAGGGTCTTTCGGTAGAGGAAGCGTAACAGCCTTTCCAGTCGAGGCCGCTTTGTAAATTGCTAAAATCACCTCGACACTTCGACGTCCTTCTTTGCCATCGATTGAATTAGACGCTCTTCCCTGGATCGTTTTAATGGCGTCACGGAATAGGGAAGCATGAGCCTGGTGGCCGATGGCAGATGGATCAGCGGCGCCGCCGCCAGTTTGGGTCGTCCCAGCCATTTTGTCTACCAGAGCTTTATCTGCTTTGCTCATCTTAGCGAAGTCCCAGGTAATGATATCTTCCTCTTCAATCGCTGCGGAACCCTGCGTCCCATGAATTTCAAGCTTTTTCAATGCTCCTGGGTAAGCAGCCGTAGTCGCTTCGATAACCCCCAATGCACCGTTTGCAAAACGTAAAGTCGCCACAACCACATCTTCGACTTCAATTCGTTTATGAGCTAACATGTCAGCCTGAGCTGTAATTTCGATAACCGGGCCCATGAGCCAGGTTAATAAATCTACGTTATGAATTGCCTGATTCATTAGTGCACCGCCACCGTCGAGGTCCCACGTCCCACGCCAGGCACCGCTGTCGTAATACTCTTGCGTCCGATACCATTTCACATAAGCGTCACCGATGGTCAATCGGCCAAATTTTCCCTGATCGATGGCTTTCTTCATCAGTTGCGATGAGCGATGGAATCGTGATGGGAAAATCGTAAATAACTTGACCCGGTTCTTTTTGCAGGCTTCGATGATGGCATCACATCGTTTGAGTGTGATCTCAAGCGGTTTTTCGACAATCACATGTTTCTTTGCGCGAGCGGCAGCTACGGCCGGTTCCATGTGGGCTCCGCTGGGAGTACAAATAGTTATCACATCGATCTCGGGGTTATCGAGCATTTCGTCGAGTGAATCATAAGCCGTCCCGCCGTGTTCCGTGACAAAAGCGTCTGCGCTTTCAATACGCCGACTGAATGCTCCAATAAGTTTCGCTCCGCGGATATCCGCAATAGCGCGTGCATGAAAGTTTGCGATCATTCCGCAGCCAACAATTCCGAATCCAATGGCCATGCTATTTGCCCTATCTAATAAGTTGATTATTACGTTTGATTTAATACGAGAAAGATAAGCGGTATTGAACTAATACCGTTGAGTGTCATGTGGATCAGAATACAGGGTAGGATTGAGCCGGTCTTGTTGGCTACGTACCCGATTCCGAGCGACAAAAAGAATAAAGGGATGTACGCTGCACCCTGACCGAAATGGAGTCCCGCAAAGAGTAAGCTTGTCAATAAATTGGCGCCATGTAATTGAAAGTTATCTTGAGCGACTGGGGAGACGTCCGGTTGAGCGTCGGCAGGGCAGTAGAATATGGTTTGAGTCGACCAGCGGCCACTAAAAGCTCGCTGTAAAAAGGTGAGGATCACTCCCCGGAACACAAATTCCTCGACCAGTGGAGCAGCGATCACAACGGTTATGGCTGTATAAACAAGGGTAGTTACAGAGGCTTCGGCTAATAACGTCTCGATCACCGGATGGCTATACGGTGTTACCAATAGCGAGACCAAAGCATTGAGTGTCATTGTGGCGGGCACCAGGAGGAACGCGGCTATCAAACCGATCACGCAGAGTTCAGTGTATCGATCCGTCCGCAAGCGGAAATCCCGTAAGTCTCCTCGTCGAAAAAAGAGGATCGGGATAACAATAGCCAGTGTTAAGAGTGTCGTGAGACCAGCGGCCGAATTGAACGGCGACAAATGCAGAAATTGAGACGGACTATCGTCGGGATCAGGGTTTTCAACGATAAAGACGACAGCTATGACCTGGATTCCGAAGTAGACGAAAAATGTGAGTAGAACATCCAGTACGTCAAGTCGGGAAGTTTTTATCGACCATTGCTCAAGTAATGGCTTGCCCTGCCTGATCCGCTTTTGATAAACGGCATTCCATGGAAGGATCACAAAGGTTGTGAACAGTACCAAAGCGAAGATGAGCATGCAGGCTAATTGTGCGGGAGGCATGGAGAATTCTACTGGGCGTTGGTGTCTTCGTTGACTGTGAGTTGTGGAATGATATTGATGGACGCCTTGATGTAGATGAGTCCGGAGTAAACTGTGGTAATGACCGCTAGCCAGACAAATGCAGATGTGGTGTAGTTGAGCAGTGGCGACACCTCATGTGAATTGTGTAACTTGTCGATAATCAAAATCGTCCCAATTACTGCTCCGCATTGGAAAACCATTTTTAACTTGCCAGGCATGTTCGCTGAAAAATCACCGCCATGCTGTTCGATAAAACCTCTTAGTGCGGTCACAAGAATTTCCCGACCCACGACCACGACGGCCATCCAGCCGTGGATAATAAAGAATGAATTCTGAGGCATTGAAATATCAGTGCTTGCCTGTAATTTCGCCATTTCTACGGCGATAAGAGTGAAGGTTCCACAAATAATGATCTTGTCACAAAACGGATCAAGAATACGACCTAATTGTGTGACTTGATCGTATTTGCGAGCGAGATAGCCGTCTACCCAGTCCGTGCCGGCGGCAACGATAAAGAGGATGAGTGCCACAAAGTATTGCTCCATTGGCAGCAACGCAAAGATGACAAGCGATAGCACAAAGCGAATCGATGTAATGATATTTGGCGCGTTGAGCACCTTGCTTTGGTTCGCGGCGGACACCCTGCATTCCTTATCTATTTGTCAGACATATGTTCGTCTAGTTTACACATTTCCACGGAGATTACCATCGACGAGGGCGCCCACCAAAAATTAGCAAGGGATTGCGGATAGATCGTATCCGGCAGAGGCGGCCACTTCGACTTCCAGAATGTCACCATTGCGTAGTTTACGTTCGACAGAGGTAACAAACACCAGGCAGTCGATATCCGGAGCGTCTGCCTGAGTTCGGCCAATCCAAACACCCTCCTGTTCAGGGTGAGCACGGTCGATGATAACAGGTAACGCCGTTCCAACTAACGAGTCATTGCGATCAAAAACGACCTGGCGCTGGGCCTCCATAAGTAATTGCTGGCGTTCAAGCTTCACTTCCTCGGGAATGTGATCCTTGAACCTGGAAGACGGTGTGTGCTCTTCGTAACTATATGTAAAGACACCTACGCGTTCAAACCTGGTTTGCTTGATGAAGTCAAGCAGTTCTTCGAATTGGTCATCCGTTTCGCCGGGGAACCCGGTTATAAACGTGGTACGCAATGCCAGTCCCGGGATGCCCCCTCGCAAACGGGAAATCATGTCTTCTGTTTTAGCTCGAGTGACTCGCCGCGACATCTTTTTGAGCATACGGTCATTGATGTGTTGCAGAGGCATATCAATGTAAGGGACGACTTTTCCTGATTCTGCAATTGCAGATATTAATTCATCGCTAATGTACATCGGATAGAAGTACAGTAACCGAACCCAGTCTATTCCAACGAGTGAATCTAGTTCCGTGATGAGTTCGGCTAATCGGGGTTCGCCATAAAGATCCATCCCGTAGTAGGTCGTGTCCTGTGCCACGATATTCAATTCGCGGACGCCGTCATTGGCAAGTTGGTTGGCCTCGATGAGAACCTGTTCCATGGGCTTGGTGGCATGCTTGCCACGCATCCGTGGTATATCACAGAAGGTACAGAGCCGATCGCACCCTTCAGAGATCTTGAGATAAGCAAAATGGTTGGGGGTGATACGGAGTCGATCAGTATCAGGCAGCGCGCGTACCGGAGCCGGCTGAAAAACAGTGCGTTGCTCTTCGAGGTCGCCCAGCAGTCGGTCTGCGATCTTAGTGACCTCTTCGCGGCCAAAGACACCTACGAGAGAATCGATTTCGGGGCGTTCTTCAAGTAATTCTTCTTTTTGTCGCTCTGCCAAGCATCCGGAGACCACAACACCCTTGATAACACCATCGTTTTTAAGTGCGATCATCTCATCGATGGCACCATAGGATTCTTTGCGGGCTTCTTCGATAAATCCACATGTGTTAACAACAACGAAGTCAGCGTTTTTAGGGTCGCCGACGAGTTGATACCCGTCTAACTGTAATAATCCCAACATCCGTTCGCTATCGACGGTGTTTTTGGGGCAACCGAGGCTGACAAAGGCATAGTTGCCTTTAGCAGGGGCTTCGTGTTCTTTTTCAATTTGCGCCATTTTGCAAAGCCTGGTTATCGATTCAGAACCAACGTGACTTGTTCGTTACATTTAATAATGACTCGTCATTTGTAAAACGAGTGATATTTTCAAGTAAAACTTCGAGATGACGTTCAGGAACCTTTGGAGTACAGGCCGCCACGTGAGGTGTAATGATTACGTTTGGCATTGCCCATAAAGGGTGCTCAGGGGGTAATGGTTCGGTTTCAAAGACGTCAAGTGCGGCACCGGCAATGACCTCTTCCTCCAAGCAAGCAACTAAATCGTTTAAGGGTAAAATGACGCCTCGCCCGATGTTAATCAGAAATGCACTGCTTTTCATCTGGCGAATTAAGGCTTCATTGAAAAAACCCTCTGTTTCAGGTGTATGCGGTGCGGCGATGACAACAAAGTCACTGTTTGCCAATAAATTGGGAAGAAATGCCATGTCTCCCAATTGATCTACATTTGGATGCTTGTCCTGATATGGATCTACTCCCAATACATTCATTCCCAATAGTTTTCCGTAACGAGCAATTTCGCCGCCGATACTTCCCAGGCCGATAATACCTAACGTGGAATCCGCCAACTGCTGGTGATTCCGATCCATCGAGGTTTCGTTACCCGGGCCTACAGCATAGTCAGCTCTTGCGTCTTCACCACCTATTGGAGCCCACTGGCTTACCGACTGTCTAGCAAGATAGAGGTGCATCCTACGGGCAAACATAAGAATATAGGCGAAAACATGATCGGCTATGACGTCGTAAAATAGTCCACGCATGTTCGTCAAAATGCTTGGGTGGGAAATCAATTCAGGAAAAAGGTAATGCTCAAGACTGGCAGTTGGGCTTTGGATCCACTTGAGTTGTTCAGATGCTGATAATAACTCGGGCGTCATTTTCCCATAGAACCCGTCAGCTGTGACGATGCCAGACAGAGCATCAGGTAGGGTTTCGCAGTTGATCACTTCGAGTGTTTCGGAGAGATCAAGAATGAGTGACAGCCGGCGTTGATCGATGGCCGGATAGATTACTAGTCGTTTCATGTTACCTCCATTGTGGGTAGGAGACCTGGCCAGGAGTGTTAACGCGTGTGGTGTAAATTGTTTTGCCAGCCGTAATGTAAATGGTTCGTCCGTCATCACCACCAAAGGCCAAATTGGTGAGAGTATCTTCCGGCACTGGAATTCGCCCTAGCATGTCGCCGTCTGGTGTGACGATGTAAATGCCGGCAGGTACAGTAGGTGCTTCATGAGGACCGCGCGGTGTCGTGAGTCCGGCTGCGATATACAGATTGCCGTTGATATCCAACCGCATGCCGTCTCCTCCACGTCCTTCGCCAAAATCCCAAACCAGGGTTTGGTTGGATGGCTGCCCGGCATCGTCGAGATCAAAATGCCAAATTTTTCGGTTGCCGCCGAGCACTGGACAGCTATCGACCAGGTAGAGATGTTTTGAGTCCTGCGTAACGGCTATCCCGTTGGGCCGCTGGATGTCGGGTTGTGTTAAAATTCTTTTCACGCTGCCGTCACGATCGATTCGATAGACGGCATCACAATCCATTTCCATAATACTTCGATCATCGTAGCATGGATCCGTGAAATAGATTCGCCCATTTCCATCAACGCAGATGTCATTCGGAGAATTGTATTTTTGACCTTCGTAGGCATCGGTCAGAACTTCGTTGATGCCCGTTTCCATATTGGTGCGAGTAATTCGTCGACCGCCAAGCTCGTAGCCGAATTCCGCACCTTCACAATGCAACAATCGTCCCTGTTGGTCAAAGGTCTGGCCATTGGTGCGATTGCTGGTTTCTCGCCAAACCGAACTTGTGCCGTCGGTGGATAGACTCATGATCCGATTGTTCGGGATGTCAGAGTAATAAAGCGTGCCGTCAGCAGCAACGGCAGGTCCTTCGGTAAAAACCAGAAAGGTAGCCGTCGTGACAGCTGCTACGCCTGGTGGTAATCCAATTTCGGAATAGTCCATGGTTAATCCTGTATAAGCGTGTTTTGAATTGTCTCAAGAATCGCATTGGCGATGTTTTGTTTGGTGTCGTGTTGCTGCAGCAGCACTTCCCCGGAGGCGTCTAAAATCTCGATCGCATTAGTGGAAGAGTTCATCGCTGTCGGGCCGTTTAGCACGATTAAATCGCAACATTTTGTTTCGAGTTTACGTAATGCCCGAAACCGCTGGTCGTCAGTTTCTAGTGCAAATCCAACGACCCATTGGTCCTTTCGCTTTCGAGCACCTAACGTGGCGATGACGTCCGGTGTTTCTCGTAAATGGAGTGTCAGGCCATCGCCGGTTTTTTGGAGTTTGGTATCAGACACAATTTCAGGAGAATAATCGCACGGTGCAGCGACTCCAATGACTCCATCGACCTCAGCAAAAAGTGTGGTCGCTGCCTGCAGCATTTCGTTTGTCGTAATCACTGGTACGACGGTCGCGGCGGCTGGATAGTCGAGATGGACCGGGCCGGAAACGATCGTCACCTTATGGCCCTGTGTCAGGCAGGCATTGGCGAGGCAGGCACCCATGTAACCGCTGGAGGCATTGGTCAGATAGCGAACCGGATCGATGAACTGCCGAGTTGGGCCGGAAGTGATGAGGACGTGCGCCATTGTTTTATGAAGTTGCCTGCCGAATCAGGAAATCAAGGATCTGATCAATATCCTGTAGTCGTCCCTGGCCATGTTGTCGGCAGCTAAGCCAACCTTCTTCCGGATGTAGAATGGTCGTTCCGTCGGCTTGGAGTTGTTGAAGATTGCGTTGGGTCGCAGGCTTTTTCCACATCGTCGCATTCATTGCCGGTGCTACGAATACCGGGCCGTCAAAAGCGAGATAGGTAGCTGATGCTATGCAATCGGATTGTCCCTGTGCGGCCTTCGCTAAGAAGTTAGCGGTTGCCGGGACAACGGCGAGAATGTCACACTCCGAGGCAAGCCTGATGTGGCCACCATAGGGTGCCTGTTCGCCTGCGAATACGGATTCGATTACCGGGTTGCCGGTTAGAGCCAAAAAGGTTGCTGGCCCTATGAAGTGTTTCGCTGCGGGAGAAAGTGCAACGTGCACAGAGATACCGGCCTGCGTGAGTCGTGACGCGAGGTGTGCCGACTTATAGGCGGCAACGCCTCCGGTAACACAAAGGCAAATACTTGAGGACGTTGGCGGTTCGGACATTAGAGATCCAATGGATTAATATCCGGCACGTCAGTGACTGGTTCGGCATCAGGAGAAACCTGAATCTCATCGTTTTCATCAAGAAAAATCTTATCCTGTAGAATTTCCTGAAGGACAAGCTTCATTTGGTCATCACTGCCACGCGCATCCACAAGGACTCGTGAACCCTGTTTGAGCTGTACGATTCGCTTTTGAATCAGAGTAGAAAGCTTAAAACGACCACCGACTTTGTTGATGATCTCTTCTTCTTTTAATTCTTCAAGCATTATATGTTCTCCGCAGCTTGTAAAATTGTACTGACTTCATTGGCAGCACGTTTAACATCGTCGTTAATGACCTGATGTTGGTATTTGTCTCGATTGGCCATCTCATGATGAGCGACTTCGAGTCTCTTGGTTATGGCTTCTTCGCTATCCGTTTTCCGATTGCGCAGCCTGTTTTCCAGTTCTTGCATAGAACCGGGATGTATAAATATTGTAATCGCATCTGGAATACGGTCTATAACCGTCATGGCTCCAGCGACATCTATTTCCAGAATAACCCATTGGCCGGCTTCCAGGCCGTCCGTGATACTTTGCTCTAACGTACCGTACCAAAGACCTTGCCCGAATACCTCTTCGTATTCCAAAAAATGACCTGCCTTACGTCGACGTTCAAATTCTTCAGGTGTTAGGAAATGGTAGGCCGTGCCATCAACCTCGTCGGGGCGGGGGGCTCTGGTCGTGGCGGATATGCTCAACGCCAAAGGCAGGGGACAGATACGTAGCACCTCCTGAACCAATGTGGATTTCCCAGCGCCAGAAGGCCCGGAAATGATGACCACTCTTCCCTGAATTGCTGACATGGAGTGAATTCCGTCTAGGTGTGTATCTATTCGATATTCTGAACTTGTTCTCTAATCCGTTCGATTATCGTTTTGCATTCGACGACAGTGTTTGCAATCTCGGTGTCATTTGCCTTCGAGCCAATGGTGTTGATCTCTCGAAATAATTCCTGGGTGATAAAGTCCAACTTTCTTCCCTGGCTGGTATGACCTTGAACGACGCTACGGAACTGTGAAATATGGCTATCAAGCCGGACGACCTCTTCGGTGATGTCACAGCGATCGGCAAAGATCCCAATCTCACGCGTCACGTCGGAGTCAGAGATGGTGAGGTTATGTTTTTCTAATAGTCCATTGAGCTTGTCAGTAAGGCGTTGTGAGTATTTGTTGATTACGCCAGGTGCCAGTTCCCGGATGGTTTGCACACGGGAATTTAGTTCTTCTAACTGGACGAGCAAATCTTCGGCCATGCTAGCCCCTTCTACTTCACGCATTTGGTTAAACTGCTGAAGAGCCTGCTGAAGGGTTTCGCAAACCAGTATGACAGTCGCATCGTCAACCTTATTTGATTGTGACCGGCTGATAACTACGCCGGGTAAGCTAAGCAGTGCGTCGAGCGATTGATTGTCGCCGTCGTCGATCTTGAGTTGCTGACGATAGCTTTGGATTAATTCAAGGTCCAAAGTGAAATCATCTTTGCGAGTGGTTTTCTCTAGCTTGATACTTACGTTGACTGTGCCACGTCCGACATTTTGACGGATGAGTTTCTCGAAGGCGGATTCGGATGAGATGAGGGAATCAGGGGCACGGAGGTTCACCTTGAGATGGCGGTTGTTGACGGCGCGAATTTCGACGGTCACGGTCGCATTGTCGTCAAAGGCCGTTGCGGCGCCTTGACCAGTCATACTTAATAGCATCGGAGTGCCCTGAGATGAACGAGATAGTAGTAGTGACGTTTATATATCTCCCAGGCGAAT
>DEAW01000026.1:19548-20876 GCA_002348315.1 Planctomycetaceae bacterium UBA2972 | reverse complement strand
TCTAGTTCGCACTTTGAATTGGGAAAACCACCTAACGCTTTGGCAAGCTTACTTCGAATTTCACTCCGTTTTTCAGCCCACTGCTGTTTGGATTCCGGCAAGCTGTGACGAGCAGCTAATTCAGCTGCTTCGGTTCGAATAAAACTGAGAAATGAATCCGACTCAATTGCGGTTGCCATAGCCAACCCCTTTGTTGTAGCTGTTAAAAACCTGTTAGCATTATATGGCAGGTTCACTTCCAATTCACTTTCCATGAAGAACATTCACTCCCATGAAAATCCTTGCCACGGCACCGATCGACCAGACAGCCATCGATATTCTTTCAGCTTACGGAGAAATCATCACCGCTCCGAACGATGAAGAACAAACGCTCATCGATTTAGCCAGAGATGTTGAAGTCATCGTAGTACGAGGAGTGGCTGAAATCACCGAAGCAGTCATCCAATCTGCAAAACACTTAAAGGTGATCGGACGTACCGGTGTTGGAATCAACAATATCAACATTGAAGCGGCAACAGCACACAATATACCCGTCGTATTTACACCCGGAGCAAACTCACGGGCAGTCGCCGAAGCGGCAATGGCTTTCATCCTGGCTCTATCAAAACGTGTTGTTTACTGGGACCGGCAAACGAAAGCAGACCAGTGGAACTCTCGTTATGAATCTATGAATGACGACCTTGAAGGAGCAACACTGGGTATTGTTGGCTTTGGTAATATTGGACAACAGTTAGCCAGGCTTGCTTCACCGTTTGACATGAAATTGATCGCCTTTGACCCATACGTTTCCGCTGACACAGCCAGGGAATTGGGAGTGGAATTAGTTGAGCTTGACGAATTGGTTTCCTGCGCTAAGTACATTAGTCTCCACACCACGCTGACACCTGAAACCGAAGGGATGATTGATGACGCCTTACTCCAAAAACTACAGCCAGGCAGCTATTTGGTAAATCTAAGTCGCGGCGAAGCAATCGACAGCCTCGACTCGCTGTTGGCAGCGTTAAACGACGGTCGCCTGGCCGGTGTCGGCCTGGATGTCTTCGTCCCTGAACCAGCCGACCTGACGCATCCCATCTTTTCTCACCCGGGATTCCTCACGGCCCCGCATGTCGCTTCTCTCACTCGTAATGCCGTGGATACAATCCATCTCTGGATGGCCAGGGATATTGCAACCGTATTAGACGGTGGTACGCCTCTACGCGTCGTTAATCCAGGTGTTCTCAGCGACGCGAACTGACATTCCGGCTACGCGGTTTATTCTTTATAATCAAGGGGTATAATCAACTTCTGTAAGTTGCTAGTTAGTTCTTTAATATTTTTGAGTACTT
>DEAW01000026.1:0-19231 GCA_002348315.1 Planctomycetaceae bacterium UBA2972 | reverse complement strand
TTTTTGAGTACTTGTAGTAGTTTGAAAGTGCTATTGAATTGTGGGGCATTCAAAGATGTATTGAGGAAATGTCCTCACCTCAACTCAGCCTTATTCGTCGTCGTATTAAGTAAATAGGTATTTCCGTGATCCTAAGAATCACCACGCTAACGGCTATCTTTATCGCCAGCCTCAGCGTTAATGCTCAAGAAGCCTCCGAAAAGCAATTAACTGCTGAACAAGTCAAATTCTATATCGATAAAGTCCAGCCCATCCTCTTGAACAATTGCTACGCCTGTCACGGCCCGGGCTCGAGCATCAAAGGAAACCTCTACCTCGGGAATCGCAAGGACATTCTCCAAGGCGGAGATTCCGGCCCAGCCGTTATACCGGGAAATGCAAATGACAGCTTACTTCTCCAGGCTATGAATTTTGACGGCTTTGAAATGCCGCCCAAAGGAAAGCTACCGCAGGATCAAATAGACATCATTGCCAAATGGATCAATGACGGCATGCCCATCCCACCGGATCAGGAATCGGTGAGGCCGGAACAGCATGCAAGCCCTTACAAGACGGAAGTGAATGACGAAACGAAGGCATTCTGGCAACACCAAAAGGTTGCAGCCCCTGCGATCCCCAAAGTGAGAAACAAGAAATGGATTTCCAACCCTATCGACAACTTCACACTGGCAAAGCTTGAAGATAAAGGTATTTCACCAAGTACGCCTGCCGACAAGGCACACCTTATCCGCCGCGCATATTATGATCTAACAGGTTTACCTCCTTCCCTTGAACAAGTCCAAGCTTTCGTAGCTGATGACGATCCACAGGCATACGAGAAACTGCTGGATACTTTGCTCGAGTCTCCGCAATACGGCGAGAAATGGGGACGCCACTGGTTAGACTTGGTCCGATACGCTGAATCCAACAGTTACGAACGAGACGGCACAAAACCCTATGCCTGGCGATTCAGGGATTATGTCATCAAGAGTTTTAATGACGACAAGCCGTATGACCAGTTCATTAAAGAGCAATTAGCGGGTGACGAATTCGAACAACTAACCGAAGACTCCATTACAGCGACGGGCTATTACCGGTTAGGCATTTGGGATGACGAACCGGTCAGTCAAAAACAAGCGTTGTATGATGATCTCGATGATATCATTGCCACAACGTCGCAGGTATTTCTTGGCCTGACCATGAATTGCGCTCGCTGCCACGACCACAAACTCGACCCAATTCCTCAAAAGGACTACTACCGTTTTCTAGCATTCTTTTCCGGCTTTCGTCGTTATGGAGTACGGGGGCACGATACGGTCGAATCTGCTTCGATTGGGCCGATTGCTGTCAACGCAGATGCAGCGACTCAGGCGGAAATGCGCCGCCAACTGGATCTTGAATTAAGGAATCTCGACGGCAAAATCAATCATGTAAACAACCGCCTCCAGGGGTTGATGACTCCACCGGAAAAAGAAGACTTCAAAGCAATCGAAGTTCGAGTAGACATCGCAAAGAAATATGCCGGCAAAGGGCTCAGCGAAAAATTGGTCACGGAATACGAGCAGGCCGTCAAGCGTAAAAAAGTAATCCTGGATACGCGACCGGACGAAATCGCCAAAACACTGGTCATTAAAGAGGTCGGTACACAGGCACGTGAAACCTTTGTACTTATCCGAGGCAACGCGAATGCCGAAAGCGAAAAAGTCGAACCCGGATTCCCCTCGGTACTCTCTCCCCCTGAACCGGTTATCAACCCGGCTCCTCACGGAAAGAGCAGTGGTCGCCGTACCACCCTGGCGAACTGGATCGCCAGTGATGACAACCCCTTGACGGCACGCGTCATGGCCAATCGTCTCTGGCAACATCATTTTGGCGTGGGTATCGTCGAAACTTCCAACAACTTTGGAGCCGGCGGACTCGACCCAACGCATCCCGAACTGCTTGACTATCTGGCAACCGAATTCGTCAAGGGTGATTGGAAGATTAAACGCATGCACAAATTAATCATGCTCTCTTCGACGTACCGTTTGAGTTCACAAACGACCAAAACCGGTCTGGATAAAGACCCTGCCAATCGACTCTTATGGCGTTTTAACCCGCGACGACTCTCGAGTGAAGAACTTCGCGATTCCATTCTGGCAGCCAACGGTTCACTCAACCTTAAAATGGGTGGCCCTAGCTTTTACCCGATCATTCCCCCTGAAGTGCTTCACGGACAGTCTCGCCCAGGTGCCGGATGGGGCAACTCTCCGGAAGATGAACGTGCCCGTCGTGCCGTTTACATTTTCGTCAAGCGGTCGCTGGTAGAACCCCTGATGGCCGATTTCGATTTTGCGGACGTCGATTCCAGCTGCCCCGTTCGATTCACAACCACCCAACCAACACAATCACTGAATTTAATGAATAGTGAATTTACAAATCGTCAGGCCACGCGCTTTGCTCAATTCCTAAAAGCTGAAGTGCCTGACGACTTATCAGGCCAGATCGCCTTCGCACTGGCTCAAACCACTCAACGTACACCATCCGATGCGGACATCAAACGAGGTGAGAATTTAATAGCCGAACTGCAAGGATTGGGAATCTCCGCTGACGATGCCCTAAAATACTTCTGTCTGGTGACCTACAACCTCAACGAATTTTTGTACATCGACTAAACCAACACTTGTTTTTTCTTTAGAATCCAGGAATCTAACTTCACGGGTTTTCAATTATGACTAAGAATTTTTGCGGACGCACACGACGAGAATTCATTTGGCAATCAGGAGCGGGGTTTGCCGGAACGGCACTCGCCGGACTCCTGAGCGAAGAGGGCTTCTTCGAAAATCAGGCCGTTGCTGCCGACGGCAAAACGAAATGGGAAAACCCTCTTGCGCCCAAAAAACCCCATTTCCAACCAAAAGCAAAATCGGTCATCTTTCTGTACATGTATGGTGGCCCGAGCCATATCGATACGTTCGACTACAAACCAGACATGAAAGGTATGGACAACAAAACGGTCGATGTCAAAACGTTTGGTCGCGGAGGTCATCGAAACCAGGGGCGAATTGTTGAACCTCGCTGGGACTTCAAGCAATACGGTGAATGCGGAAAATGGGTCTCCGATCTGTTCCCTAACCTTGCAACCTGCGTCGATGACATTGCGTTTATCCACTCCATGACCGCGGACTCCCCAATCCACGGCTCTGCCATGCTGATGATGAACAGCGGTCGAATTCTTAGTGGAGCCCCCTGCCTGGGATCGTGGGTCAACTACGGCCTGGGAAGCGAAAACCAGAACTTGCCGGGCTTCGTCGTAATGCTCGATCCCCGAGGCGGTCCGATTTCCGGTGCTAAGAATTGGTCCTGCGGCTATATGCCCGCCAGCTACCAGGCGACGATCATGCGGAGTGAAGGCAGCCCGATCCTCAACCTAAACCCGCCTGCCGGCATGACACGGGAAACCCAACAAAAACTCCTGGCGACACTGAAGGAATATAATGAAGAACACCAAAGGTCTCGCATCGAGAACACGCAACTAGCAGCACGCATTGCCAATTACGAACTGGCATTTCGCATGCAAACCGCTGCACCGGAAGCTACTAACATTGACGATGAAACCGAAGAGACACATCAACTCTACGGCCTGGATGTCGAACGCTCATCTAAGTTTGGACGCCAATGCCTGATGGCGCGACGTCTGGTGGAACGGGGCGTCCGTTTCGTTCAAATCTACTCCGGTGGAAATCACAATGATGCCAACTGGGATGCTCATGGTGACCTGAAATACAATCACGAACTCCATGCCGGCGAAACTGACAAGCCTATCGCCGGCCTCATCAAGGACCTCAAACGTCGGGACATGCTTAAAGACACGCTGATCGTATGGGGCGGAGAATTTGGTCGTCAACCGACTGCCGAATATGCCAAAGGCACAGGCCGTGACCATAATAGCTACGGCTTTACCATGTGGATGGCCGGTGGTGGTATTAAGGGTGGCGTAAGCGTCGGCACGACCGATGAATTAGGGAGTCGTGCTGTTGATGAACGCTTCCACGTCAAGCACCTCCACGCAACGGTATTACACCAACTGGGATTTGATCCCAACAAACTTTCCTACTTCTACGATGGGCTGGACCAACGTCTGGTCGGAGTGGAAGGAGCTCAACCGATTCAGACTGTGATCGCCTAATGAATCACGATGATCCCCTACGCAAAAGGCCTTCAGTTAACTGATTTATCTGAAGGCCTTTTTTAGTTGATCGTTATTCGATTCGTTCAGAGTGATTTACAGCCGCGTCAGTTTGGATACCCGGCCGGTAGCTACCCACTCGGCAACCATGATATTCCCTTTGCGATCAAAACAGGCATCATGCGGATGCACGAATTTCCCCTCACGCCATTTCGCTGGATCATTACGGATCCCCCCTTCACTTGTCACTCGTTGAACGTCATCGCCAAGATGAGCTACTACTTTATTGTCCCCTCCGAGCAAGGTGACCCGGGCATGCAGTTCCGGCACGAGCAGTAACTCTTCGAAGCTATCGACATTGGCCGGTAGTCCAAACCCTGTTTGGGTTTTGATGTGTTTGCCATCCACTGTGAGGTATTGCAGCGTATGATGGGCACGGTCACAAATCACCACGACATCATCGTCGCCTCGCTTATCGATCCAAATGCCGTGTGGCGTTTTGAATGTGCCTTCGCCATCGCCCGGCCCACCCCAACAACTCTTCCAGTTTCCATCTTTATCATAATGGTGCACGTAATACGCACCGTATCCATCGACCAGTAGGAACTCGCCATTGTCCAGAAATGCAAAATTTGTGGGAAGGAAGCGATTTGGCCCCCATTTCTTTTGTGGGTTCGTCGCTTCTTCTTCGGCATACTTTCCCGATTCTAGAGGAGCAAATTTGTGCCAGACGGTCTCTCCCTTGAGGGTCATTTTGGCAAATGCCTTTACGTTCTGATATGCGCACACATAGAGGAACTCTTCTTTGCCCTCCTGTCTCACTTCAATACCGTGACCACCACCCTGGAATTGGCTACCGAAGGCACGAACAAAACGCCCCTTCTTATCGAATACAAATATCGATGGGTGATCTTTTAGGTTTTGACGCCCCTCATGGATTACATACACGTTACCCGATTTGTCGACGGCAACATTGTGAGTCGTCTGCCAGTGATATTCACTTGGCAACTGAGCCCAATCATGTGTCACTTCATACTGGTAATCGCCCTCACCCACGATGAGTTGGGAATCGGTTTTGGAAGCGGTGATTACGGCCGGCACAGTCAGTGACAACGCGCTGGTAGCCGCAGTTTCCTTAAAAAACGTCCTGCGATTGATGCCATTGTTATTTTGCTTAGTCATGTTCAGTACTCTAAACAGGGAGGGGAGTTGGAGTTCCATTTCCTCAATAATACCCCATACAAAGCATTCCGGAACAATCCATATCAGAAGTTCTATGCCACTTCCGGCTACTTCTATATATTTATATGGCCGTTTGACGATATAATAAGAGTGATTGATATCAACCATAAGGTGAAGACAAATGCTCAATATTGGTACGAATACAGCTCAACTGTGTAGCGGAGTATCGCGTCGTGAATTCATGAAAATTGGAGCATTGGGAATGGGTGGCCTAACGCTGCCTCAATTGCTCCAGGCCGAAGCACAAGCTGGCGTCACGAATTCCAAAAAAGCAATTATCATGATCTATCTGGTAGGTGCTCCACCTCATCAGGACATGTATGATCTAAAGCCAGATGCCCCGGCAGAGATCCGAGGCGAATTCGATCCGATCGATACCAACGTACCAGGCATCCGGATTTCCGAACACATGCCCTACATGGCCAAAATCATGGACAAGTGTGTTCCACTGCGAGCGGTCTATGGATCGCCAAACGGTTCACACGATTCCTACATTTGCTATACCGGTCGTCAGAAACCCGGTGAACCGACCGAAGGCTGGCCTTCGGTGGGCGCCTGTGTTTCTAAACTTCTCGGGCCCACATCGCCGGATGTACCTCCATTTATCGGGTTGGCACCAGATGCCGGCCACCCTCCTTATGGCTCTCCGGGCTTACCCGGATTTCTGGGAATTTCAAACGCAGCCTTTCGACCATCCGGTCCCGCCAAAAAGGATATGGTTCTAAACGGTGGTAATCAACAACGACTTGATGCACGCACCGGCTTATTACAACAATTTGATTCCTTTAGACGCAAAGTGGACGCCGACCGCATTTACGATCAGGTCGATGATATCACGGCACAAGCATTGGGAATCCTCACATCCAGCCGCTTAGCCGAAGCGATGGATCTCAGTAAGGAAGATCCCGCCACGCTCGAACGCTACGGTACCGGTCATGAAGCCCGGTATGGTGACGGTGCACCTCGAAATAACAAACATTTCTTAATGGCCCGGCGGCTCGTAGAAGCCGGAGCTCGAGTGGTAACGCTGAATTTCGGACGTTGGGATTTCCACAGCAATAACTTCTCAGAAGCCCGGGATACACACCTACCTTACTTCGATCAGGCGCTTTCAGCGCTCATTGAGGACTTGAACCAACGAGGTATGGCCGACGATGTTTCCGTTGTTGCCTGGGGCGAGTTTGGTCGTACTCCACGCATTAATAAAAATGCCGGGCGTGATCACTGGCCTGCTGTTGGTGGAGCCTTACTTGCAGGTGGTGGCATGCGCATGGGCCAGGTCATTGGTGCAACCGACAAGCATGCAGCTTACCCAACAGAACGTCGTACGCACTTTGGCGAAGTCATTGCCACGCTGTACCATCAAATGGGAATCAATCCAAATACGGTGACCGTACCGGATCTAACAGGTCGACCACAGTACCTCGCTGACCATGAGCCGATGCCCGAGTTAATCTAGGCATTCCTATCGTTGATGCCAGTCGACGGTCAAAGGCTTGGCACCGTTCAATTCCCCGTACCCTGCGCCTGTTGTCCCCGGTGGGTTTTCACCAACATAACGAGGGTCAACAGGGTCACTGGCCGGTTGCCACCGCACGTCACTCGACAAACGGACTCGACCACGGCGACTACGATTATCGAGACTCCCATGCAACAGCGTCATGGAAAATATAATAACGTCACCTGCGCGGAAATTAGCCGTTTTCAATTTAACATTGCGTGACTTGGCCAACTCGACAGGGTCCTGCATCAACTGAACCAACGGCGTATCATTCGATTCATAGTCGACAGCCAGTGATAAATCCAGTAGATCTTGAAAACCTTGAGACTGATCGACGATCAATAACGGTCCCTCTTCAACAGGAATGTCGCCATAGGCCGTCCACATCGTCACAATTTGACTGCTCCCTCGAGCGAAAAATGGATGATCGTAGTGCAGATGAGTGGATCGCCCCGGTACTGCTGGACGCAAAAAGAGATAATCATGAGCAACCGATGGTACGCCCAAGACTCGATTTACGAGTTGCTGAGCAACATCACCATGACTCAGACCTCGCAACGCCGGCCCCTGTGAAACGCTACGCCAAAACTCTCCGAGTCCTTCAGGTACTTCAATCCGTGAGCTCATACCTGTGAATACGCCGTCCTCAATTGGTTCTTTGATTTCCCCCACTTCATGCAATCGCCCGAATACTTCTTTGCGAACTGCGTTGACAGACTTCTGATCAAAGACGCCTCTAAAGAACAAGTAGTGGTTCTCTTGAAATCGTGATTGCAAAATAGCATCCGCTTCCTCAGTACTACTTTCAGATAAATCTTCAAGCAGATCCTCAACAATCGGTCTTTCCTGCATATAACATTGGTCAACGGAAAAGTTAGGCACGCGAGTTCTTTGGCTATCTCACACAAAAAAAGGTAGAATATTATTTCTGACATATCAGCTTGAATCTATTTATACCTGCAGGCACCTTCGCATGAAACAACTGGTTACTATTACAACTGTCGTCGTTACTCTTTTCACGTCATTTACCGCCCAGGCTGAAAATTGGCCCGGTTGGCGAGGCCCTCGAGGCGACGGTTCCAGCCTATCAAAAGCTGCACCGCTAACCTGGGACGGTGAGACAGGCAAAGGCATTCTCTGGAAAACCGAGATTCCCGGCGTGGGTCATGCCTCGCCTATCATCTGGGAAGACCGGGCTTTCATCGTCACCTGTGACCTCGAAGCTCAATCACGGCAACTCATCTCACTGGATGCTAACAATGGCAAGATTCTCTGGAAACAGAATGTCATCAAAGCCAAACTGGAAAAGAAACACGCCTTAAACAGCTTTGCCTCCGGAACGCCGGCCACCGATGGTGATTTAGTCTACGTCACTTTTTTCGAAGCCAGTGATCAGGAAATCGTGGCACCCAATGTTGGTTCTGAACGAAAGATTTTCCCGGGCAAGATGGTGGTTGCCGCCTACGATTTTGACGGCAAGCAACAGTGGCTCGTCAAACCCGGCGAGTTCATTAGCGCTCACGGTTATAGTAGCTGCCCTGTTCTCTATAAGGATCTCGTCATCGTCAACGGAGATCACGACGGAGACTCCTATATTCTCGCGTTGAATAAAAACACGGGGAAGACCGTCTGGAAAACTAAACGCTCGTACGGCATTCGCAGTTATTGCACCCCCATCATCCGGGAAATTGATGGGCGTACGCAAATGGTTTTCTCCGGTTCAAAGCATATTATCAGCCTTAACCCTGACACGGGTGATGTCCACTGGGTCGTCGAAGGGCCAACCGAACAATTTGTAGCCTCGATGGTTTATGACGGAAAATTATTCTACATGTGTGCCGGATACCCAACCTATCACGTGATGGGAATCGACCCGCGCGGCAAGGGTGACATCACCGAAAGCCATGTTCGCTGGCACAGCAAAGAAGTTCGCTGTTATGTACCTTCTCCAGTCGTAATCGGAGACTACCTAATCGTTGCCGATGACCGGGGAACAGCCAATTGCTATGACACCAAAGATGGCACACGACTATGGCTCGATCGGCTTGGGAACCACTTTAGTGCCTCTTTGCTACATGCCAATGGATTGGCATACCTTATCGCAGATAACGGAGTGACCAAAATCGTTAAACCCGGCAGCACGTTAGAAGTGATAGCCGAAAACCCACTCAACGAAAATGTGTATGCGTCTCCCGCTCTAGCTAACGACAGACTGTTTATCCGCGGTGAAAAACACCTTTTCTGCATTGGGAAATAGCCCTGCACCACAATTTCTTTTGTCGGTTCTGTAGTGTCTTTTACGGCACCATCCGGACCGGCTTTTTTTCATCCGTCTCGCATTTGGATTCCCTATGTCCACTCGTCTTCTCTGCATTGCCATTCTTCTATCGGCAACCCTGCAATCTCAGGCAGCCGAAAGACCCAACATCCTGTGGCTCTCAGCAGAAGACATTTCACCGCACCTCGGTTGCTACGGTGACCCGCATGCCATCACTCCTTTCCTTGATGAACTGGCCAGTCAGGGGACACGATACACCAACGCTTTTACGACCGCCGGCGTCTGCGCTCCAAATCGCTCCGGAATTATTACAGGAATGTATCAAACCTCACTAGGCACGCAGCACATGCGATGCCAGGCCATACTACCAGACCACATCAAACCATTTACAACATACCTGCGAGAGGCCGGCTACTATTGCTCGAACAATGCCAAACAGGATTATCAATTCAAGACTCCAGCAGGATCCTGGGATGCGTCTTCCGGAAAGGCGCATTGGAAGAATCGCCCCGACCCTGACCAGCCTTTCTTTTCCGTTTTCAATTTTGGAGGCTGTCACGAGTCCGGCATCGCCAATGCATCAAAGTACGAGACCGTCACCAAAGAACTCAGCGAGAAAGAACGACAGGATCCCAATTCGTTGTCGACTTTTCCTCCGTATTATCCCCGAACCGAAAATGCTTTGGAGGACTGGAAACGCAACTATGAGCTAATCACAGCTTTGGATAAATGGTGTGAAGCTCATGTACAGGCATTGAAGGACGCCGGATTATACGAGAACACTATCATCTTTTTTTGGTCTGACCATGGTGTCGGTCTCCCCCGAGCGAAACGCTGGCTTTACGACTCAGGAACACACATCCCTCTTATCATTCATGTACCGGAAGCATTTCAAAGTCACGCAGTCGCACGGTCAGCAGAGGTCAGTGATCGGCTTGTGAGTTCGATCGACTTCGGCCCTACCGTCCTTAATCTGGCGGGGGTTACGATTCCAACACATATGCAGGGACAGCCTTTTCTAGGCCCCAATCAACCCAATCCTCGAAATTATGTCTATGGAGCGCGGGACCGGATGGATGAACGCTATGACATCATTCGAATGGTTCGCAATAAACGCTTTAAATACATACGCAATTACGAACCGCTAAAAACGTTCTATCAATACATGAATACACCTGAAAAAGGTGCGACCATGAAGGACCTCCGCAATCTTCATGAACAGGGTAAACTCGCCGCAGCCGCTGAATATTATTTCTCCGACACTAAACCTGTCGAAGAGTTGTATGACACCTCGGTCGATCCTCATGAATTAAACAACCTTGCAGAAAACCCAAGCTATTCCGATGAACTCAAAACACTACGAACCGCACACATCGAGTGGGTGCAGGAAACCAGAGATCTCGGATTGATCGCTGAACCAATTCTAATAGAGCGTCAAACTATCCTCGGTAATCAATTTGACATCCTAAGGAAAACCGATGATAAGACGCTCGTGCATCGGATCAGCACAACGGCACGCTTGGCCTCCGAAGGCCCAACCGCCAAAGCAAAGTTAATTAAGGCATTACAAGACCCGGATGCTGCTGTAAGGTACTGGGCTGCAACAGGAATTGCTAATATCGGCACGCCCGCTCAGGACTCGGCGGATCAGTTGCAGGCCTTACTAAAATCCGAACCATCCTCGGTCGTGCGAACCGCCGCGGCCCGGGCACTCTGTCGTTTCAATCGGCCGCAACTTGCCTTACCTGTTCTTGTCCGTGAACTACACGAGGGTGCTCAATGGGAAAGACTCCATGCCGCCATAGTTCTCGACCAAATCGACGAACAGGCAACCCCCGTCATAGCTGAATTGCACAAAGCCCTAAAACCACGTCAAGACCTATACGCAGCCGGAAAATATGTCGTACGCGTAATCAATAGAGCTCTAAACCAACTTGAACAAACCAATCGTGTTGTCCCATAAAGCGAATGCTGAGTCGTTTAAGTTGCTGGTATTTCCACTCAAAAAATGAGATATTGAACCCTTTCCATCGGGTCCACTTTATATCTCGTATTATGATTAGCTCCCAAATGTTTCGCTTCAGCTTCATCATCCTGATCCTAGCCGCCCCAAGCCTGGAGCCTGCGCACGCTGCACCTCGCAAACCAATTCAAGTCTTCATACTTGCCGGTCAATCTAACATGGAAGGGCACGGAGTCATTGATGCCAATCCCGACCAGAATGATGGCAAAGGTACACTCGAATATCTGGTCAAAGATCAGCGTACATCCGAACAATATAAGCACACGGTTAATTCCGATGGCAGTTGGGCAACACGAGACGATGTGTGGATCGAATATCTTGGACGCACAGGCGAGCTCAGCGTCGGTTTCGGAGCTCGTAAACAGTTCTTTGGTCCGGAACTGCAATTCGGTCACGTTGTCGGGAGTCATTTCAAAGAGCAGGTTCTTATCATCAAAACAGCATGGGGAGGAAAAAGCCTCGCCGGGGATTTCCGCCCACCGTCCAGCGGCGGCGACGTCGGCCCGTTCTACACTCAAATGATCAAACACGTAAATGACGTACTTGCAAACCTGGAGGAACATTTCCCGGACTATCGGGGACAGGGATTTCAAATCGCTGGTTTTGGCTGGCACCAGGGTTGGAATGACGGGCTCAAACATGACACGGTCAACGAGTACGAAGACAACTTGAAAAACCTGATCAGAGATCTGCGCAAAGCTTTCGATACTCCCAACCTTCCGGTTGTCATTGCCAACAGTGGCTTTGGTGGAAAAGACCAGAAGATCGACCGACGACTCGGGATCTTAAATGCCCAACTCAATGTCGCACAGCACGAGGATTTCAAGGATTCAGTTTTCACCGTTGAGACACGACCGTTTTTCCGCTCAGCCGAACACTCACCATCACGTCAGGGATACCACTGGAACCATAACGCTGAAACACACTTTCTCATTGGTGATCACATGGGAAAAGCAATGATTAACCTGATCAGCACACAAAACTAATTCTTCGCCTGTCACAATATTCATGTTGCGCCCAACATTTCTCTCCGTCACCTACCTACTCATTTCGGCTTGTAACATCTACGCCGACGACGCTTTCTTTGACGCACAGGTAGCGCCAATCCTGGTAAAACACTGTATCGAATGCCACAACGCCAATGACTTCAAAGGAAATCTCAATCTTCAAACCAAAGAAGGATTTCTAGCTGGTGGTGAACTCGGGAAAGCACTGAATTCGGATAACCCGGCAGAGAGCCTCTTACTTGCACGAGTCCTTGACGATGAAATGCCTCCGGAACATCCACTTAACGACAACGAAAAGAAGACGCTGACCACATGGTTCGACCAGAAGGCCACCTGGGGTACCTCTCCGATAAACATCTTTAGTTTTAGTAGTCCCTCGCGAGCCGGATATGACTGGTGGGCTTTGCAGCCATTACAACGACCGAACTTGCCTCAACAGGCCGACACGCTGACACATAATCCCGTTGATGCATTTATCCAACAAACCCTACGTGCAGCCGAGCTTAAGCCTTCAGCTTTGGCGGACAAACGAACCCTTATCAGAAGACTCTATTTCGACCTGACCGGACTCCCCCCTACACCGGAGACCGTTGCCATCTTTTTGGACAATGATCGTCCGGATTCTTATGAACAGTTGGTTGATCAGGTTCTTGCCTCACCTCAATATGGTGAGCGTTGGGCTCGACACTGGTTGGATGTGGTTCGCTTTGGAGAAAGTCAGGGATTTGAACGAGACAAACTGCGACCTCATTCATGGCGATATCGTGACTGGGTTATCAACGCCTTCAACGCAGACTTTCCCTATGACGAATTTGCCCGTCTGCAATTAGCCGGCGATTTGCTGCAGGGCAATTCATCTTTTGGACGCATTGCCACCGGATTCCTTGGTGCCGGCACATGGGATGAAGTTGGATTTAGCCAACGCAGTCCTATATTCAAACGGGTCGTGCGTCAGGATCAACTCGAAGATCTCACCGCTGCCGTTTCCCAGTCGTTCCTGGCACTAACGGTCAACTGCGCTCGCTGCCACGATCATAAATTCGACCCCATCACGCAGAAGGAATACTACCAGTTCACTGCCTCTCTGGCTTCGGTCTACCATGGGAAAATGACGTTTGTTGAACAGATGTCGGATTCAGAAAAAGCGGAAAACCTGCGGCTCAAAGAAGTTTATATGCATCGCCATCGCATCATGGAGGACCGATTGCGAAAAGCCCGGGCAGAGACTGAAGCGAAACTACAGGCCGCCGGAAAACCATCCGACGGAGATGCTGTTACTGCCGCACTGCCGGAATTTGTTACAAAGCACCTCAAGTTTGAATCCGTTCAATTGCTCGACATTGCAAATCGTTACGGAGATTTCTCGCAATATGCCATCGCTCCCAAAAAGCCGGATGATACCTTTGTCCTTGTGCGGGGCAATCCGGAACAACGTGGCGAAGCGGTACCTGCCGGTGGTGTCGATGCTGTGGCGGCCTCCTCTGCAGATTTTCAGCTCGATGGCTCGGCCACGGATTCCCAACGACGAATTGCCTTTGCTAACTGGATTACTAAGGATAATGCACTATTTGCTCGCACGATCGTAAACCGTCTATGGCATTATCACTTCGGGACTGGAATTGTAGAGACTCCTAACGACTTTGGTTTTAATGGGGGAAAACCATCACATCCCGATCTACTCGAATATCTCGCAGCGGAACTCATTGACAACAACTATAGTCTGAAGCACATCCAACGACTCATCGTCACATCAGCAACCTATCGCCAGCGTTCCAATAGCAACAGCACTGGACTCCAGAAGGATGCTGACAATCGCTTGCTCTGGCGTTACAGCCCAAAACGTATGGAAGCAGAAGCCCTGAGAGACACGGTTTTGGCCATCTCCGGACAGCTCTCCACAGATATGCACGGGCCTGGCTACTACGACTTTACGACCTTCGTTGCAAATTCACAGTTCTACAATGTCTTCGACCCGATCGGCGAATCGTTTAACCGTAGAACCATTTATCGAACTCTTATACGCTCAGGTAGGAATCGATTTCTCGACGTGTTTGACTGCCCTGACCCCAGCGCAAAGGCTCCACAACGAGCTACCACCACGACGCCTCTACAATCGCTTTCGTTGATGAATCACTCCTTTTCAATGCGGGCAGCAGCGGCCTACGCCGAAAAGCTCAGGCGATTACACCCAACTGACCGCTCTCAACAAATTCGGACACTTTTCCTAGAAGCATTTTGTCGTCCCGTCAGCATGGATGAACTGGAACTGATCAACACGTTATACGATGACGTTGGTTTGATCGGAATCTGTCGTGCGGTCATCAATGCCAACGAACTCATCTATATCCGCTAGGTAATTACTTATGTTTTTATCCAACACAAATGTAGCGTTCAGGTCACGACGTGATTTCCTGAGGTCAATCCAGTATGGTCTGGGAACAACAGCAGCTACCGCGATGATGCTCGACGATTCGCTTTTAGCCCAGGAGGGCACGCCGGGCGAAGCTCAGGATCCGCCCCCACACCACACAGCCAAAGCAAAGCGAGTTATTCAAATTGTTTTGACCGGCGGCTACAGCCAGGTGGATTCGTTTGACTACAAACCGGATCTTCCCGCCCTGCATGGCAAAACATTAAATGAAAGCCTCGGACGGGAAGAAAAACCCGACGTCTTCTTCGGAAAGGTCGGTTTAATACGACAATCTGATTTCACATTTAAGCAACACGGAGAAAGCGGATTGTGGATTTCCGATCTATTCCCTCACCTTTCAACGGTGGCAGATGAATTGACCGTCATCAACTCCATGTTCGCTGAGACGTCGAATCACACTCCAGCGACTTTTCAGGAAAATACGGGATTTCGACTTAATGGATTTCCTGTCATTGGCTCATGGACATCCTACGGACTGGGCAGCGAATCGAACAACCTGCCCAGCTATGTCGTCTTCCCGGATGCTCGCAGTTTACCTGCCGGTGGTTCTATCAACTGGACCAATGGTTTCCTGCCGGCACAGCATCAGGGTGTCATCATGCGAAGTTCCGGTGTCGCCATCGATGATCTGGCACTGCCTCCCGGCGTCTCAACTGATCAGGAAAAGGCCACACGTCAGATCCTCAGCAAACTAAATGCGAATCTACTGAGCCGTCAGGGCGAAGATAATGCCTTAACAGCGCGAGTGAAGAGCTATGAACTGGCCGCTCGTATGCAGCGTGTTGTTCCTGAAATAACCGACCTCAATAAAGAAACCTCAACCATGCATGAACTCTATGGAATCGGTGATGCACAGGCCAATGACTTTGCTCGTTCCTGCCTGCTCACCCGACGCCTCCTTGAAAATGGAGTACGATTCGTGCAGCTTTTTGCGGGCGGGGCATTTCAGAGTCCGAGAGTGAACTGGGACGGTCATGAAGATTGCAAAAAAAATCACCTTCGGGAAGCCGGCCGAATTGATCAACCAATCGCCGGATTGATCAAGGATCTCAAGCAACGTGGCATGCTCGAAGATACTGTGATCCTCTTCACCAGTGAATTTGGACGCACGCCATTCGCCGAATCTGCAGCCGATGTTGTTGGCCCTGGCCGTGATCACAATCAAAATGGTTTTTCGGTCTGGGTGGCCGGAGGTGCTTTCCGAGGTGGGCTGCGTTACGGAAGTACCGACCGGGTCGGCTATGCAGCCGTTGAAAATCGTGTTCATTGGAACGACTTCCATGCTACGATTTTACACGCTCTGGGAATCAATCACCGAAGATTGACCTATTACCATAATGGAATCCAAAGACGACTCACCAACGTTTCCGGACACGTTATCCATGACATTTTGGCTTAACCACCCTGTTTAATGTCCAACCTTTTTACTTCATAATAAACAGAACGACTAACCCCTTCAGCAATATCGGACCCAACATGTTGAACTACTTAAAATCACTGGCTGTTTGTTTCAGTTTGTTAGCCCTAACAGCAACATCGCATGCTGATGAAAAATGGCAGCAACTTTTCAATGGAAAGAACCTCGACGGCTGGACTCCTAAAATCCGAGGCTACGAGTTGGGGAATAATTTTGGTAATACATTCCGAGTTAAAGATGGAGTGATGCAGGTTGGTTACGAAGCCTATGGCCCGTTTAATGAACGCTTTGGCCATATCTTTTACAAGACACCCTACTCCAACTACAAGTTCCGTGTTGAATATCGCTTTTTCGGCGATCAGTCTGAAAATGGCCCCGGCTGGGCATTCCGCAACAGTGGCGTTATGGTTCACTGTCAGGACCCGAAAACGATGAGCAAAAATCAATCATTTCCGGTATCCATTGAAGTCCAGTTACTTGGCGGTGCTAAAGAAGGAAAACGAACGACGTCCAATCTCTGTACTCCCGGAACCAATGTAGTCATCAATGGAAAGCTTGAAACTCGGCATTGCATCAGCTCCTCGTCCAAAACCTACCGCGGTGATGGATGGGTTACCGCAGAGATTGAGGTTCGCGGTGGCAATGTCATTAAGCATATTCTCGATGGCGAGGTTGTATTGGAATATGACAAGCCTCAATTGGATCCTCGAGACGGAGACGCTAAAAAGCTGATTGAGAAAAGAAAGACGGATTCACTGATCCTCGAAAGCGGATACATTTCACTACAGTCTGAGAGCCATCCGATCGAATTTCGCAAGGTAGAAATTCTGGTACTTGATGATTAGGAATTCGCTAAAAACCTAAGTCCAATTGCTGAGTCGGAGGGTCGTTACCCTCCGACTCTTTTTCATTAAGCACTTGTATTGCGTGGCGAGTTACATGCGGGTCGCCAATCGCCTGTTTAATGGCCTCTTCATAAATTGGCTTGTCTTTCATTTGGTGCCCGGGAGGCCTTGAGGATACCAGCACAAGCCGCCCACCTAATACCGCTCTACGTAATTGCTCCACACTGCCATAGGCTACGATATCCTTATACGTAATTCCAACGGCTTGCCCTCCACGCTGTAATAATTCGACCAAGATCTCCCGACTCCTTACTAAGTCGAGGATCCCAACAGCGCTAGTTTTCAGACCGTCTATCACAGTCGCTAAATCATTCGGACCGAATTTAGTTTCCAGGGATTCGTCGACAATCACCCCTCCCCCATCTAATAGCTCAAGACTGCCATACCCAAAAATAACGGGCGGAATCGTTCCGCAAGACTGGATGCTTAGGGGATATTCAGGATCTTCACAGCCAACAATCCAAACGCCGGTTCTGGACCACTTCTCTGTCGCTATTGCCAATCCGACACCACGAGACAACAACTGCATGATCTGCTTCGCAAATTTCGCGGATATTTCATATTCGCACAACACAGCCTCGGCATTACCTTCCAGCAGTAACGAGATTGAATTCTCTTCTCCAAGCTTTTCCCGCAGTAAAGAGAATTGCTCAGCCGTCAGAACTTCGGATGCATCTCTGGCGGACAAACGCGTAGTAAGCAGCAAACACGCCTGAGTGCTCGTTGATAATTCCATCACCCCATCCCCACCGAAGCCAATGCTAATGGAATCACCTCACCACTCCCCTTGCGACGTAACAGCACCGAAGCAACAGTAAGCGTCCATCCGGAGTTGACCAGATCGTCTATCAGAAGCACTGGTCCCCCGGGAATGTCATCATCGACTTCGAACACACCATCAAGATTCTGACAACGATAGAATCGATTAACCTGATCCCGCTGCGGATCATGTTGCTTGATATGACGTATTGCCTCCGCAAACGGCAAGCCAAGTCTGGCTGCAAGTTTTTTTGCAAATGCAGGAACTAAATCCCCGGTTCGCATACTGGGAACACAGGTTACCCACTGCGGATCAACTTCCCGCGTCCAGCGTTTTTCATACAGTTCGGCAGTTGCCTCGACTAAGGTGTCATCCAATTTGCCAGCATAAACTCCATCTTTAACCAACGCTCCCCAACCCGCATCTCCCCAACGACTCAACGTTCGGCCCACTCTGGCTCGATGATGCTGTGGGATATAGTAGGGGATCTCATATTCCACAAATGCACCCTTCGGCGTTTGTTTCAAAAGATTCAATTCCGTTTCTGACTGACGAAGAAACCGTTTGGCCGCATTAACCAACTCGGCATCTAACTCAACCTTGGCGACGGGTTCTCCCAGACAATTGGCACACTTCCCGCAGGGCTGAGGATTTGGATCGTCCAATGACTTTTGGAGAAATGACATCAAACATCCCTGAGTTGCTACATAGTCCTGAATCTCTTGCCATTCAACCTCTCGCTGGCTAGTCAGCCGATCAATACGTTCAGTATCCAATTCATACGGTACGGGAGTACGTTTCCATTTGGTTTTCTGTTTTGTTACCGGAGACGGATTCTCGACACTTAGAAACTTTAGAATCCCCTGCAACTTCGTGTGACTCATGTTGAAATAACCCTCGAGCTGGCGAGTGGAATACCCCTCACCTCTCGAGAGTTGATTTAACAATTTATTAACCGTTTGCCGATCAGGGAACGCGGTGCGCCGAAAAAACTCATGGATCTCTGCATCTTCAAAGCCGTTCATGAGGATCCCAATCGCCTTAGCAATCCCGCGACCAGCACGACCGACCTGTTGATAGTAACCGACGATCGATCCCGGCGTTTGGAAATGCACGACGAATGCAAGGTCCGGCTTATCGTAACCCATTCCCAAAGCAATGGTGGCTACCAAAACGTCGACTTCATTGCCGAGCAGCTTCTTTTCTAAATAGTCCCGACAGGAATTCGATTCGGGATGCGTCGGAAGGCTAACTCCGCTGAAATAGGGTTCCGCCTTGATGCCATTTCCCTTAAGCCATTCTGCAACGGATGTGGCTGTCCGCTTGGTTAAAACATAGACAATCCCCGTACCTTCTTGCTGCTGTATAAATTCGACCAACCATGCCATTCGCGCCGCCTGATCTTTGAGCTGAACATTTTCTAATGCCAGACTTTCGCGAATCAATGGCCCTCGTTGAATCTCAACATCACCAAGCTGACTCTTGATATCATTTACAACCCGATCATTGGCTGTTGCAGT
>DEAW01000154.1 GCA_002348315.1 Planctomycetaceae bacterium UBA2972 | reverse complement strand
GGCATGGGCGGCATGGGTGGAATGGGCGGTATGCCCGGCATGATGTAATCATTCCGGCCGAAAGTCCCTCCAAACTTACTTAAACAACAAAGAATAAATGAAGGAATAAACGATCATGGCAAAGATCAAGATTCGTCCGCTGGATGATCGAGTAGTGATTCGTCCTGCTGAAAGTGAAGAAATTACTGCAGGTGGTATTGTGCTACCTGATTCAGCGAAGGAAAAACCTCAGCGAGGTACCGTAGTTGCAGTTGGCAGTGGCCGTCTGTTGGAAAGTGGCGATCGAGCCGGTCTTTCACTGGCAGTAGGTGACGTGGTCATCTACGGCAAGTTCGGTGGTACAGATATTGAAGTAAATGGCGAGGATGTCAAGATTCTGCGAGAAGCGGAAATTCTGGCGAAAGTACTCGACTAACAACCGGGTAAGAATTCTCGGTTTGTTCATAAATTAATTATTCAACTCCAGGAGTTTGAATTGTGGCTAAACAGCTTTTGTTTGAAGATAACGCTCGTTCACGTCTGTTGCGTGGTGTCAGTAAACTAGCCGATGCAGTTGCTGTCACGATGGGTCCAACCGGACGTAATGTGATTATTGATAAGTCGTTCGGAGGTCCTACCGTCACGAAAGACGGTGTTACCGTTGCGAAAGAAATCGAACTGGAAGATCGTTTTGAAAATATGGGTGCCCGTCTGGTAGTCGAAGTTGCTCAAAAGACTTCGGATCTGGCAGGCGATGGAACCACGACAGCGACCGTACTGGCGCGTTCGATCTACCGTGAAGGTTTACGTAATATCGTTGCCGGTAGTAATCCTATGTCAGTTCGTCGAGGTATTGAAAAGGCCGTCTCCGCGGCAGAAGGCAAATTGCTTTCGATTGCCAAAGCAGTTTCCAGCAAAGAAGAAGTCGCTCAGGTTGGTTCCATTAGTGCCAATAACGACGATGAAATCGGAAATCTGCTGGCAGATGCTTTGGAACGAGTTGGTAAAGATGGTGTTATCACTGTCGAAGAAGGAAAGACCACCGAAACAACTGTCGATTTCGTAGACGGAATGCAGTTTGATAAAGGGTATGTCTCGCCTTACTTCATCAACCGTCCGGCCGAGATGGACTGTGTGATGGAAGATGCTTACATCCTGATCCATGAAAAGAAAATCAGTAACCTACAATCGTTGGTTCCTGTGTTGGAAAAAGTGGGTAACACGGGCAAGCCTCTGATGATTATCGCCGAAGATGTGGATGCAGAAGCATTGACGTTGTTGGTCGTGAATAAGCTTCGTGGTGTGCTCAATGTCTGTGCTGTTAAAGCTCCGGGATTCGGAGATCGACGTAAGAACATGCTTGGCGATATCGCAGTCCTTACCGGTGGGACGCTCATTAGCGAAGACCTCGGTATTCAACTCGAAAACGTTACGCTCGAACAGCTCGGTCAGGCTCGTAAAGTCTCAGCGGATAAAGGTTCAACCACGATTGTGGAAGGTCTTGGAAGTCGTCAGGAAATTGACGCTCGAGTTGACCAAATCAACAATCAGATGGACCAGACTGAAAGTGAATACGACAAAGAGAAATTCCAGGAACGCCTGGCAAAACTCTCAGGTGGTGTTGCTGTGATCTCTGTTGGTGCAGAAACCGAAGCGGATATGAAGCAAAAGAAAGCTCGTATCGAAGATGCATTGCACGCAACTCGTGCTGCTGTGGAAGAAGGAATTCTTCCAGGCGGCGGTGTCGCTCTGGTTCGCTGTACAGAAGCCGTTCAGGAAGCCCGTTCTGCTGCCAAGGGTGACGAGAAAACCGGAGTCGATATTATTCTCGGTGCTCTGGAAGCTCCGCTACGACAAATCGCTGATAATGGCGGGATTGACGGTAGTGTTGTGGCTGACAATGTCCGGGAAAACCGTTCGATTGCTTACGGCTACAATGCCAACACGGGCGAATATGGTGACATGTTCAAAGCCGGTGTTGTGGATCCAGTGAAAGTGGTTCGCACCGCTTTGGCTAATGCCGGAAGTATTTCGGGGTTAATGCTGACGACCGAAGCTTTGGTTACGAACTATGACCAGGATGACAAAGAACGAGGATCTGTGGAAGGTAGCGTGAACTAACGCGTTTGGCAGTGACGACGGATTTCTGTTTCCGGACTCTAAAACAATAAGCCGCCTCCCGGAAGGGGGCGGCTTTTTTTATCAAGAACGAACCGGCTGATTATGGCTGAAAAACGAGATTACTACGAAGTGCTGGGAGTGTCCCGTGATGCGTCGAAAGGCGTCATTGGGTCGGCCTATCGTAAACTCGCAATTAAATACCACCCGGATAGCAATCCCGACGATGAGCAGGCGGTTGAAAAATTCAAAGAAGCAGCCGAAGCTTATGAAGTGCTGAGTGATGAAGCCAAGCGTGCTAAGTACGATCAGTACGGACATGCGGGATTAGGTGGAGGTGATGGGTCTCAGTTTTCCAGTGTCGAGGACATCTTCGAAGCGTTCGGAGGGATTTTTGGCGGTGGAGGTGGCGGTGGCATCTTTGATAGCCTGTTTGGCGGTGGGGGGCGACGCACTGAGCGTAGTCGCCGGGGAGCCGATATTCGCTGTGACGTGACACTCGATCTGGAAGAAGCCGCAGCCGGATGTAGCAAACAGGTGGAAGTTACTCGCAATGAACTTTGTGACTCATGCGATGGAAGCGGAGCTGCTCCCGGAGCTGTGCGGGAATCCTGTGCTCGCTGCGGAGGGCGAGGTCAGGTCGTACAGTCAGCAGGGATTTTGCGAGTGCAAACGACGTGTCCTGCTTGTCAGGGTAGTGGAAGTACGGTTGCTAATCCGTGCGGAGATTGCCGAGGGAATGGAGTCGTACCTAAGACGAGTGAAATCAAAGTTAATATTCCCGCTGGTGTCGACGACGGAACGCGAGTACGTATTGCCGGACAGGGCGAAGTTAATCCTCAGGGAGGATCCACGGGCGATTGCTATTGTTTTATCCGGGTTCGGGAACATCAGGTGTTCGAACGACATGATAATCATTTGGTAGTCAGAGTGCCGTTAACTTATGCACAATTTGTACTTGGAGCGGAAGTCGAAGTCCCCACATTGAAAGGGATGGAAAGTGTTACGATTCCATCCGGAACACAGACTGGTGAGATTTTCCGAGTTCGAGGAGCCGGCGTGCCTAATGTTCATACGGGGCGCCATGGGGATCTGCTAGTCGAGACACGTGTTGAAATTCCAGCTCGCGTTAGTGCTGAGCAGGAAGAATTGCTGCGTCAACTTGCGCAGTTGGAAGAGACGGAAGTGGCTCCTGAACGCAAGAGCTGGCTGGACTCGATCAAAGAGTTCTTCAGTGGTACGGAAGCCGACGAATAAGAAAGGATCTGGAAATGTCTGAAGAAAATGAAAATCTGGACGAAGTGCTACAGGATGAATCTCAGCTGGATAACCTTGTGGAACAGGCAGTGGAACAATCCGAGGAGGACGCAGTCGGGGATCCTGAGGAGTCTGTAGAAGAGGTTGTTGAGGAATTAACTCCTCAGCAGCAGGTCGCCGAGCTGCAGGATAAAAACGTGCGACTGTTGGCTGAAATGGATAACGTTCGCAAACGTGCCATGCGGGATGCTTCTGAAAGTCGTAAATATGCCGCGTTGCCATTGGTTAGTGATCTATTGTCTATGACCGACAATCTTCAGCGCGCGCTCGAGGCAGCGGGCACGGAAAGTACGGTCGAGTCGCTGCGAAGTGGAGTTGAAATGGTACTGCAGGGCATTTTGCAGATCTTCGAAAAGTACAACTGCCAACCGATCGAGACCGAAGTGGGGCAGCCATTCGATATCAATCTGCACGAAGCTGTTGGGATGCAGCCTAGTGAAGAACACGCTGCGAACACAGTGATGATGGTGGCCAGTCAAGGGTATCAACTGCATGACCGCGTCATTCGACCCAGTCAGGTGATTGTGTCTAGCGGAACGCCGGCTGTTACCGCCGAAGAGGAAGAATCTGCGGATTCTCAGGAGTCCTAAGGCCGAGGAATTCAAATGCCAACCTACGATTATGAATGTGACCACTGTGGAAATACGTTCGAGTTGTTTCAGGGGATCAATGAAGCCCACAAGAAGAAATGCCCCGAATGTAAAAAAATGAAACTGCGTCGATTGTTTGGTACAGGCGCTGCTTTATTGTTTAAGGGATCGGGATTTTACGAAACGGATTATCGTAGCGATTCTTATAAAGCGGACGCTAAGAAAGCCAAAAAATCGGAGGCGTCGTCTAATAGTGAATCGAAGGGGACTGAATCTAAGAAGAAACCGGCAGCAAAAAAAGAAACCCCTAAAGGTAAGAACTAAGTCACCGGTCTTTCGGTGTGAGATTAGTTGTTTTTATTTGAGCCTTATCGATACAATACCAAATTAACTTTAAGCTTAGACTACTCAGCGGAAACAATAGAAAATGGCCACACTACCATGCCCCACCTGCATGAAAGAATTTGATACGACGGTGACAGAGGCGATGCCGTTTTGTTCAAGTCGTTGTCGTCAGGTTGACTTAGGCCGTTGGTTTAATGAAGAATATGGTTTGCCATTTGAACCTACCGAAGAAGAACCGCTGTTAGAGGAAAATTCTGAACTCTGACGTATCACAAAGGAATGAATCTTTCATGACGGATCATTATGACAACGTCAAAGGAGTGGATTGGCGGGAAGTTTTTCCCTGGACTACCCTGACGAGAGCATTTTCAGTTGCGGTGAGTATCCCCGTACTCCTACTCGCGTCACTTGGCGTTGGGATAACGATTTCCGGTTGGCAGTTTGCCGACTATTTGCTTGTTTCTGATGCCCCGGCCGTTGCTTTAGTGGGAGCCACCAGCGAAGACGGCTCAACTGGCGCTCAGTCTGATCTCGGCGGAGAAGCATTTACGGAAGCGACTGAGTTGGAATCGGCTGAAGACGACCCGGAAGAAACAAAAGGCCAAATGGCTCCCACCGAATACCGGGAGGGGCAGGAGATGTTAGGCCATTCGGACTATAGGGCATTGCCATTGACTGTGAATTCGACCGACCAGGACCAATCCATCTTTGAACAGTTGTTAAACGGAAATGTACTCGGCGTAATCCGTAATACTTATGATTCCGTGTTTGGCGGAGCACGAGAGCTCGATTCCAAAACAGGCAATGCGCTTTGTATTGTTCAGGTGGCCTGGTTGTTAATTGTCTGGTCGTTTTTTGGAGCGACGATCACCAGGATCGCTGTGATTCGGATTGGCCGAGGAGAGAAAATCAGCTTGAAAGAGGCTATGGCAGATGTTCGTAGGAAATATATTTCCTATCTGATGTCGCCCCTGTTTGTTCTGGTTTCCTGTTTCGTGCTATCACTACCGATGGTTCTGATCAGCTTGCTGCTCAATTTTGATGTTGGCGTCGTTCTGGCATCGGTGTTGTGGATTATTGTGATCATTGCTGGCATTGGCGTTACCGTTCTCCTAACGGGATTCTTTTTTGGCTGGCCGTTGATGTGGCCAACGATTAGTGCCGAAGAAGCCGGTGATGTCTATGAAGCGACGAGTCGCACATTTGCTTACACATTTCAGGCGCCTTTGCAGTATCTGTTTTATGTACTCGTGAGTATCGCTATTTGGATACCTTCAGTGATGCTCGTACAGAACTTCACTGCGGTTGCCGAACAAGTTGTTTTTTCCGCAACGAGTGTAGCTGCTGATGAGTCGTCCTTGATTCAGCAATTCATTGCCGGTGAAACGACTCTGGAAAGTCAAAGCGGAACGTTTCAAGTGGGAGCTAATATCATTTATGGATTGCATTGGTTTGCACACTTAATGGCCGATTCGTTTTGTGCAGGCTTCTTCTTTGCCAGTTTCTCGGGAGTCTATTTGCTGCTGCGGCGTTACGTAGATCATACGGCGTTGGACGAAGTGTTTGTCATCGACGACAAGACTAAATACGGATTGGAAGATTTGATACAACAGTCGACTGAAGAGGCTGCAGCGCAGGTCACAGACTAAACTCGTATTTTTCATCCAACTTAGGTAAACCATGAATTGCTTTTTTCTATCGAGTGACCTGATGTTTGGCCCGCGAGTGTCGCACGCTGCGTCACAGTGTGGTGCGCGAGTCAAAACAGTCCTCTCTCCAGGCAAACTCGAAGACGAACTGGCTCAGCACGAGTGCGATCTGGTTATTTTGGATTTGTCCTGTTCCCTGTTCACTCCGGATCAAGTCATGCAGGTTCTCAATACGAGTGAACAAACCATGAAGACGCTTGCGTTTGGCCCCCATGTCCAGGAAGAGAAGCTGCAGGCTGCCGTTGCAGCAGGGTTTGATGCGGTCATGAGTAACGGACAGTTCAATCAGAGTTTAATGCAGATTTTTGCGTCCGAGTGAGTCGCTTAGCAGGCCACGTTAAACCGCTTCGGGACCCCGGATGTTACCACTGAGGTCCACCGTCTCGGCCATCGGTAAAACAAAGATTTTACCATCACCAATATTTCCGTCAGGCCCTGTTTTGGCAGCAGCACAAATGACGTCGATGGTCTTCTCAACAAAGTCATCATTGACTGCAATTTCCAGTGAGACCTTACGGAGCAGTTGCGATTTATATTCCATGCCGCGATAAAGCGGAGACTGCCCTCGTTGGCGTGCAAACCCGAGTGAGTCGCAGGCTGTCATACGTGTGACGCCGGCTTTTTCTAAAGCCGATTGAACCGCTTTAAGCTTAGTTGGTTGTATAATTGCGACGACGAGCTTCATGGAATTCGATAGTAACGGTTTAGGTCTTTTACGGATGTCCGATTTAATTATACGTGTTTTGCAACACTATGATATCCACCAACCTGATTCGATTGTCTCCCTGGATGCAGGACGTGGGTTTAGTGGTTCGACACTTTGGAAAGTGAGTCATCAAGGCCAGGAGTTTTGTTTGAAACGTTGGCCTGCAGGAAAACCAAAGCAACGGGCGAGACAATTGATTTCGCAAGTGCTGCCTGAGTTGGTCGGTCATGGGATTCCTCTGGCCTGTCCTTTGGTTTCAGGAAAGAGTCAACGATTTGTGGTCGAGGCGAATTCGTATTGGGATCTCTCTGGTTGGGTGCCAGGAAATCCGGTTGTAGAACACGCTGTCAATGCGACGCAGTTGAAGAATGCGATGCGCTGGCTTGCGAGTTATCATCAGTTTGTAAAGGCGATGCATCAGGAGAAGGGATTGTCGACGTCGCTTTCTTATCGCGCTGAGTTTGCTGCGCAACTTCAACAGGGATTGCTTCAGCAGTTACGAGCCTATGATTATGTGGATTTGCAACCGCAGCTTGTCAGTCAGATACTCGACAATGCTCAGGATGCTCTTCCGGCTCTCACGGGTGCTCTGCAACGGGCTTCGCGGCAGCAGTATTTACTTACGCCGGTTATCTCAGATATTTGGTCTGACCATGTTTTCTTTGAACAAGACGAGGTATCCGGTGTGATTGATTTTGGAGCAATGAAAATCGACTTGCCGCACCTGGATATTGCAAGGTTGCTGGGCTGTTACCAAACACACAACGAATCTGCTTTGGAGACAGGATTGGCCTATTATCGCGAGTTTCAGCAGTTCTCAGATCAGGATCGAAGGTTAGTTGAACTATATGACCAGGCCTACGTAGTATTAGCAGGGGTGCAATGGTTGGTTTGGCTGGGGCCTGAGAGGCGAGTGTTTCCAGATATGAATCAGGTGAATCGCCGCTTGAAGAGAATTGTCCAGCGTGAATCTTAGCAAACCTTTGGATTCAGTTGCATCTTGTCAGCGATTCTATAGATGCATTGAAGCGGTTTGTTTAGAATCAGTTTTTGATTGCTTAGAGAGAAATTGCCGAGCGGTGGTTCGCCCGTTGACTAATGGAACAGATATGAAGAATCGACTTTTAAAGCACAATCTAATTTGGCTGTTTGTAGTGTTGCTCTCATTTTCCACCCTTCCGGTGGAATGTTTTGCTCAGTTTGGGTCATTCGGTGCCGGCACTGCACCTAAGGTGGAGACGAGTGCGTCATGGAAGATTAAGGCCGGCTCAAAAACGGAAGGCGTCGTGACCGTCAGAGCGACTGTGGAAGAGGGGTTTCACATTTATTCGGTAAGCCAGAAGAAGGGCGGGCCGTTGCCGACAAAAATCACCGTCGTCACACCTGAGTCAGGTGTGACGCTCGGTCAATTCACTCCTGATCAAGAGGCGGAGATCCATCACTATGAAGTCTATGGTGACTTGGATGTGGAAGAACATAAAGGCACGGTCGTCTGGACAGCGTCTGTCACTTTGGACGCACCTGCCGAAGATCCGGCTGCCTTGGTATTGAAATTAAAGGTCTCAAGTCTGGCATGTACGAATGATTTAGGGACTTGTGTTCCGCAACGAGCGGAAGTGGTTGCTGCGTTTAAAGGAGAGCTTGAGCAAGCGGATCCGGAAGAACAACCCAAGGACGAACCTGCAGATGAGCCAGGCAACACCGGGTTGGGCAATTCACCGTTTGATCTTGGAGGAGGATTTGAATCTCCGGGATTGGGCGGAGGGTTTGAACCGCCAGGGGTAGGCAATGGTGATCAGAAGATAGACGGGGAGGCCAGGTTTTATGTGGATCCTGAAACGGGACAGGGGATTGTACGAGTGACGGTCAATGTCGTTGACGGTTTTCATATCTATTCTTTGACCCAGGCACGTGGTGGCCCATTGCCAACGACTCTCAAAGTGACAGGCGAAGGTATCCAGGTGAGTGGCATGGTGGTGGCTGATGTCGAACCTGAGATTCATCATTACGAAGTGTATGGTGAGCTGGATGTTGAGGAAGTCAAAGGGACGGTGAATTGGGATATACCGATTCTTGCTCCTCCGGGAGATCCCACACAACTTGAAATCAAAGTTATCGTTGATGCTTTGGCCTGTACCGATGACTTGGGGATTTGTGTCCCTCAAAAAATAACCACTGTGGCCACGCTGGCTGCTGATTTATCCGCTGCCCTGGCAAAGCAACCATCGCCGGAGTCGGTTGATAGCCAGGAACCTGAAAGTGATTCTGCGCAGGCAACCGATGAGTCCGAATTGCCGTTGTTGGTCGTGTTAGGATTTTCCTTGCTTGGTGGGTTTATTCTGAATTTCATGCCCTGTGTCTTACCTGTCATCGGCTTGAAAATCATGTCGTTTGTTAACCAGGCTGGTGAGTCTCGTCGTCGCATCTTAGCACTCAATGTTTGGTACTCGATGGGGCTCATGACCGTCTTTCTGGTGTTTGCGACTTTAGCAATTTTCCTTGGGCTTGGCTGGGGGCAGCAGAATCAATACGACAGTTTTAATATTGTGATGGTCGCCGTAATCTTTGTGATGGGGCTTAGTTTTATCGGCGTTTGGGAGATTCCGATTCCTGGCTTTGTAGGCACGAGCGATTTAGCGAAATCGGCTGAGAAGGAAGGTCCGGCGGCGGCCTTTATTAAGGGGGTTGTGACGACCTTGCTTGCCATTCCTTGTAGTGGCCCCGGACTAGGAGTCGCCTTGACATATTGTGCAAAACAAATGGCGCAAAACGGTGGAACGCAGGGAGCGATTAATGTTTATCTTGTCTTCATCGCCTTAGGCGTGGGGATGGCATTCCCTTATATCGTGATTGGGGCGTTTCCCGGACTTGTACGATTTCTTCCAAAACCCGGGTCCTGGATGGAGACATTTAAAGAACTCATGGGTTATGTCCTGTTGGCGACCATTGTGTTCATCCTGACGTATGTTGCGACGCCGTTGGTTGTCCCCACCGTTGGATTCCTGTTTGTCCTGTGGGCTGCCTGCTGGTGGTATGGACGAATTCCATTTACAGCTTCGGATAAGGAGAAGCTAATGAATCGATTCGGTGCGGTTGTATTTGCCGGATTGATGGGATGGTTTTGCTTTGGTGTCTTTGCTGACGAAATGACCGAAAGGTTCGAAGAGGATATTGAAAAACGTATTTTGGAGACAGCTGTAGCTGGAGATGACGCTCAATTTGAGATCAAGGAAGGTCAGAAAAACCTGTATACAGCTTCGCGACTTGAGAAGTTGCTCAAGGAAGACAAACGCCTGGTCATGGTCGATTTTACAGCAGACTGGTGCCTGACCTGTAAGACACTCGAAAAAGCCGTGCTCAACACCGATACAGTTCAGTCAACACTCAACAACAAGAAGATTGTTCAGTTAGTGGCAGATTGGTCGGATATGGATTCTAAGACAGGTCTGGAAATCGACAAAGAGTTAGAGAGACTGGGCCAAGGGAAACAGTTACCTATTATCGCCTTCTATTCCCCCGGGGAAGATGCTGAGCCACAAACGCTGGTCGCTGTCTACACGGCCAACGACATCAAAGAAATTGTTGAACAGTTAGACCCTCCTTCGCCCGTTGGGCTACGTCGGGCAAGCGAATAGACAATTGGACAATTAGGCTGGGCATCAGCCAATTCAGCTATGTTGGGTAATATAAACTCTGAAGACGGTCGGACCGGATAAACTTCCACGCTGAGCTTTATTGCGAAATCAATGCTCCAGATCTCAAGGAGTTTTGATTGAGATCTTACACGGAGGTATGGCCGTCCGGCCTTCGCGTCTTTCTCTAATGCTCCTGGTCCGCCTTCGCATGTTGAGGCATGCTTCGGCGGATAAACTCCTTACTCTCGGAAAGGATTTACGCGTCATAGCCCAAAGGACGACGGTGTAGCGAATAGACAATTGTCTTCAATGATCTAATTGTCCAACCGCCTGTATCTTTTTTGCTGAGGGTGTAGAATGGCGTTATAACGAAACGTTGGATACTAGCTAAAAGAATCAAGGAATAGCTTGTATGGCAAAGGCCACTTACAAGGACGCAGGTGTTGATCTGGAAGTATACGCGGAGTCAATGTCGCGATTACCCAAGCTCATGCAACGCACGTTTTCTCCTCGAGTCATGAGACTCGACGGCGGATTTGCAGGCTTATTCAAGCTGGATTTCCATAACGGTCTGTTTAAGCGTTCGTATAAAAACCCCGTGCTCGTCTCTGGAACCGACGGCGTAGGTACAAAGCTCAAAGTTGCTCAGTTGACCGACCGACATGATTCGGTGGGGATTGATTTGGTAGCAATGTGTGTAAATGACATTATTTGTTGTGGTGCCGAGCCCTTGTTCTTTCTGGATTACATTGCCATGAGTCATGATGACCCTGAGCGTCTGGAACAGGTGGTACAGGGAGTGAGTGATGGTTGTGTCGATGCTGACTGTGCTTTGCTGGCTGGTGAGACAGCGATCATGCCGGATTTGTACCAGCAGGGCGAATATGACCTGGCCGGTTTCTGCGTGGGCGTCGTTGAACAGGACGAATTAATCGACGGGTCGACGATTGCAGCAGACGATGTGGTCATCGGTGTCGAATCCAACGGCTTGCATTCCAACGGTTTCAGTCTGGTCCGCAAAGTTGTATTCGAAATGGCTGGGTTGTCGGTCGATGATCATGTCGACGAACTGGGGATGACCGTCGGAGAAGCGTTGCTCACTCCGACCAGAATCTATGCTCGGGCATTACAAACAGTGCTTTCTTATTACAAAGTTAAAAAAGTCGTTCATGGAATCGCTCATGTCACAGGTGGTGGTTTACAGGAGAATCTTGAACGCATCATGCCGCAGAATCTAGCTGCAGTGATTGAACGTGACGCCTGGGATGTACTGCCTGTATTTAAGTGGATCCAGCAGCTTGGCGAGATTGAAGACGACGAGATGGATCGGGTATTCAACCGTGGCTGTGGTCTGACGTTAGTGGTCAGTCCGTTTTACGCCGAGAGTATTCAGCGTATGCTTAGTAGTTCCGGGTTAAAAAGTTGGGTGATCGGTAAAATCGGTGCAGGCGACGGTAGTGTGCGTTGGGCTTGATTGACTTTCTTCTTGTTGGTGGCAAATAATAGAATCACGTGTTACAGCACCGCAAGTCTGGTGGCCCTAGTGAATATTTGTCATGCAGTGGTTAAGTTTATTTATCGAAGAAATGTGTTGCCCGGCCGAGGTGTCACTCATTCAATCGGAATTGAGTCGCAAGCCTGGGATCGGCAGTATGGAGTTTGACGTTTTTAGTAAACGTCTGAATGTCCAGCACGACACAGCGATTGTTACGGCCAACGGCGTGCGTCGCTTTCTTGCCGAGATAGAGATGACAGCTCACCCCTGGCGTGATGTTCGGGAGATGACGGATTTTCAAAGTCGCCGTCAACGACTACGTACAGTCATCACCTGGGTGTCCGCGATTTGTTTTCTTGTTGGCATGCTTTTTCATGCTGTGCAATTTGTGCCGGTGCATGGCCTGATAGATTGGGTCACCAGCGAAACGACGGTTTATACTCGCGTGTTGTACGGTGTCAGCATTCTACTGGGCCTGGTGTTTGTAATGCCTGCAGCATGGAGAGCCGTTGTTCGTGGCCGGGCAGACATGAATCTGTTGATGCTGACGGCAGTGATCGGTGCTCTGGTTCTTGGCGAGTGGTTTGAAGCGGCTATGGTGACCTCGCTGTTTTCCTTGTCGATATGGCTTGAGCAGTGGAGTATGAAACAGGTTCAGACTGCTATGCGGAGCCATATTCAACAAACTCCTTTGATTGCTCGCTGTCGTCAATCAGGACACGGTCAGACGGTCGAATTGCCCATTGAACAGGTGGACGAAGGAAGTCTGGTTGAAGTTTGGGCTGGCGAATTGATTCCGCTGGATGGACAGGTCGTGAAGGGGGAGTCGCATGTCAATGAAGCGTCGATTACAGGTGAATCGTTTCCTGTGACCAAACGCAGTGGTGATAAGGTCTTTGCCGGAACGACGAATATCGACAGTACGATTCAGTTTGCGACGACGTCTCGAGTGAATGATTCTACGATTTCACGGACGATGAGGATGGTGTCGGAGGCACAATTAAAGAAGGCCGGGATTCAAACGACCGTGGAGAAATTCGCTGAGATTTATACTCCTTTGGTCATGCTGGTCGCTCTGCTCTTGATGATTCTTGCTCCGGCTCTTTTACAGCAGTCGTTTGATACCTGGTTCCATCGCGCCCTGATTGTGCTTGTCATTTCGTGTCCTTGTGCTTTGGTGATTGCGACACCAGTGGCACTAACGGTGGCTCTGACTCGCGGTATTCGAGAAGGTGTGTTGATAAGGGGCGGCCGATTCTTAGAAGCAATGGCCAGAGTGCAGACGCTTTGTTTTGATAAGACAGGTACATTGACCGAGGGCCGGCCTGAAGTAACCAGACTCTGGTGTCCGCAGGAGTTCTCTGAAGCTGAATTGTTGGAGGTGGCAGCCTCTCTGGAGAAAAACAGTCATCATCCACTGGGTCGTGCGATTGTGACCTATGCTCAAACGCAGGGCCAGATGCCTGTGGAAGATGGCCGAACAGAGACTGTATTCGGTAAGGGAATTCGTGGTCGCATTCGCGGTCGCCATGCCTGGATCGGAAGTGTCAGATGGGCAAGTGACCTGCTGGAAGATACGCAAGTGCTATCCAGGCAAGTGGAGCAAATGCCCTCGGACGCTACGCTCGTGGTCGCCGGGTATGATTCTTGCCTACTGGGCTTGATAGCACTCGAGGATGTTGTTCGTGACGAAGCTTTGAAACTTCGTTCCGCTCTATTCGGATTAGGCGTGAAACGGAGTTTGATTCTGTCGGGGGACACCCAGTCGAACGTTACTGCTGTACAGCAGGTGTTGGGCTTTGAAGATAGTCAGGGGGGACTTCTACCACAGGATAAGTTGAAAAAAATTGAGATGCTAGCTGAACAAGCAACCGTGGCCATGGTTGGCGACGGTGTGAACGATGCTCCGGGATTGGCACGAGCCGATGTTGGATTAGCGATGGGAGCCATGGGGTTGGATGTGGTTTTGAAGTCAGCGGACATTTCTCTGATGAATAATGATTTGTCGAAAGTACCCTGGTTGATTCAATTTGCCCGCCGGGTACGCTCTACCATTCGCATAAATATCACTCTCGCCATTGCCGCCAAGGTGATAGTGTTGGTAATGGCATTTTCAGGCTTTGCTCATTTATGGTTAGCCGTCCTTGCCGACACGGGCGCTACGCTGTTGGTAGTGTTAAATGGCCTGCGTCTGTTGGGAGGTCGCTATGACTGAGGTTGCCGCTTTCACTTCGCATCCGGCAACCTGGTCGGAAGAGAAGCTCTTGAGTCAGTGCGTTAGTCGTAGGCAGAGGCGCAGCGGTCCGGGGGGACAGCATCGTAATAAAGTTGAAACCGCGGTGATTTACTTACATGAGCCATCGTCGCTGACGGGGTCGGCCAATGAAAAGAGATCTCAGGAGGCCAATCGTAAGGCGGCGTTGTTTCGTTTGCGAGTGAATTTGGCGCTGCAGATTCGGTGTACTGCGCAGACTGATTGTTCTCAGTTATGGCTTAGTAGGACAAATCAGGGTCGATTAAAGGTACGTCCAACTCATACGGATTTTCCGGCCTTGTTAAGCGAAGCGTTGGATGCGGTCATGGCGGACAGCGGAAGTCTGGAGTTGGCTGCTGTGAAGTTCCAGTGTACAAAGTCTCAGCTTTTTAAGTTTCTGAGATTAGAGCCGCGTGCAGCCCGGCAAGTGAATGATTTGCGAATTGCTCACGGTATGAAAAGACTGAAATAGAAAAATGACGAATGCAGATCGCGAAAAGTGGGATCGCAAGTACCAACAAGCAGTCCTGGCTCAGGATGTTTCGAAAGTTGTTGAGACCTATGCGGAATTCTTTCCCCGGCAAGGTAACGCTCTGGATGTTGCGGGAGGGGCCGGGAGGCATGCAGTCTGGATGGCCGAGCGTGGTCTGGATGTGACGCTTGTGGATGTTTCCCGGCAAGGTCTGATGCAGGCTGAAGCCAGAGCGGAGCGAGCAGGAGTCTCTATCGAAACGATTTGTCAGGATTTGGACGAAGGAATCCCGGAGGGCCCGTGGGATTTGATTTTTTCGAATTTATTTTTTGACAGAACGCTATTCCCATCGTTTCAACAGTCCTTGGCTCCCGGCGGGCGGTTGATTGTGATTCAGCCGACACAGACGAATGCAACTCGACATGCCAGTCCGCCGATGCGGTTTTTACCGGCCGATGATGAACTCCCTTCTCTGGTCAAGGAACTGGAGATCGTTCGTTACGACAATGATTGGCTCCAGGAGGGCCGATTTGATGCGGTGTTGATTGCCGAAAGTCTATGAGCATGCTCTTATAAGTCGACGTTGTGAGTAGTAAGATAGGTGTATATTCGTCGTAGATATCTTTTGAGCATTGCTAATTATGGATCAACACCTGGATCAGTTCTCGGTCGACTTCAGCGTCCCGTTTGTACACCGATTACGTTTTACCTCCGATGTCTTTGGAACCGATCAGAATGTCTTAACTGCGTTGTTGGAGTCTTCGGATGAAAACCCAGCCAGGGTTCAGTTTTGGGTGGATCAGAACGTTGCTGACGGTGGCGGCCAGTTAGTCGAGCGGATCAAGCAGTTTGCGAATGCTCATCCAGAGACAATCGAACGTGTCGGTAGTATTCAGTTCGTACCTGGCGGCGAGGAAATCAAGAATGACATCCATGTTTTGGAACGAATGCTAAAAGTCTTTAACGTGTCCAATTTAGATCGTCGCAGCTACGTGGTGGCGATCGGAGGTGGGGCTGTCCTGGATGCCGTCGGGTTTGCCGTGGCCATTGCACATCGTGGATTGCGTTTAGTACGAATTCCCACGACGACCTTGAGTCAGGGGGATTCCGGTATCGGGGTTAAGAACAGTGTTAACCTGTTTGCAAAGAAGAACTGGTTGGGGTCATTTGCCGTGCCCTGGGGAGTTGTCAATGATGCGGAGATCCTGACCACCTTATCGAATCGCGATTTTATTAGCGGTTTTTCCGAAGCCGTGAAAGTGTCGTTGCTAAAATCCCCGCAAGAGTTTGAACAGATATGTCAGGATGCTAGAGCGATTCGTGACCGGGATATGACCAAGGCACTGCCAGTGATTAAGGCCTCGGCCAAAATGCATCTGGATCATATCACACGCGGAGGAGATCCTTTTGAGATGCTTGAAGCACGACCGCTTGATTACGGTCATTGGTCCGCTCATAAAATGGAAGCGATGAGCGATTTTACGTTGCGTCACGGTGAAGCAGTGGCGATCGGTGTGGCAATCGATACGGTGTATTCGTCTCTGGAGTTTGGGCTGGATTCTGCGGTGGCTCAGCGTGTGATGACCTGTCTGCACAAGCTCGGCTTCTCGCTCACCGATGGAACGCTTGCTGATGTGGAAACGCTGTTCCGTGGGTTGGAAGAATTTCGACAGCACTTGGGAGGCCGCCTTACTTTGACAATGCTTAAACAAGTTGGCCAACCGATTGATGTCCATTCGGTCAATCGAGATAACATGCTACGTGCGATTGAACAGGTTAAGGTGTTTGCTGAATCCAGGCTACACGTAAGTTAGTTTACGGTGAGTGGTTGGCCGTTGTCGTCTGCGTTGAGGCCAAGCAGGAAAGGGACGGCGTCCTGAGCCCATTGTTGTGGTGAAGGGAACTGGCTGGCACTGCTTCCAAAGCAGCTTTCGAGCAATGAGGTGTGGATGATTCCCGGATTCAGCGGGATTGCCGCAATTCCGGCAGGCACTTCCTGAGCCAGGGATCGAGTAAGGCCTTCCACTGCCCATTTGCTACAGCAGTAAGTGGAAACTTCGGCTGCTGCTGAACGCCCCCAGCCGCTGCTAATGTTCACAAGTACTCCATGGCTGTTGGCAATCATGGAGGGAAGGAAGGCTTTGCAGACATAAAAGACGCCTTTGATGTTGATATCGACGAGCTGAGACCACTGCTCGTCTTCGATTTCCCACATGTTGGCGTTGGGATTAATGATGGCCGCATTATTAATAACCAAATCGACCGGCCCGGATTTTTCCAGACAAGCTTCGGCCCAGCGATTCACGTGTGGGGCTGAGCTGACATCGACGTCCGTAAAGTAATGTGCTTCACCGAACTGATCGTTCAGCTCTTGCATCTTCAAACTGTTTCGTGAACAGCCTGAGACAGTATGTCCAGCTGAAATGAACCCTTCGATCAGGGCTAATCCGAGTCCCTGACTACAACCGGTAACGACGATGTGCTTGCTCATGTGGTTTTACTTCTTGGGTTTGATTAGTGTTTTGCGGTACTGTTTAGGGCTTTGCAGAGAGTCAATCAGTTCAGGATCATATGCTGTCCATGTTTCTCGGAACTGATCCGCGGTAATGCGTCGGTAATTCCGCCCATCTTTCCAGGTGGTAATGTATTTTCCAGTTCTAAAATCCTTGGTGGGAACCTGCGTGAAGGACTTCAGGGGACGCCAGTCACGCACTCGGTAGCGACTCTTGGTCGGGCACCATTGATAGAAAATAACCTGGTCCATCACCAGCCAGCCATTCTCATCGTAGTGGTGATTGACTTCGATTAGGTCCACGTGGTCGTCCAATACAGGCCGGGCATTTCCGCCGGCGAAGGACGAAACGAGTATAGCGAGCAGAGGCAGGGGCGACATCAGGAGTTCCTTAGTTTCAAGTTTATTTTTTTCTCATATCCACGTATTGGAATTTCCCGCCGGTTTCCTCGGCGAGGCGAGACATGAAGTTTTGTTTGTCTTGGAGTGGTCCGAAACCAAATTGGACGCTGTGAATCGTAGTGCGGCCGCCACAGTACTTTTTTAAGTCGGACGTTTGGGCCTGATTCAAAGAGGGGTCACCACCATCGGTGAGAAAGAAGATCGCATCTGGTTTATAACGCAAAGCAGCTATAATACCCATTTCGTGATCCGTACCACCAAAGGCTGCCAGCCCGTTAAAGAAGTCGTTGACCTGTTTGATACTCCTGGGAGTTGATTGAGCTAGTTCCTTCCCGTCGGCAAAATAGGTTGGGCGATGGTGATAAGCAATAATATTAAAACGATGGTTATCCTTGAATTTCTGCAGTGCTTCAGAGATCTGGGATTGGGCTGCTACCAATGCATTGAGTCCCTGGCCTCCCATACTTTTGCTGCGATCAATGACAAAGACAAAGTCGTGCCCGACGGCTGGACTGCCACCAAACAGCGAGACTTCACCGGCCGGCCCCTTGTTGGCAGAGCGTGGCAGTTTACTTTGTTCATTCGCGATTTGCTTGGCGGTGGGCCCGATAGTTGGCAAGCCGCTGGCAAGTTGTCCCGGCGTCAACGCATTGCCATCGGAAGGTAACGCTGAGTTTGCTGTGAGTTGCTCTAAGCCCGGTAGGTCGATGTCAGGTAATTCCAGCTTCGGTTGAGTCGTTGTGGTCGTTGCATCCGAGTTAGTATTCTGCGAAGTAGCCTGATTGGTTTGGTAAGTAGACTCATCAAAGTACTCCGTGTCACTTGTCGATGCCGTTGTGCTGGCAATTACAATGCCCACAGGTTTTTCGGTACCTGCGGTCGTTAAACCTGTGGGAGTATAGCGTGCCCAGAGGACGCCGGCGATCAACAGCAGAGCGACATGCAAAACCAGTGAAATGGCCCAGGCACGTGACGACTTTTGTTGATAGGTGATCATGGATTCATGGATTACAACTTGGAGTGGCGTTTGTGAAGACGCAATGATGGCGAATTGTTGGAGGTTGGAAAAGGGAGATCTAACTTGTGAATATTCTTAGTAAGCATTATTCGAATCGGAGCGAAACCGGGAAAAGTTTTCTGTTCTTTCAAAAAACTGATGTTGACCGAGTTGGTAAAGTTCATTAATTACCCCTCGTATGAGTTGGTAAGAGCACTTCGCTGTTCAGAAAACGAATATCTGATTTGGCCGTCTGGGGGGAGGTTGAGTCTGGAAACAAAGGGTTTTTAAGGAAACGGAAAAGGAAGCCTGCTGATTGATGTCGTCTCGAAGGGCAATTCACTCAGAGGTTCAATTAGGTCTCAGGGAATGAAAAAACAAAAAACTCCCCGGAAATTTTTACAGTACTGCTACAGGAGAATAGCTTTGAAGCCAGTTAGACATTTCGCGATCGCGACAATGGCAGCGGGTATCATCTTGGGTTCGACTGTCTGTGAGATGGCGCAAGCAACTCAGCCCGGAGCTTTGTTGTCTCAAGCGATCATGTCACAGGTGTCGCTTGATGCGAGTACTGCCAGAACAGAGGCCGGAAAATGGCTTCGTCTTTCACGCCAGGCAATAGCCGATGGGAATATTGCTTTAGCAAAGAATTACGTGGTGCGGGCTGAACAGCTTAAACCTCAGTATGATGCGTTGACGATCCGCTTTGAGGATACACCGCAAAAAGTTCGAGCAGCGATTGCTCAGGCTGAAGCAACTACAACGACTGCCGTGCCTGCTCAAACTGGAGTGGCCGGAGCCTTACCGCCAGCGGATCCATACACAGCTCAGACAGAAGCTGCGGCGAATCCCGGGGAGGTTGTTAGTCGCGTGCGAGTGAACAAACTTGTGCAGGCTCGCAAGATTCTGGCTCAAGGTAACTGGCAGCAAGCAGCAGCTCTGGTTCAGCAGGCTAAAACTGAAGGCTTCGTAGCTTCTCCGAATGGCGACAGCCTGCAAAAGGTTGAAAGTCTTGTCCGGAATGCAGAATATTTCGCTAAGAACCAGCAACTTCGTTCTGACCCACAGAAATACAACGGTATGTTAGCTCGGTTCCTGTTGGACCAGGCAACGGGGCTAATGAACTACGGCGAATTACAAATCGCTGAGCAGTTGGCTCGTCAGGCAGCGACGATGCAGGTTGCTTATCAGCAGTTTGAACAGACTCCGGATAAATTGTTGGTTGCGATCCAGCAAGCGAAAGCAAATGCAGTTCCTGCTGCAGTGCAGGTTGGCGATAACGGCAGTAAGCAGCAAGTTCTCCAGTTGTTGAGTGTTGCCCGGACTGCGATGGATCGTGGTGATTTCTCAGCGGCAACTCAGTTAGTTGGTCAGGCTGAGGCTTTGCGAGTTCCGGATTCAGCATTTGTAGGAAACGAACCTCGGCCCTGGCAGTATCGACTTGAATTAGCTCGTATCCAACGTCAAGGTGATGTTGCTTCCGGGATTTACAATCCGGCAACAGACAGCACGAATGTACGAGTTGCAAGCACAACTGGTACTGCAGGAACCGGCGAATCTTTTGTTGGAAATCAACAGGCAGGTGTGGAAGCACAGCGACTGTATAATGAAGGCATTGCAGCCTTGCAGCAACAGAATGAACAGGCTGCATTGGAAAAATTCCAGCAAGCCTGGAAGTATCAAGCCAATTTGAATCCTGCATTTCGAATGGAATTGCAGGATAAGCTGCGATTAGTTTCCGCCGCCGTGATTCCTGCGACGCCTGCTGTGGCAGCAAACAATCCGTTAAACCAGATTGATGCTCGTCAAAATCTGCTACGTCAACAGTTGTTTAGTCAGATTATGGCTGAGCAAAAATTGGCGGATGATATGGCAAAGACGGATCCTAAAGGGGCTTTGGAAAAGCTGTTAGGGTTACGTGGTCAGGTTGAAGCAGCCGAGCTAGATCAATCGAACAAACGTCGTTTGTTAGCGATCGTGGATCGTAATATTACGAGTTTGGAGAATTATCTGGATGCTAATATCGTAGATATTGAACTAGATGAAGCAAACGAAGCCACTCGAGCTCGCATTAAATCTGAACAGGCCGACTTGCAAGGTACGCGAGATCAGATTGCAACACTTGTTGATCAATTTAACACGTTGTTGGATGAACGTCGTTATGCTGAAGCGGAAGTGATCGCGAAGCAGGCAGGCGAAATCGCTCCTAATGAACCAGTCGTTCAGAACATGGAATGGAAAAGCCGTTTTGCTCGACGACATGCAGCGATTGATTCCTTCCAGAATCAATATGAACAGGCGACCTTTGACGCTTTGACAGACGTGGATCGATCCAAACTACCAATGGACACTCGTCGACCCTTCCAGTTTGGTGATTCACAAGACTGGAACGATATGACCGCTTCGCGTCGTAAAATGATGGAACGAAATGGTACGCATCTATCTCCCGCTGGCATGAAGATCAATCAAGCTCTGGCAGAACCGGTAGATGTGAATTTCAATAACCAGCCACTTGGCACGGTTCTGGATACGCTTGCTCGAATGACTGGTATCAATGTTCATATTGATCGTGCCGGCCTCAATGCCGAGGGTGTTACAAGTGAAACTCCGGTTTCCATTTCACTTTCTCAGCCGGTTTCGATGAGAAGTGCTCTGAATCTAATTCTGGAAGAATTGAGATTGAGCTATGTGATTCGAAATGAAGTCTTGCTGATTACCAGTGAACAGGCACGAGATACTGATGTTTATCAGGAAGTCTATAATGTCGCCGATTTGGTGATTGGTATTCCAAACTTTGTTCCCGGATTTAATGTGGGGCTACCATCGGCAATTCGCGATGCTCACAACGTGATGGCTCCGAGCGGTTTTGGAGCAATGAATGCGGGTGGTAGCATGCCCCTGACGATGGCTGGTGCTGATTTGATGCCAGGCCAGCAAAACAGTTCAGTTCTTTCTCAGATGCCACTGGATGACTTGTTACCAGGAGCCAGTTCTCTGGGTAATAATCCAACGATCACACCTGGTGGTCAGGGTGGAGCAGCGATGGCTGACTTCGACACGCTGATCCAGTTGATTAAAGATACAATTCAGCCGGATTCCTGGGACGATCTTGGTGGTGCTGGTACGATCACACCGTTTCCAAGTAATCTCAGTTTGGTGGTAAGTGCCACTCAGCAAGTGCACGAAGAGATCAGGGACTTGTTGGAGCAACTAAGAAAGTCTCAGGATTTGCAGGTGACGATTGAAGTTCGCATGATCACGCTGACGGATAACTTCTTCGAGCGAATTGGTGTCGACTTCGACTTTGAAATTGATGATAACGTTGACCCCTCGGTTATTCAGGATGATTCCGGACCTTCGGTAATGTTTGGTATGGATAGTCAGGGACCAACCGTAGACCTCGACATGGTCTTCGATCAAAACGATGCTTATAATTCGGCGATTCCGATGTTTGGAGCATACGATGCGGGGACAGCGGCTCAGTTTGGGTTCGCAATTCTCAGTGATATTGAAGTATTCTTCCTATTGGAAGTTGCCCAGGGTGATACTCGTAGTAATGTGCTAACGGCACCGAAGGTGACACTGTTTAATGGTCAAACAGCATCTGTCAGTGACTTAAGTCAACGGCCATTTGTCACCGGGTTAACTCCAGTTGTCGGTGACTTCGCTGTTGCTCATCAGCCAATCATCGTGGTATTGGGTGAAGGTACAACCATGAGTGTGCAGGCAGTTGTCTCGAACGATAAACGGTTTGTTCGTCTGACAATGGTTCCTTTCTTCAGCCGCATTGGTGAAGTGGAAGAGTTTACCTTTGATGGCGAAACAACGACGAGTACCGGAGAGACGGTACTGGATCCGGACGGAAATCCTGTCAATCGTGATAATGCCGTCACGACGACTCGGGGGACAACTGTTCAGTTGCCTACCTTTAATTTCACGTCTGTAGCTACGACGGTCAGTGTTCCTGATGGGGGTACGGTACTACTCGGTGGAATCAAGCGTTTGGCTGAAGGGCGGTCGGAAAGAGGTGTCCCGATTCTCGCGCAACTTCCCTATATCAGCAGGCTCTTTAAGAACGTTGGTATTGGACGTGATACAGAAAGCCTGATGATGATGGTGACTCCACGAATTATTATTCAGGAAGAAGAAGAGAAGCGTCAGACGGGCATCACGGCTGACGACCTCTAAATCAGGAATCAAAACCCTGAGGATGGTATCCTCATGTTTCCTTCGAAGAAACTCCGGCCTTCACGGGTCGGAGTTTTTTTATGCCTGATCGATTGTCATCAATTCAGCCTGAGCTACTAAATCGATACCTACAGACTTACTCCAAGCGCGTTGTAATCTGGCCGTAACAGTGTCATGGCTGAGTGTGCCGATCTGCGTTCCGTCACACTCGGTAACAGGCCAGATGCAGGGAGAAGTACTGCACAAAAGGACTTCGTCCGCATGTTTTAGTCGGTCAGGAGTGATGTCGCCATAATGGAAGGGGATGTCCAGAGAGTCGGCCAAAGTTGAGACAACAGTAAGGCTAATTCCGGGTAGGATGTATTCGAGTCGCGGACTGGTGAGTCCCCGGCCTTCTTCATAGATCAGAATGTTCGCAGTTGATGCTTCGGCAACATGCCCTTGCTGATCCAGCAGTAAAGCACGTGCGTTTGGCTGGCGTTGTCGGGCCTGTTGATCCGCGAGAAAGTAATGCATGCGACTACGACATTTTAGTTGGGTGGGCCAACAGTTTCCCGGGACCTGCCGATAATCACTGACTTGCAATGAGACACCATGATGGTACCAGGACAACATCTGTTCAAACGGCAACTCGTCCGTGTACATCATGACATTGGGTGTAGAGGCCGAGCTTAACCCCGGAGTAACCAGAATGGCCAATCCCAAGTCACTTCCTGCAGGCAGCAGTCGATGGTTTTGTGCAACCAGTTGTAATGCTGCCTCTTTGAGTTCATCGAGTGATTGCTGAAGTTTAAATTGCGTGATATCGAGGCTTTCCTGCAATCTGGCGAGGTGCGCCTCAATTTCAAAGAGCTCACCCTGAAAGGTTCGCAGGCGTTCGCTTACGGTTGTTCCCATGATAAATCCCAGATCTCTGACATCGATGGTCAGATCACTTCGATTGATCACTTCGGTGTTGTAATAGGCGAGGGAATTCATGGAAATGTCTTTGCTCTATAGGGTATTCTCGGGCCGTAAAAGCCGTGGAGTTGAGCCTAATGGAAACTCATCTTTTACGTTTTATTAAGGTCCGGTTATAGCGGTTAGGCAACCGGCAAAATATGTGAAAAAGCTGATAAAGATGACTCCTCGGTAGACCTGGTGAGGTACGTTTTTGTGGCTAAATTTTTCAATGTATTTTAATAACGCGAATCCACGGAGATTTCACGATGAAACGGCTACTAACATTAGGCCTGATCGCGGTTCTGACTCTCAGTACCATTGGCTGCTGCCGTCCTCTGTTGCAACGACCTTTATTGCAAGGCGGACTATTCCGCTGTAACGGATGCCAAACCTATGAAGGTGAAGTAATCGTTAGTGATGAAGCAGTACCAGTACCGGCTGATGCAGTTCAATAGCGACAGCCCCAGACCTGGAATACAGTAAATCCACAGGGGGTCACTGCGCAAATTATACCCCCCGTTTTTATCTTCGCAGTGACCTACCGAATATCGAAGAACAGCACGGGAAAAAGACGAGTTTACTATCGGCACCATCGCGGGATTCTGCTCGATAGCCTTAAACTGCCGTCCTCACTCCGTGCTGTTCGGCTGCGCGCGATTCTATATCGACTAGGATGACGTTGCATTGGTCGCTTCAGTATCGCCGGATGTGCAAGTTTTGCCGGTCCACAAAGAGGCTGCCAGACAAAGCCAACCCACGATATAGCAAACGCCGCCTAAGGGGACTGCTGCAGCCACTAGTATGATTATCTTCGTACCGGTTGTCATAAGTACGATATTGTAGATCAATAGTCCGCAACTGAAGCCGACGATGCCAGCGGTAAAGAAACTGCCAGCATAAGTAAGCAATTTGGAACATACCTGCACAGAGACCAGTCCTACCAGGACAATGGCGATGGCATGATACATCATATATTCGGTTGCGGTTGACCAGTTTTCGAGCACTTTGTCCATGACTTCATTGGTCATGTCTCCGGCATCGACTTTATTTTGTAGAGACGTGTTTATGGCGTGCGCCCCCAGTGCTCCGAAACTTACGCCAATGGCGCCACAAATTGCACCAATTCTGATCCATTTGCTTCCGTACATAATGTCGTCCGCCTGAAGTTGAGTGTAGAAGAATGTGTCTTTTAGAGTCCACGACGTCGTAGATTGACTTGTTGAGGCGTGTTCACTCGAATGTACCAGTTCATCCATTGATCTTCATTGAGACCATAGTTAATGCCTTCGGGGACTAATGACAGCAGTGCAGAAAGTGCTGCCCGATTTTGAATCTCACGTTCAACGATTTTTGGTTTGCCACCAAATTGTAGACCACCGAGCCCTGGTTGGTTTCCTGAGAATCCGGCGTTGACGTTGTTTCCGCCACCAACCTGAAACTTATGTGTGGTGGTCAGTGCTTCAATCAACGGTAGTGTGGCATCCTTCATTGCTAATGAACCTAATGCATTGGCAGCGCTGTTGACGGTTTTATTGTCATTGGAACGGAGCAGGCTAGTGAAGAAATGCATTGCGGTTCTGCTTTGCCATTCTCTTAATTGATCAAGGCATCGTTGTTGCATGACGTCGTCCGGGTCTTCAGTGATGCACTTCAGCATGGCCTGAACAGGTACACTGCCACCAATCTCGGTCAGGACATCGAGATACATTAGTTTCATTTCTCGCGGTAATTTCGGCTCATTGAGGCGTTCGGCTAAGGTTTTGGTGGCTCGATAGTCTTTGATCTCGCGGATACTCTTAATCGCATCCGGGGCAGTTGGGCGGTTTCTCAGGATGGCATCTTCCCAACGCGTAATCTTGGTTCGCCATTGAATCTCTTCCTGCTCGACCTGTTCGTTGGCTTCGAGGACGGCGACTTCCTGTACGGTACGCCAGCGACCTTGATGGCGAATGTAACCCTGTTGTCGCATCAACACATCTTCCTGGCGCCATTTTCCACCGACTTTTACGTAACCAAGTTGTTGTCGGACAGCGGCGTGGTCTGGTTCGAGACGTAAGACTTGTTCCAAATGGAATTCGTGCTGTTCCAGTAAGTTGACGGTTTTGCATTTGCGAGCCATCTCAAGATGGGCTTCGACTGTATCAGGGAGGCTGGCGACCGATTCTTCGTACTGTTGCAGTACCAGGGGTTTGGTGACAACTTTGACGACCTGTTTGGCATCTAATGTGACTTTGCCAAATGCAGTTTCGATGATGTAGTTGACGCGAGGTTCCTGCTCTGGATTGAGTAGTTTTCCGTTGAGTGTACTGCCAGAGGAAAGCTGAAAAGTATCAGCTTGAGCATCCGAATTCAATGAAATCACTGCCGTGAGAATGACCAGCTGAATCGTGCGCAACGACTTAATGAATTGGGTTTTCATATTCTCAATTCCAGTGAAGACTATATGCTGTTCGAGCGATATTTAAGTATCTATGTAAAAGTATACGTATTGGTTTATGAATTAACCATCGAATTCTCTGTTCATGTCAACGTAGGCAAAAAGACCGGTGGTTTATTGAGTAATATCGGTTCGGAAAGTATCGATTGATGCGGTCAATTACGGCCTCAATACCGGTTTTCAGTGGAAAGGTCTGTATAGAAGTTTATGTGAAATGGTCGAAGAAGTAGATAGGGAGAAGAGTGTCATGCCACAAAACGTGATTGAGCGACGTCAGTTTTTCATGTCAGCTGCTGCAGTTGGAGCTTTAGGAAGCCAGCTAGCCAGTGGACAGCAGCCACAATCTGAATATGCACCGGTTTATGGTGAAGGGATGAAACGGCTGTGGAAAGTCGGGCTGACGCTGGCTGCTCCAGTGGGATTCTGTGCCAATATTTACTTTACAGCCAATGTTCCGGCAAATTGGAAATCAGAACAGATCGTCAAGGTCGCTGATGAACAATTCACGCGGCATGTAGGTCAGTACAAGTACCGGGACGGTTTATACGGGCTCAAGCAAATGCTCGTTTTCATGCCCCAGGTTCCGGCTCGGCATACAGCTATGGCGCATGTTACTTTTGAGGTGGAACGCAAGAGTGTCACCGCTCCGCAAAACACCGAGGCCTTACAGATCACTCCTAACTTACCACGGGATGTTCGCTTCTTTTTGGGCATGAGTCCGCTGATTGAAAATAGAAATGCGTTATTGCTGAAGAAGGCCAATGAGATTACTGCCGATGCGGAAAATGCCTGGCAACGAGTGGAAAAACTGTATGACTGGATTCGCGAAAATATTACCTATCAAGACGGAGCTCGTAAGGGCGCGTTGGCAACGCTGCGAGCTGGATTCGGAGAAAAGGAAGATCTCACCAGCCTGTTCATTGCCTTTTGCCGAAATCTAAAAATTCCAGCCAGGACAGTTTGGGTTCCGGATCATAATTATGCCGAGTTTTATCTGCAGTCACCTGATGGACAGGGTTACTGGTTCCCGTGTGAACTGTCAGGACGACGGTCCTTTGGTGAAATGAACGACAATCGACCGATGTTACTACGCGGTGACAATTTCAAAGTGCCGGAGAAACCTGAACCCCAGCGTTATGTGGGCGAGCATTTGAAGGTTAAAGGTGGTAGTAAACCACAGGTTCGGTTTATTCGCGAGTTTGTTCAGGTTTGATTTCCTGATTCGCTTTGTCGTGATCTGACTCGTTATAATTTCTAATGGTTGGGCAATCGCATATTGCCAATGCACTGTTTCCCGTAGAGGCAAGTTATGAATACAGATTGGTTTTACCGTTTAAGCCTGACCATTTGGTTGCTACTAGTCGGGTCAGTGCTTCAGGCTCAGGTTGTCCGAACAGGGCAGGGTGCAAGTTCGAGCCCCTATAGTATTCGCCTGCAGCAGCCCAAAAAACAGCGATGGGAAATTGGATTCGAACTGAAATCGCCCGGACTGATGACAGGGGTTTCGGCAACGATGACGATTCCAATGGCCTGGCCGGAACAAAAAGTTACCATCGTGAAACAGGATTTATCGCCCGGAGTACGTATTCGTCCGCGAGTGGTATCCGGCGATGTGAAACAGCTTTTGGTTTCCATCATGAGAGTGGACCCCGGGTCGACAGTTAAAGCGATTGTCACTGTGGAAGTGGAAAGGTCTTTGATTGAGAAACCGGCGAAAACGGACAAACTGTTTATACCGAGATTGATCACGCCGGATTTACGCAAATACATGGGAGTCAGTCCGTTTATTGAAACGACGAATCCTAAAATTGTGGAAGTCTCTCGTGGATTAGGAGATGACGGTAAGAATGCCTGGCAGAAAGTCGAAATCATGTTTGACTGGGTGCGAGATCATGTGAAATACAAATTTGATGAAGACCTTAAAGGTGCTCTCACGGCTTTAGAAAAGGGCGAAGGAGATTGTGAGGAGTTGACCAGTCTTTTCATCGCAATCTGTCGAAATAACGGAATTCCAGCACGTAGTGTTTGGATTCCAGGTCACTGCTATCCAGAGTTTTATCTGGAAGATGCGAGTGGCAAAGGCCATTGGTTCCCTTGTCAGATTGCAGGGTCTCGTTCTTTCGGCTCGATGTCCGAGTATCGTCCGGTACTTCAAAAAGGCGATAGTATTCGAGTTCCAGGAAACTCCCGTCCTCAACGATATGTGGCGGAGACATTCAAAGCCTTGAGGCACACTCAACCACCGATGGTACAGTTCATCCGTCGGCAGGCAGGTTCGGATGACCCGTTTGCTCCCGTCTTGAAATAAGCCTGCGGAGATTGACTTTCTGGCGAGCAGCCGGACGGTTAACAGATCTGATTAGATACTGTTCGGATTAGACCCGTTTGGATTAGATGCTGTTTTGAATTGTATTGAGCGGGTTCAAAACAAATGTGTTGAACAGGACGAAGATCATAATGATGATGACAGCAGCAACAGCTCCGTAGATCATCCCGGTGCAGATTTTTGATAGCCACTTTAGCTGACTCTCGGCTTTCTCCCTGAAGGTGTTTGCTTCACGCCGTAAAGATTCTGAAATCGTACCAGCCTGTTCGGCTGTTGCCAGGATGGTGAGGAATTCGGCTGGGTAGGTCTGAGTGTTTGCAAAGGCCGTGTGGAATTCCTGATTCTTCCGAACGGACTCACGAATACTCTCTAGAGTCTTTGTATACACCGGATTGCCACTCGCTTTGATGGCCATGACGACGCTGCGTTCAGCATCGACGCCAGCGTTGTGGATGAGAGAAAAGGTCCAGCAGAACCGTGACATGGCCAGGTTTAAAAACGCATGTTTCACGCCGGGGATGAGTGACAGGAATCCGACAAAAATATCGATATTGAGCCACTGCATATAAATGCCATAGCCGATGCCGGCGGCAAATCCATAGAGGACGAGCATGAGCGAACAGTATTTGCTGAAGAGGGATCCATTGCTAATCCAGGCCGGCAGCAGGTCGTCGGCACCACCGTCTCCTAATAATATGGACATGATCAGCAGGATCAATCCGAAGACAAACGTGGCGATTACAAATTGCAGTACAGGCCAGGTGACACTCTTGATAAACCCGCGGATTAATGCCACTCGGTTGTCGTAGTAGTCTCCTAATCCATTGAAGGCATCTTCCGTTCTTCCGGACATTTCACCGACCTGAACCATCATGGAAAGTAATGGAGGAAATGTCGTTTTACAGTGTTTAATGCCTTCGTAGAGTGTCCCGCCGGACTCCAGTTCGTTGGTGATATAACTGAGGCTGGCCGTATGTCCCTTACCCAGGAGATGTTTGCAGGTGCTAAAGGCCTTCCTTGTATCTAGCCCCGCATTGAGGCTTGTTCCCATCTGGTGACAGAAGGATGCAAGACGTTTTGAAGAGACAGTGGGCATGCGGTGGATAGCTTCACAGGGGATAACAAAGTGGTATTACCATTATAGTCTGCCACACCAAAGGCAACAAAACTCGACTCTGACCGATGGAATTGTTGAATTCAATAAAATGGGGCATCCCGGAGTGGTGGAACATCTGCTTTAAATCTGTTACTTTTGATGTCTGACAGGAGTCTCGTTTGGTAAGGATTACTTGATGAAATCCCTCGGTACCGTGGCGATTTTGGGTGTCGGTCTGATTGGTGGTTCAATCGGCCTGGCATTGCGGCAGCGCGGTCTTGCGGAGAGGGTTATCGGCATTGGTCGCAATGCGTCCAGATTGCGTAAAGCAAAGCAGTTGGGAGCGGTCACAGAGACAACGACTAGTATCGAGCGTGGAGTTTGTGCTGCCGACGTCGTGATTGTTGGTACGCCCGTACAGCACGTAGTAGATCATGTGAGTCAGGTATCACAATTTGTGCGTCCTGATACGTTGATTACCGACGTCGGAAGTACCAAGCAGACGATTGTGCAAGGGCTGCGGAGTTTAGACAACGGAGTATTTATTGGTTCGCACCCGATGGCGGGCAGTGATCAGGGGGGAGTGGTCAATGCGACAGCCAACTTGTTCGAACAACGAACGGTCGTGATTACTCCGGATAAAAGTACAGATAGGAACATAACGTCACGAATCTCTCGATTTTGGAAATCACTGGGAGCACGTGTCGTTGAAATGAATTGTCGGGAACATGATCGGGCTGTGGCAGTCATAAGTCACTTGCCGCATTCCATTTCTTCGGTGTTGTCTTCACAGGCAACGCAGCAGCAGCTTAAGCTGGCGGCCGGAGGTTGGACCGATACAACGCGTATTGCCGGAGCAGATCCGGAATTATGGTTGGCAATTCTACAAGACAATAACAAGCAGGTCATTCGTGCAGTGGACCGTTTTTTGGCGGATCTGCATAAATTTCGAGACGCACTCGAAAATGATAACACGCGAGTGTTACTACGATATTTGAAGCAAGGAAAGCAAAATCGTGAGTCTTTGGGAAATTGACATTTATCCGGCAGCAGGTCATGTGGATCGCGCCGGCGAAGAAGTAACCTCGGACGCAGTCGATCTGGGACTGGATCCGGCGATAAAGGTGGCGGCCGTTCATGGCTACCTGCTCGAAGGCGATATCGCAGCAGAGGAAGCCAAAATGCTGGCGGACAAATTGCTTGCCGATTCGGTCGTCGAAAAGACGGTTGTTGCGGAAGTGGGCGCAGCAGAACTGCAGCAGTCTCCGGTAGCAGATGCGTTACTTGTTCATGTTATCAATAAGCCGGGAGTGATGGATCCGGTTGCGATGAGTGCTCAGAAAGGCATTCAGGATCTCGGTGTCGCTGTCGACCAGGTTTCGACCTTTCGTAAGTATTGGGTGACAGGCGTCGACCAGGAAAGTGTGAATCGTCTTGCTGAGAAAGTGTTAGCCAATGATGCAATCGAAGAGGCCGTCCATGGGCCTCTGGAACTGGATGCATTAGCGGTCGGTACGGCCTATCAATTCGAATTGAATATTGTGCCGATCCGTGAACTAGATAACGACGCTTTGGAATTGCTTAGCAAAGAAGGGCAACTCTATCTGACGCTTGTTGAAATGCAAACCATCCAAAAGCATTTTCAGGAGTTGGATCGAGATCCGACAGATATTGAGTTGGAGTCTGTTGCACAGACCTGGAGCGAACACTGTAGTCATAAAACGCTCGCCGGTCGGATTGCGTACAAAGATGGTGAAACTGAACGCCACTTTGAGAACATGCTAAAAGAGACGATTTTTGCCGCAACAGTGAAGATTAGAGAAGAGCTGGGTGACGACGACTGGTGTGTGAGCGTCTTTAAAGATAATGCCGGGATTGTCACTTTTGATGATCAGTACAATGTTGCTTTTAAGGTGGAAACGCATAACCATCCGTCAGCGCTGGAACCTTATGGAGGGGCCAATACTGGAATTGGCGGTGTGATACGTGACACGTTAGGAACAGGGCTGGGGGCAAAGCCCATTTGTAATACAGATGTTTTTTGCTTTGCTAATCCGGATGTGGCTCACAGTGATTTACCCTCAGGCGTTCTGCACCCCCGTCGAGTCATGAAGGGAGTCGTTTCCGGAGTACGTGATTACGGGAATCGTATGGGCATTCCGACCGTCAACGGAGCGATCTATTTTGATGACCGTTATTTAGGTAATCCATTGGTTTACGCCGGTAATGTTGGCCTGATTCCCAAAGAGAAATCGTTCAAAGAGGCGTATGCCGGCGAATGGGCTGTGGTCATTGGTGGGCGTACTGGCCGAGATGGAATCCATGGAGCCACATTCAGTTCTGCGGAACTGACGAGTGATAGCGAGATGTTGTCGGGTGGAGCTGTTCAGATCGGAAACGCAATTACTGAGAAAATGGTTACGGATGTCTTGTTAGAGGCACGCGATCGAAATCTGTATAGTTGTGTCACGGATTGTGGAGCCGGAGGGCTCTCGAGCGCTCTGGGGGAAATGGGTGAAGAGATTGGTGTGGAAGTCTATCTCGATAAAGCTCCTCTAAAATATGACGGACTGAATTACACCGAGATCTGGATTTCGGAAGCTCAGGAACGCATGGTCTTTAGTGTGCCGGACGAGCACTGGGAAGAATTCCGTACGTTGTGTGAGTCTGAAGGAGTCGAAGCTACGATCGTGGGTAAGTTCGTGGATCATGGACGGCTCGTTCTGAAGTACCATGATCAAGTTGTGGGGGATGTCACGATGGACTTCCTCCACGATGGTCGACCTCCGATTATTCGCGAAGCCCATTACGAAATTCCTGCGATCGAACCGATCGACCTGGAAGGCAAGGCAGAGAATCTTGAAAGTGATCTGCTGGGAATTCTTTCCAGTCTGAATGTTGCCAGTAAAGAATGGGTCGTAAGGCAATATGATCATGAAGTTCAGGCCGGTAGTGTCCTCAAGCCATTGGTCGGGGTGGAAAATGACGGGCCTGGTGATGCGGCAGTAGTGAGGCCCGTTTTGGGTAGTGATCGGGGAATCACCGTTAGTTGCGGAATGAATCCGCGGTATGGTGATTACGATACTTACCACATGGCGGCCAGTGCTATTGATGAAGCGATTCGTAATAGTGTTGCCGTGGGAGCTGATCCAACACGCATCGCGCTACTCGACAACTTCTGCTGGGGATATACCGATCGTCCGGAGACACTGGGGTCACTGGTGCGAGCTGCTTTGGCTTGTCACGATATGGCTGTCGCGCTGAAAACACCATTTATCTCGGGAAAAGATAGCCTGAATAACGAATTCAGTTATCAAGATGATGTGGGCGAAAAGGTGACCATCTCGATTCCTCCTACTTTGCTCATTAGTGCCATGGGACAGATCGAAGATGTTACGACTTGTACATCCATGGATGCCAAAGAAGCCGGCAATGTTGTGTATCAGGTGGGTACGACCAAAAGAGAACTGGGCGGTTCCCACTGGACGCTGGTTCGTGAGCTCGATGGTGGAGCTGTACCGACTGTTTGCACGGACACTTGTAATCAGATCTTTCCCGCGATGCATCAAGCAATTAAAGCAGGATTGGTTCGAGCTTGTCATGATATGAGTGAAGGAGGCCTGGCTGTAGCAGCAGCCGAAATGGCCTTTGCAGGTGGACTGGGGATGACGCTGGATCTGCGTGCTGTCACAACAGACCAACCCTTTGACGGCGATGCTGATAAAGTAATCAAGCTGTTTGCTGAATCCAATACAAGATTTCTGGTTGAGGTCGCTCCGGAAAATTGTAGTGCCTTTGAAGCAGTATTCTCTGGTTCCACCGTTTCTCGTATTGGTTCGGTAACCGAAGACGATCAATTGATGATAAACGATGGCGAACAGAATGTACTTAGGACGCCAATTGGACAACTAAAAGAAGCCTGGCAGACCCCATTGCGATGGTAATTGCCGGCACGGATAACACGACAGGGTCTGCATTAAACGCAGGACTAAACAATGACTGTACCAAAAGTATTAGTATTACGTGCTCCTGGCACTAACTGTGATCATGAAACCAAGTACGCATTTGAATTGGCAGGAGGCCAGGCAGATCGCGTTCATCTAAATCGCGTACTGGATAACCCCTCTCTGATCGAACAGTATCAGATTATGTGTATTCCCGGAGGTTTCAGCTACGGGGATGATGTTGCAGCGGGTAGGATTTTTGCCAATCAACTGCGTAGTCAACTCGCCGATGTAATGCACGAGTTTAAGAACAGTGACAAACTCATCCTTGGTATTTGCAATGGCTTTCAGGTGTTGATTAAGTCTGGGTTATTGCTTGATGACGATGCCAGCGGGGATCCGCCGGCAACGCTCTGTTGGAACAATCATGGACTGTACGAAGATCGTTGGGTTCATTTGCAGAACAGCAGTGATAAGTGTGTCTTCCTGAGAGGTGTGAGTCAGGTCTATCTGCCGATCGCGCACGCTGAAGGTAAATTCGTTATGCGTAGTGACGTGGTAGCAGATCAACTGGATTCAAATCAACAGCTGGCATTACGCTATGTATCAGCAAACGGGACTCCGGCTAACGGGTTTCCGGAAAACCCCAACGGTGCTCAGAGGAATGTCGCCGGAGTTTGTGATGACTCGGGAAGAATCTTCGGGTTGATGCCTCATCCCGAGAGATTTCTTGATGGCACTCAGCATCCTCGCTGGACCAGAGATGGTTTGCAGGCCGAGGGTGATGGTGTTGCAATCTTTAAAAATGCAATTGAATACTTCGCCTAGTGGGAAATTATTTGTCTTTTGACTTGAAATGGATTTCACAAGCATCGCTTTCACAGGTCAGGCGATAGCGGCGTTTTGCAATCTGTTGATAACCCCAATTCCAGATTGGCAATGTCAGCGGGATATGCAACAGGAGGGCTAGGGGCCAGAGTTTTGGCAAACGTCTGGAAATAACCCGGATGGCCGATGCGCTGCGATGTCGTTGCTCATAACGGTCGATGAAATACAGAGCTTGCATCATCTGTTCGATCGAAAGGTCTGGATAATGGTCGGCAACAAACGGGTCATGTAGTGAAATAAATGCGAGCCGTTTTTTTCCATCCCAGCGATGCAATCGACGAACCTGGGCCGTGCAGAATTGGCAATGACCGTCGTAAATGACGACTTCAGCATTCGGGTGGTCATGTGGAGTGGGTAGCATGGATTGATTAGTCGCTTAGGAGGTCGTCGATATCAAACTCGTCATTGAAGGCATCGAAGTCAAAATCTTCGACGGATTCATCTTCATCTTCTTCATCTTCGTCTTCCAGGTCTTCGTCGTCTACGTATTGCTCTTCTTGTTCCGTTGTTTCTTCGTCGTCACCTTCGCCGTAGACGTCTTCATCATAAGGAAAATCGTTCTCGTAAGCATCGACCTCCCGATCGAGCCCTGCTGAATCCTTGTCGACTTCACCGTAGTCCAGATCTGCGATTTGTAGGTTGGATTGTTCGGCAGTCATATCGCTGACCGTTGAAGAGGACGTAGTCGCTGGTTTGCGAGTAAACAAGGTATAGAGCGTCAGGCTGGTGCCGAGACCAATGGCCAACCAGGCAACAAGAGCAGTGACTTGCACCAGCATTGTTTCAGCATCAGGGCCGTGTATTAATTCCGGGGGCGCAATGATGACACTCTCAACGGCTAATCCTTCGAGGCCGACGATGAGTAGTGAAAAACTGATTCCTAAAATCAAGGCACGAAACATGACGAAGTTGGGTCCTTTGTTTATTTATCGAGCATTATCTGTATTGAAAACCAGTGCGAATTGTTGATTCACGGGGTTATTTATCAAACCGCAATTCAGACTGGGCAGGTCACGGATGCGTGGTGATGGTGTTTCAGGAAAGCGACAGTTTTTTGGATGCTGGTATAGGACGCCAATTCACTTCTGTTTATAAAGAAAGAAAGGTGGCGACCGGGTAGTTTAAGTTACCAGCGGGTATCATTAAGATTGAACACGAATGTCACGTTTTGACGATGTATATTATCGGGTGTAAATGTTGAGGGTTCGAGGAACCGTATTTACACCGAGAGGCACAGTAAGTGGGGATTGGCATGTCAGACCAAGCCAAGATCCTATTTGTAAAATCCGCAGCATCTGCCGAGATGTCCGCGCCGGAAGCGTTGTGCTCTTTGTTTGATGTCGAAGTAGCTGCCGACTGGAGTGAAGCACGTCGGCTGATGAAACAACAATGCTTCGACGGAGTCTTTAGCGACACCGACAACGAGGCTCCCAAAAAACAATTCTTCACGGATTCTTTCTGGGTGATTCAAAAATTGCATCAGGGGGTCGCCATCCTCGACCAGGATAAAAAGATCCTCTGGGCAAATGAACAAGTCAATGAATGGGCCGATTGCGAAAGCGTAATCGGCCTTCCTTTTTATAGCTGGCTTGAAGGTGGACAATGGGAGGCTGGTCATCGGTGCCCCTGTGAAACATCGATTCAAAAGAAACGCCGCATTTCGGCCTTATACAAATTGTCTTCGGAAGTCGTCTTTCGCATTGAAGCCAAGCCAGTTCGCCGAGGCGATGAAGAATCAGGCGAACTGCTGGTGATTGTGCATGACGTTACTGAGGAGCAATTGTATCGGCAAAAACTGGATGCTATTCATGAAGCGGGTGTCGAGCTATCGAATCTTTCTCCGGAAGAGATCTTCCATATGGAAGTGAAGGATAGAATCGAATTGCTGAAGTCCAATATTCTTCATTACACTCAGGAAATCCTTAGCTACGAGAAAGTGGAAATTCGGCTGGTAAATCATCAGTCAGGAAAACTGGAGCCATTGCTGTCCGCCGGAATTGATAAGGAAGCCGCTGAACGTGCATTAGAAGTGGGGCGGGAATCCAATGGGATTACAGGATTTGTCGCCGCCACGGGTGAGAGTTATCTGGTCGATGATGTGACCACTGATGAACGCTTTATCGAATCCTTTTCCGGAGCACAAAGCTCTCTGACTGTTCCGCTCAAGTGGCAGGATCAGGTGATCGGTACGTTTAATGTGGAAAGCCCTGAGGCTGAGGCATTCTCTGAAAACGACATGCACTTCCTGGAATTGTTCGCTCGGAATATCGCTTTTGCACTCAATACACTTGATTTACTAGCTGCCGAGAAGAGCAGTGCAACACATAAGAGTATTGAGGCGATTCACCGCGAGGTGGCATTGCCGATCGATAAGATACTCAATGACGCGGTCAACGTGATGGAACGATACATCGGTCATGAACCGGAGGTTGCCGATCGCTTAAAACGTATCCTGCGCAATGCACGCGATATTCGTCAGGTCATTCATAAAATTGGTCAGGATATGGCGCCGGGTGAAGCAATGCCCGCCGGTGCAGTCGTGGATCATCACCCCAAGCTTGCCGGCCAGCGGGTGTTGGTAGTCGATGCGAATGAAGGCGTTCGTAATGATGCTCATGCCCTATTGGAACGATATGGTTGTATCGTCGAAACAGTAGAATCGGGTGGTGAAGCCGTCTGTATGGTTCGTAGTGCTGTCGGTAATGAGAGCTATAACATCATCCTTTCTGATATACACCTTCCGGACTTTAGTGGTCATCAATTAATGCTTCGTTTGCAGGAAATCATGGATGCCGTACCGTTGGCGTTAATGACCGGATTTGGTTATGACCCTGGTCATTCGATCGTCAAGGCACGTCAGGCCGGCCTGCATCCCAATGCGATTCTCTACAAACCGTTCCGTCTGGATCAGTTAATTGAAGTCTGTGAAACTCTGGTAGACTTTCACAATGATGTTGCTCGCAGTAGTTAGACAGAGAAGCGATGTCTGTCTGGTTAGAACTTTGCTTGTACGCCCTGGGTACTCTGGGACATGTTGCTGTTTGTGTGACAGCGTTAAATCGGGTGCAGGGGACGATTGCAGAGCATGCCGTTGAGCGGTTGTTCAAGAAGGCAGTGACGCTGTGGGCCATCGTCGGTCTTTGCCTTCCGTTCCTGGAAATGTGGCAGTCCTCAAAAGCACGAACGCCCTGGCAGATTGTGGCCGGTCAACTAGTGGATGTTTGGGGATACTATACGCTGGCAACAGCCTGGTTGGTGATGACCGCTGTGCGGAGACTGGCTCAGGTTTGGATCGACCGCTGCCCGAATGTCTGGCAGATGCTGGAATCACGCCTTGTATGTGTGGAGTCGGAAGTCGGAGTGGCATTCGAGGATTATTCGACACGACCATTTTGGTTTTCACTGGCAGGAAATCAGATTGGTGAACTCGAAGTTAATAAAAAGGAAATCGTTAACAGTGCATTACCCGTTGGACTGGATGGATTAAAGATTACTCATTTTTCGGATTTGCACATCACCGGAACCGTCCCCAAGGCTTACTTTGAATGGCTTTGTCAGGAGATTCAGCAGCTTAATTCAGACATCATTTTTCTCACTGGCGACTTCGTGGATAATCCTGAGAAGCTTGCTTGGCTTGTGGATTTAGTAAGCGACTTGCAGGCAGAGCATGGAAACTATTTTGTGCTGGGTAATCATGACGTTAGATTTGGTCAGGAAAGGCGTTTGAGAGAATGCCTGACGGATGCAGGTTGGATAGACCTTGGCGGCAAGTTTGTGCAGTTGCAGATTGGCGAGCATGAGCTATTGCTTGCGGGGAATGAACTTCCCTGGATTGGTCAGGCTCCGGACTGCCATCCTGGCGAGCACGCCTATTCAATCTGTGCGGTGCATACACCTGACCTGCTACGATGGGGCAAATCACAACAGTATGATTTGATGCTGGCCGGGCATGCTCACGGCGGGCAGATTAGGATTCCCTGGATTGGTCCGGTTGTCTGTCCGAGTGTTCATGGTGTGCGATATGCCAGCGGAGTCTTTCAGGCTGGAAAGACAGTCATGCATGTCAGTCGCGGGATTTCGGGCCTGCAACCGATTCGGCTGCGATGCCGTCCGGAATTGACGCAGCTGATTTTGCGACGTTCAGCTGAGAACGAAGCCACGGCGAATTAAGAAGACTTCTCGGCCACCATGATTCCGTAAATGTGGGGCACTTCGTTTAGATGAGAGTATTGAGGAGGATCGAACCCCGCGTTTTCGATCGCTGCTTTTAACTCGATGGGATCCACCAGTTTTCCGGTGGGAACATGTAGCTCAAGGTCTAATGCAAATAGCGCCCGGCTTACATCCCCCGCATCCTGACCGGGGAAAATGTCAATGACGACTAATTTTCCACCTGGACTGACACACTGAGCAACCTTGGTGATTAGGTTTTGTTGTTCCGACGCATCTAGTAAGTGTAGTAGGTTTCCAAGAATTACCAGATTGTACTGCTCGTTTGGCAGTTCCCCGTGAAAAGGGCTCCCCACATGGCTATGGACCCGACCTTCCATGCCAATGGACTCAGCGGTCTCGAGTGCTGTTTGTACTGGTTCCTGCTGGTCAAAAAATGTAATTCGGGATTCCGGGTCAACGTGAGCGACCGAAAGACTCCAGACTCCAGTACCACAACCGACGTCCAGGATATTCAGCGATTGCTCGAATTCACTTAGGTTGAGGAATTTCGCCACCTGCATGGCAGATGGTGAAACCTGCCATTGGGTTGACGTGATGCGTTGCCGATACACGTCCCGTAAATCGTCAACGGCTGTAGAACTTTTCACATAGTCATCGAGTCTCTGGAAACGGGCTTCGCCAAGATCGGCGTCGTGTCCTGTTAGTAAATGCATCATTTGGCTTAGGGCATAATCGTCCTGATAGCGTTCCACAACTAATAAACCTACGAGCACATCAAGCAACAGGGCCACTCGTCTGGGATTGGCATCGATCACTTCGGCGACTTGCTCAGCCGTCTTTTGGCCATCGCGTAAGGCATCGAAGATTCCCAGTCGGCGTGCTGATTGAAATGCAGCGATACCAGCCGAAGCATTATTGATGTTCTTGTAGAGTGTCAGGGTGTTGATTTGTGATGCGGACATGGGCTTTGTTCTGTGTGCCGGCTGGTGACGAATTAGCTAACCATAGGGAAGACTGTGGCACCAATCAATGTAGCCACAAGTCCTACTATCCCCATCACAATACTCATCGGTGTAACCGTTCGTAACCCCTCGGCTTCAGTCATTCCACTCATTTTGCAAATGACCCAGAAGCCGCTATCGGCCATCCAGGCAATCGGCTTAGAACCGCATCCGACGGCCAGTGCGAGATAGACAGGGTGGTAGGGAAGCAGTTCGGGCTGAAGAGCAAGAGGGGCAAAGATGCTGGCGACGGTGATCATGGCCACGGTCGAAGACCCTTGTGCCGTTCGTATCAACGTTGTCAGGAAAAAGGCCATGACCAGGGTGCTGAGCGTTGCGACGTCATCTCCGGATCCGGCGACAACGTCGGTAATACCACTCTGTCGAATCGCCGCTCCGAATCCGCCACCAGCGGATGTGATCAGGATAATAATGCCGCCACTTGCTAACGCACCGGAGATGGCAGTGGCCATTTTCTTTCGATCGACACCCGTACGAGTGATCAGTGTTAGCATCGCAGCTACACCAGCCAGGATGAGTGCAATGTTTTTGTCGCCCAACGTCTTCACTGTCGGTTTGATGGCGTCAACCCAACCAGCCGGCTCTTCACCGATCGGGAGGTTTTTGTAGTACGTGTCCGTGGCAGTTGCCGCAGCGATCAGCAGGACTGGCAGAATGATGGGCAATAAGGAGACCCAAAAAGATGGGAGTTCGCTATCGTCCTTCTGTGTCTGAGCTTCAAGGTCTTCAAGTTTCGCATCCGCGCTGTCCCGTAGAGGCACTTCCATGGTTTTGTTTCGCCATGTTGCGAAAGTTAAGCCTGCCACCGATGAGCAGAGTCCGACGCAGCAGCCCGCAATAATCATAGAGATTAAGGAGACGTTGAATTCCTGAGCGACCACCAATGGTCCGGGGGTCGGTGGTACGAGAGAATGTGCCATCGAACCACCGGCGACAATAGCCATGATGTAGAGTAAGTAGTTTTTACCAACGCGAAGACGTGTCGCCTTAGCAAGCGGGATCATGAGGTAAAAGACAGTGTCGAAGAAAACGGGGATTGATAACAGAAAACCACTTCCCATAAAGGCGACTCCGGCATTCTTTTGCCCCAGGCGTCTAAGTACGGTTCGAACAATCCTGTCGGCGGAGCCACTGTCGAGCATGCATTTGCCAATAATAGAGGCCATCGCGATCAGGATACCAATCTTTCCACAGGTTGCTCCGAATCCTTCGGCTACTCGCACCATTGGCGATTTTTGTCGGAATTTGGCGCGATAGTTTTCTATAAAATCAGCCTTCGTGTTGTCGTAGTTTTCCTGAGTTGCATCTTCGCTCGGTGCTTTTCCAAAGAGGCTCTCATATTCCTTAATGCCCTGATCTTTAGCGTAAGTGTCTAACGCGTCTCCGGACGTAAGAAAGGCAGCAACCAGAGCGGCTAACAGCAGTGCCAGGAAGGCGTGAAGCTTAAGCACTAAGATTCCGGCTACAACCAGCACAATGGAGATGACAAGGATGATTAATGGGCTCATGATGGATCTTCAATCGACGATTGAGGGAGAATGTAAGGTATTTGTTATAATCGCAATTCCCTTATTATTCACCATTCAAATTGAATGCAAAACAACAAACCAAACATGTGAACCTTAGGTTGGTAGCCTGGTGCACTGTTGTGAATCTGGCTTAGTGTATCGTTGTTTTGTTGTTATCATAGATATTGCTGAATATGTTTGCGAACTTTAGAGCGGTTCAATCGAGTGAATAAGAAATCGTTGGTGCAGAGAGTTTGTTTGGTGTTGGTGACAGTGCTGACGCAAGCTGCAGCCACTGCGCAGGAAGCTGCAACGCAACCAAAGCCAACGGCTGAACAGCTTGATTTTTTTGAAAAGAGAATCCGCCCGGTACTCGTTCAACATTGCTACAAATGCCATTCTGAAGAATCTGCGAAGACCGATGAGTTGCGAGGAGGATTGCTGCTTGATAGTCGTGCCGGTCTGCTTGCTGGAGGAGAGAGCGGAGCGACCATTGTTCCGGGAAATCCCGAAGAAGGGACTTTGCTGGGGTCGCTAAACTACGATCTTTATGAGATGCCCCCGGCAGGAAAGTTGCCGGATAGCGTGATTGCGGATTTTCGCGTGTGGATTGAAATGGGAGCGGTTGATCCGCGGCAAGGCGAAGCAATCGCAGCCGCAGAAATTGATATTGAAGCGGGGCGTGAATTTTGGGCGTATCGTCCGATCCAAATGCCAGTGTTGTCAGATGACATTACCGCAGATAATGCCATCGATGTGTTCATTGAAAAATCGCTGGCTGAGGCAGGTCTCCAGCCCGTCGGCAGAGCAAGTCGAGAAGTTTTGATTCGTCGCTTGTATTTCGATTTGCTGGGACTGCCGCCAACTCCGGAACAAATCCAGGCATTTGTAGAGGATGATGCTAAGGATGCGTATTCACGGCTGGTCGATGAGTTGTTGCGGTCTCCAAGATTCGGAGAGCGATGGGGACGTCATTGGCTTGATGTCGTGCGATATGCCGAATCGGTTACATTGCGTGGACTGATCTATAACGAAGCATGGCGTTATCGGGATTATGTTATTGAGAGTTTCAATGACGATATTCCTGTCGATCAGTTTATCCGCCAGCAAATATCCGGAGACTTGTTGGAAACGGATGACTACCAGCAGCGGCGTAAGAACCTGATCGCGACCGGATACCTGGCGATGGGCAATAACAACCTGGAAGATCAGGATAAAGCCAAGCTGCGGATGGATGCGGTGGATGAACAGTTGGAAACGATCGGACGTGGATTACTGGGTCAGACGATTGGATGTGCTCGTTGCCACGATCATAAGTTCGATCCGATACCTACCAAAGACTATTATGCGTTAGCGGGGATTCTTAAAAGTACCGAATCGATTATTAATGCGAATGTCGGGAAATGGGTCGAAGCGAAACTGCCGTTACCACCCGAGCAGCAAGCAACTGCAAAGCAGGTTAATTCGCAGCTCGCTTTGGTTTCGAGTGAATTAGCGAAGCTCACCAAGGACACGAAGGTCGGCGTGATTGGCGTCGAGGATGCGATCGGAATTGTAGTCGATGACGAGGATGCGATCCTGACAGGGAATTGGAGTAAGTCCAAGTCCGTTAAAACCTATATTGGAGCGGGATATCAATTTGCCGGAGGTGGTGCTGCTAATACGACGGCGACCTTCCAGCCTCCGGAAGAACTGGAAGGCGAATATGAAGTGCGGTTTGCCTATGCTTATGCTGGCAACCGTCCCAAATCTCTACCCGTTGAGGTTTGGGACGCGGATGGCTCGAAAGTAACCGTTCTTGACGAAACCACCTTGCCGGCAGTCGATGGACATTTCGACTCATTGGGAATGTACCGGTTTGAAAAAGGGATGAAACCCAGGGTGGTCGTGGATGTTTCCAAGGCTCAGGGAGCGGTTGTGATCGACGCAGTTCAATTTTTGTCCAGGGAAGTGTTGGCAAGCGAAACGCCGCTCGAGGATAGTGTTGATGTGGAAGCCATTGCAACGAGAGTGAAAGAGTTAGAGGCCGAACAAAAAGAATTGCAGGCACAGGTGCCTAAGGCAGAAAGCTACATGACCGTGAATGAAGCCGGTGAGATTGCTGATACTCAGGTTCATATTCGTGGTGATGTTCATAATCTTGGTGACGATGTCCCCCGGGGTTTCCTGCAGGTGGCGACTTATGGTTCCGTGAACACCATTTCTCAAGCGGAGAGTGGACGAGTTGAATTGGGGCAGTGGATTACCAGCGACACAAATCCTTTGACGGCGCGTGTTTATGCCAACCGTGTTTGGGGCTGGTTAATGGGAGTAGGCATCGTGCCTACGCCGGATAATTTTGGTGTTACGGGGGAATTGCCATCGCATCCGGAATTGCTGGATTATTTGGCCGTCAGTCTGAAAGAAAAGGGGTGGTCGACGAAGGCATTGATTCGGGAAATTGTGTTGACCGAAACCTACCAAAGACACTCACAGGCAACCGTAGAACAGCTTGAGAAAGACCCTGAAAATAAATGGCTGGGGCGTATGAGTCGACGCAGGATGGATGCTGAAAGTATTCTGGATGCGATGTTGTTTGTATCGGGTGAATTAGATTTAACCGTAGGTGGACAAACCATTAAATCGGGCACTAAGAATGACTATGATTATGCCCACGAAGGTTTTCGGCGAGCAATCTACTGGCCGGCATTTAGGAATTCATTGCCTGAGATCTTTCAGGTATTTGATTATCCCAACCCGAGCGTGGTTGTTGGACGTCGAGATGTTTCCAGCACTTCGCCTCAGGCTCTGTTTATGCTCAATAACCCCAAAGTCATGCAATACACGGAGCTGGCAGCCAAACGGTTTTCTCAAATGTCGGAGATAGATGACGCGCGGCGCATGACGCTGTTGTCGTTGGCAATCCTGGGGCGTGAGCCGACGGAAACGGAAATAACGGTATCTTTGGCCTATGTCAATAAATCTGAAAATGAAGAACAGCGATTGCAAAACTGGGCTCGAGTAATTCAAGCTGTATTTGCATCCGTAGATTTTCGATATATTAATTAGGTAGAGTTAGTTCAAATAGTTCATCTTTAGAATGGAATAATTACAGGTGAGTGGAGTTTTCTTTAATAGACGACAGGCCTTACAGGTCGCCTCGTGCGGATTTGGGTCATTGGCTCTGTCCGGCATGCTCGCTGGTGATGAAGCCTTACGCATTGAAAACCCCTTAGCGGCAAAACGACCACATCATACAGCTCGGGCCAAACGCATTATCTTTCTGTTTATGCAGGGTGGCCCCAGCCAGGTTGATACGTTTGACTACAAAACGATTCTTGAAAAACGTCATGGCGAAAAGATGCCATTTGATGATGCTCGCACGATTGCCAATACAGGTAAACGCGGTAGCCAACAGAGTTTGATGCAGTCGCCATGGAAGTTTCGACAGTATGGTGAATGTGGCCAGCCAGTCTCAGAGCTCTTTCCCGAAATGGCTCATCATGTCGACAAAATGTGTATGATCCATAGCATGCATACCGAGGGTGTGGCGCATGGGCCGGCGACGCTGTTTCTACATACCGGCGCGACAAATTTTGTACGGCCTTCGATGGGTTCCTGGATTAGCTATGCTCTGGGAAGCGAAAATGATAACCTTCCGGCGTTCGTTTCTATTGCTCCGTCCCCGGGAAATGGGGGAGCACGGAATTACGGCAATGCCTTTTTACCGCCGATTCATCAGGGAACGACACTCGGTAGCGCCGGACGCAGTGCCGACGAAGCCAAAGTGAAAAACCTGGTCAATAAGTCACTGACAAAACAGCAACAGCTTGAGCAATTTGAACTGCTACGTGCGATCAATCAGGATCAGACATCTGATGCAGACGGTGATAAAGAATTGGATGCTGTTATTAGCTCTTATGAACTGGCCTGGAGATTTCAGAATAATGCTCCTGAAATTCTGGATGTGTCCAAAGAAACGGAAGCCATTCAAAAGTTATATGGAGTCGATCAGAAGGAAACCAGAGATTTTGGCACGCAGTGTCTGATGGCTCGCCGACTGGCTGAGTCAGGCGTGAGATATATTCAGGTCACGTATGGCGATGCTGGTGCGAATCCGTCCTGGGATCAACATTCGAACCTGCCTGAGCACGCCAGACATGCGAAACGCGTTGACAAACCGATTGCCGGTCTACTGCAGGATTTGGCTCAACGAGGATTGCTGGAAGATACGCTTGTCTGGTTCGGGGCTGAGTTTGGACGTACGCCTTACTCGCAAAATAATGGTACAGGGCGAGATCATAATCCCAATGGGTTCACAACATGGCTCGCCGGAGGCGGAGTGAAAGCAGGGTTTAAGTACGGTGCTACCGATGAATTTGGTCATAAAGCGGTCGAGAACAAAACGCACATGCATGATCTTCATGCAACCTTGTTGCACCTGCTCGGAGTGGACCACAAGCAATTAACTTATCGTTACTCCGGACGTAACTTCCGTCTGACCGATGTGCATGGTGAAGTCGCTGAGGGAATCCTCAGCTAACAGCTTCTATTGGGCTGCGTTATTCTGCTTCAGTTTTTGAAGCATGACTTTTATCTCTTTCCAGCCTTTGATCGTGACGACGACGGCAACAATGGAAAAGATTCCCAATGCGCCATAGAGTAAGGCCATCCAGGAATTGAACCAGACTGAGTAATTAACAGGGGGTTCAGGCATCGCTTGATTGCTCCTCTTTGCAGTTGGGACGATCGGGTAAGGCTAAAGAGCAGGTAATAAAGGAAAGGGTGGTCAGCCCCAGACTGAATAGCCCTACGACTGAGGAAGTTACTTCCTGCTGCCAGTATTCGACATCGATGGTGACTACTATAGCAATGAGGGCAATACAACCATGTCGCATTGGTTCGAGTCCCAGCAATGCTGTTGCTCCGACTAACAAAGCCACCATGGCTCCGCGACGACTTGCTTTGCTCCAGTAAAGTCCACCCACCAGCACGACGACTGCGCCGGTTGCATAGATCGAACCGGTGATTACCATGTAATCCCAAATACGATCATTGCCTTCGTAGAACAATCCCCATCCCCAGATAAAAGCACCAATGAGAACGATGAACACTCTGGTGAGCGTAATACGCTGGTCATTTGAAAGTTCATTCTTTGAGAGCGGTGCGACGACATCTTGTGTCAAGACGCTGGACCAACATAGTAAATAGCTATCATGGGTAGACATAAAAGCAGCAATCATGGCTGCCACAATAAGCCCTAGCAGGCCCGTGGGTAAGACTTGGCCTAAGAATGCAGGCATGGCGTAAAGCCCGGCATCGTCTATGGCAGATTCTCCGATGAACATGGAGGCAATCTCGTGGGAGCTGTTGAAAAAAAAAGTGTAAGCTGCGATGCCCCAAAACATGGGGATCAAGAATCGAATAGTAAAGGAGATTGCTGACACAGTGTATTGCTGTTTGACGGCTTTGGGAGACTCCATTGCCAGGGCTCGTGAAACCGCGGTTGGCCATACAGCACAACCAACGATTCCAGCAGCAAACAACTGAAACAGGACATAGGATATTCCGAAGTCGCCACCGGTCGTGACCGGGTTGAAACCGGCCTCACCCATTCCCTCGGCGATGGCTACCTGCATTTCAGATACGCCGATTTGATTGATAGCTAAATAAGTGGTTGCAATGATGCCAAATGACAGAACTACAAATTGTGTATAGTCAGTAAGGATGACCGATATCATTCCTCCCAAAACGGTGTAAACCAGTACAAGTATCAACAGGACGGTCATGACATTCATCAACGCCGTTCCGTCGAAGGACAGTCCGGTTGCTCCTACGATGAATTTCGCTCCGACCTGTAGGAAGAGTCCCATGTTGAGAATACCTGCCGCCGCGAGAATAATGCCACCCACGACTCGAACGTCTTTGCCGAATCTCTTTTCATAGTATTCGGGAATTGTGAGCACTTTTTCGGCGCGTAAGGGCGCGACAATAAATCCTGTTAAGCCAACAAATAGAGTCCCGGAGCCGGCAATGACGGCCATATGGAATGCGGCAAAGCCACCGGTAAATCCTGCCTGTGCCATATACATCACGGTGATCAACCCCATTTCCGTGCCAGTCATCGTGGCCACGCCTAGCCAGGGGCCGACACTCCTTCCGGCACCGATAAAAGCAGTCATGCTTGTGGCATACCGTGTAACGAGTATGCCAATGATTAGAGAAATCGAAAGGTAGCAGCCGACAATGATCCAGTCGATCATTTGGAAATTAGAGAGACTGCTTAGTTCAATTTCGGCAAAAGGAGACATGTTGTTATTTAGAGGTCCATTGGAGGATGTTCGACACATGCATGATAGCTTACGCCGAGTGGCTGTGCTAAAGTGAATCAGCAAAATTAGCGCTCGTAATCTACTGTGCTTGCCTGTTAGGCGTGTCGTACTAAGGAGTGAACATCGTGATCCGTTATCGTCTGTCTAAACTACCAATGCTGCTTAGCATTTTCGTGTTGATGTCCTCGACAGGCCTGGCGGCTGATCCCATCAGGATTGCCTGTGTTGGTGACAGCATTACGTATGGAGCCGGAATCAAGGATCGTGAAAACGATAACTACCCCGTGCAATTGGGGCGGCTTCTTGGTGACGGTTACGACGTTCGTAATTATGGAGTCAACGGCGCTACGATGCTCAAACAGGGAGACTTATCGTATTGGACTCGGCCCCAGTTTAAGATGGCAAGTGATTTCCTGCCGGACATTGTCATCATTAAATTGGGTACCAATGATAGCAAGCCTCAGAATTGGAAGAATGCACATCTCTATGGTAGCGATCTGTTGGCAATGATTTCACATTTTCAGCAGCTGGATTCAAAACCACAGATTTATGTTTGCCGTCCTGTGCCAGTGGCGACAGATCGTTGGGGAATCACAGAAGCGGTTGTTAAAGGGGAGGTGATTCCCTCTTTGAATAAAGCCGTCAAGCAGGCCAAACGCGTCAAAGTGATTGATCTATATAAGGTTCTGCAACCTCACCCTGAATTAATACCCGATGGCGTACATCCCAACGGTGCCGGGGCAAAGTTAATGGCTACCGCGATTTATAAACGAATCAGGTAAAAAATCAGCTTCATCTGATGTTGGGAGCTGCTGGATGAGTTCCGATTATTCCGGTTAAGTAGGATTTTTCGGGAACAAACGCTATTTCGCGAGCGTCTTAGTGGTATACCTGCGGTGGAAAAGGCTTTTCCCTGCGTTGGTTAGAAATCAATATAATAAGCACATATAAAAGTCTGCCTATCTTTTGCCAGTTACGTAAAGTGAATATTGGGCATGGCTTTTATTTGAGTGTTGAAATATAGGTCTACCTAATCGATGAGACTCGAGATGAATTCGAAACGATTCCTGCTTGGTTTAGTTTTTAGTTTACTAATTGTAAAATTCTCCTTCGCTCAACCGGTTGCGGAAGCTCCACAGCAAGAGCGGGCTCCTGAGGAGCAGGCCGCGCCAGCGGAGCAGATAAAAGATCCTCTCAAGGAACAGATTATCTATGTTCCCTATGAGAAGCTTCCTCAGGTTTTTGAAAAGCCTGCTCGGGGAGTGTTCTTGCCCTACGAGCAATTCCAGCAATTGTGGGATTCGGCTCGCAAAAATTCTTCCACCGAAGTTGAACAGGGACCTCCGCTACGTTCATTGATTACCAGTATTGAGTCATCGGCTGAAGTTCGTGGTGATGTGATGGAAGTTACGGCTCAATTGGAAATTCAATTACTGGGCAAAGGTTGGCACGAGATTCCTTTACGTTTAGCGGATGCTGCAATTTCGTCAGCAAAGATAGGCGAGGATAATGCACGCATCGTCTTCCGTCCCGGCCAGGGATATTTTCTCCTAATCGATCAGCAGCAAGGTCAGTCTGATAGTCTGACCCTGGAGTTAAAGTACGCAAAGACATATGCCAAATCACCGGGGTTGAATCAGGTCGGTTTTCAGGCTCCACAAGCTTCTATCAATCGTTGGAAAATCACGATCAAGGATCCCGGGGTTAAAGTAAACGTACGACCACTTGTTGCCGCGACTGAAACACGAGACGGTGCCGACGTCGATAACGGTGACGCACCAACTCCGCAGGTCCCCACGGAAACCGTATTGATTGCATTTTTTGGATTAGCGCCGCAGGTTCAAATCGACTGGACGCCCAAGAGTGAAGGTGCTTCGGGATTGACTGCGCTGGCAACTGTGCAAACCCGACAAAACGTCATTATTGGAGAGGGCTCGCAGCGTACTCAGGCAACGTTAACTTATGCCATCACCAGGAGCGAATTGACAGAACTTAAAATCAGAATTCCTGCCGGCCAAAAAATTGCTGGAGTGTTTGATGCGAATGTGCGTCGATGGGATGTAGAACTTGAGAAAAATGCTCAAGTAATCAACGTGGAACTGTTTGAACCAGCGACCGTTTCTCAAAACATTAGTCTCGAACTAGAGCGTTTTGACTTGGAAGTCGGCATGCAAAATGCTGCGGTCGAAGTTACCGTTCCTGAAATAGAAGCATTGGGAGTCTCCCGGCAGCAGGGACTGGTCATGGTTCGTACAGAAGGGGATTTGCGGGCAGACGTCATAACGCGGACCGGGTTGTTACAGGTGGATTCCACTCAGGTTGGTAACCAGCAAGGCGAATGGGATTTCCTCTATCGATACGCAGCGCCTCCTTATGAATTGGTGTTGAAAATTGAAAAACTTCAACCACGTGTCTCGGCTGAAGAGTTTGTAGATATCCATGTACTGGAAGATCAGCTGCGAGTTGATGTCACGACATTATTTAATGTTGAACGGGCTGGAATATTTCAAGTCGAGTACCAGGTGCCCAAAGGATACACGGTGCGTGAAGTCCACGGAGTGCAGGCAGGGAATTACCAACCGGTAGTTGTTGAAAATCACCATGTGGTGGAGAACGCGCCGAGCGTTTATCGAGTGAACTTTTCCAGAAAAGCTTTCGGTCTTGTCGCTCTGCAACTTGGTCTTGAAAAACGTCACAACGATGACAACTTAGTGACTCCCACCGGTGTGGCCTCCGAATATACATTGGAATTAGCTAGAGTGGTGCCGGCATCGGTCGAACAGGTGCGTGGTCGGGTACTCATTATTGCTCCGGAAGGATTGCGTTTAACTCCGAAGCAAACTGCAGGCGGACAAAGTGTTGCCGTTAATGAAATTCAGGCAGAGCACATTTCACCATTGTCGATTCGTCAAAATGCGCGTCCGGCTCAAGGGTTTCGTTACGCTGAAGAGGCCTTTGCTCCGGTATTCGATGTAGAACGTCGTAAGCCACATATTGAAGTTGGACAGTTGATTGTCGCTGATGTTGATCAGGGCGAAGTGAAATTCAACGTTGGTTTGCACTACAACATTCGCTATAGCGGCGTTAAAACCTTTCGGCTTGATGTGCCGATATCACTCGCCGATGAAATTCGTAACGATTCATCCAATTTTATTACTGAGAATGTGATTGAACCCGCTCCGGAAGACGTTGCTGCTGGTTACGTTGCCTGGGAATTGAGTTCCAATCGTGAGTTGTTAGGTGCGGTGCAAATCAACTTGTCGTGGAATATGCCGCTGGAACAGTTAGATGTCGAATCCGTGGACCGCATCGCAGTGGATCGTTTGGCTCCGCAAAATGTCGATCGCAGTTGGGGACAGATTGTTCTTAAGAAAGCTGAAAATCTGGACGTGGCACCGATTGGACTTAAGGACGGTGACAGCGAAGGTTCTCAGGTCACTGACCCTGAAAGCACTCCGGAAAATCTGCGTCAAATTGATCCGCAACATGATATTCAGCTCGCAGGTAACACGGCCGATGGTACGTTAGCGATGGAATTTCATGGCAACGACTGGAAGTTAGGACTTCAAGTCAATCGATTCGATCTAAAGGAAATCGAAAAGACAGCCGTTGAGATGGGGTATGTACGAGTACAACTCGGAAGAAGCGGTAATGCGGTTGTCCATTCGGTATTTAGAATGCGTTCGGTAGATCAGCGGATTGCGTTGCAAATGCCGCCCAATTCAGAATTGACGAATGATCCGTTGCGTATTAATGGCTCTTCGGTCGGTCTCGAGATCAATGATTCTGGTGATCAAGAGGGATCTTATTTCATCCCTCTTACGACCCAGTCGCTCGGCGAAGTGTTTGTGGTGGAATTGGTTTACAACATTAAACACAAAGCCAACATGATCTCCGTACCGGTCTTCACCGGAGTGGAAGCCGTCAATCAGATTTTTGTCGGGGTAGAGTTGCCACGAAATTCAGTGTTGCTTGACTATAGCGGAGATTGGGATGATCATCTTGAAGGATCCTGGCTTGAGTATCTGCAGGAACGAATCGTCAATAACGACCGGAATTTTGATTCGCACCAAGTCATTGATGAAGTGACAGCAGGTTATCACGTAGGAGATATCTATCCAACCAATCGTCAACAGAGTTTGCATTTTTCGACGATCAATCCAGGTCAGGAAGCGTTGGTTCTAACACTGAGTGATCGATCCCAGGTAAACCTGTTCCTGTTTGCCGGCTTAGCTGTACTAGGTCTTCTGGGGCTGTTTCTTAGTTTAAGGAAGCAGATTGCTTTGATGCTGCTTGTGCTTGCCGCCTCACTTGGGATTGCGATGGTTAAGCCTGTTCTTACCAGTAGCCTTGAGTTCAGTGGTGTTCTGGTTGGATTAGGGATGATGGTTGTCGTTTGGGGAATGAAAGATATTTCCCGTCCGTTTATTGGACTGTCCAGGAAACTAGTAAGTCGTAAGAAGAATGCGATTGTTGTGGACACGATTGATGAAACGGTTGGCGACGAGAACGAAGGTGTAACGTCGTTGACGAACGTCGCTGATGTAACCGCCTCGGACAGCCCAAATAGCCCGGAAAGTCTGGCCGATGAAGAAGAACGTGCTGAATCAGAAACGGTAGATAGCGAAGTCTTAGATGGTGTCAGCGAAGAAGAGAACGTCAACTTTGAAGATGACGACGAATTGATTTTGACCGAAAGCGCCAGTAATGACGACTCCTCAGTAACGATCGAAGAGACGGTGGAGCATGATGAACTGAGTGATTTCCCGGGAGAACCTCCGGAAGGTCCGGATGATGAGTCAGAAGATGAAGCTACGAATACGGAGGATGAGAAGTAATGAGATCTACTTTTCGAATAATTCCGATATTGCTTGGCTTGCTGCTAAGTCTGACGTATCCCGTGAGTGCTCAACAGAAGGCTCGTGAGATCTATGTCCCCTTCAAAGATTTGAAGTCGGTTCTGGCTGGTCCGATAGAACGAATTTACCTGCCCCGTGGCGAGTACGACGAGTTACTGAAGAAAGCAGATATCAAACCCGGTGACACTCCACCTCAAAATGCTGTGCTTGGGAAAGCACAGTATGACCTGCAGTTGCATGAGGATTTTGCAACAGTCAAGGCAACGCTGGAAGTGGAGTCGCTGGCTGACGGTCTGCAATTACTACCGCTTAAGTTGGTTGGCGTTTCAGTGCTGAGTGCTCAGATTGATGGCAAGGCGGCGCCGGTTGTGCGGACGAATCCACAAAACATCAGTGTTCTGCTGCAGGCAAAAGGCAAGTCGACGGTCGTAATGGAATTAGCGACTCCAGTACGGCATGCTGCCGCAGAGCAGTCCTTTGGCCTGGAACTGCCCCATGCGCCAAATGAAACGATTGGAATGGTAGTTTCAGGGAATATTGAGATTAAATCAGGCGTAAGCGTCATTAGTCGGACAGTCGATACGCAGGCGAATGTCACGACGTTTGAGCTCTTGCCAGTGCCGGGGCCTTTGGCTGTGACGATGTCACTCAACAATAAACGTTTGCAAACCGAGCGACAAACGATTGCTCGCAGTGTTATTGTTGACGAGTTGAATGAATCCCTCGAAAGGTTGCACGCCACTTTCTCAATGGAAATCGTTCAGGGAGCTGCTGCTGAATTTGAATATGAACTACCTCCGGGGTTTGAAGTCACCAATGTAGATACGCCCGATCTGGCACGGTGGTCGGTAAGTGAAGCTGACGGAGTTAATGTACTCAAAGTGGAGTTTCGCTCACCTCAAACTAAGACCGTTACGGTCAAAGTGACAGCAATTGAAACAACACCGGAATGGGGTGCGTGGACATTTCCAACGATCAAAGCACGGAATGTTGAAACATCAACCGGTGTCATTGGAATCCTCGCTGAACGTAGATTAGCTGTTAGCTCACTGGCGGCCAGTGGAGCAATACCACTCAATAACGCCGTTTTGGAAAATGCTCTTCCGCAGTCGATTTTTGTCGTCGAACCCGGAGCGCCGCCGCTTCAGATTTTGGCAACGTATTATATTCCGCAGGAAGACTTTGAAGTCTCAGCCAAGGTATTGCAACCGGAAAGTCAGCTAAATGTTCAGACGAACACAGTACTTACTTTTTTGCGAGATCGCCATCAGGCAGCTGTGGACTTTTACTTATATCCGGCACTCGACGATCTGTTTGGATTTGATGTGCAGGCTCCGGAAGGTTGGAATGTCACAGCCATTGTGGACGAAACGCAAACTCAGCTCAATTATCACGAAACAGTGGATGCAGAAGGCGTCCGCCGCTTGCATGTTAAATTTCCCGGTCGCCGTGCCTTTGGTGAATTACATCGTGTGACGTTAGTCGCAGAACGAGTTCCGGATGGTTGGCTGGAAAACTGGAATGAGTACACGTTGCAGACTCCCACGTTCATCGTAGAGGATACGTACCGCAGTTCCGGAGTGGTTGGTATTCGGGCGGTTGACCAGTATCAGGATGTCTTTGAGATCAGGGCGGACATGGTAGAGGGAGCCTTTCCGTTGTCTGCTTCCGATCCTACTCGGGCTTCTCTTTCAAGCCCTGTCGCACTGGCTTACCAGTTCGACTCCACCGAATATGCAGTTTCTGCTGTGGTGCGCCGCGTGCCGGCGTTATTTGCCTCCCGACTAGCATCGTTTTTTGATGTCCAACAAGGAGTTCATAAGGCATATCACGAAGTGTCAATTGATATCCAACGATCGCAACTTGAAGAAGTGGTGTTGGCATTGCCGGCAAATGAGACACCAGAGAATATCACGATTACAGGTATCGCAGGGACTACAGTAAAGCAGTTCAATTCAGAGGTGCAGGGACAGCAGCGTATCTGGACAGTACTGTTAAGTACTCCGGCATTTAGTCAGATTACACTGGGGATCCAGTACAACCAGCAAGTTGATGATACGGCAGAACATCTGAAGGCAGCGTTTCCACAAGTTGTAGGAACAGGGTATCAGTCGGGAGTGTTCTCCGTGGAAGCATCGCCGGAGTTAGAAGTTGCGGTGGACGATGAAGGATTCAAGCCGGTCGACGTCGGTGAATTAGCGGTAAATGGTTACGTCGTTGGTAAGCATCGCGTGGCGGCATTTCGATATACCGTTGAATCTCCGGACGTGAAGGTGAATATCGCCTACCCTGAGTTGCGTGCTATCCCCGCAGTACTTATAAATCGGGCGGAATTATTAACCTATGTGACCAATCGAGGCGCCTACCAGACTGTTGCGAGGTATTCGCTATTAACGAAATCCGATTATGTGCGAGTTGTCTTGCCTCAAAATTCCCGTTTGTGGAGCGTAGTGGTTGATGATGCGGTGACGGTGAAGCCTCAAAAAGCACTCGACGCAGAAGGCTTCCTTGTGGACTTGTCGACAGCAGGAGCGGATGCTGGAAATCTGAGAGATTTGCGAGTGATCTATGCTCAACAACAAAGCACACGGGATGGATTTAGTCTGCTAGCTCCTCAATTGTACGAACACGGTCGTATTAAGAACGCAGCCGATGCACCACTGGTAGAACCTGCTCGAGTGAAATGGCAAATGATGGTTCCAGCTAGTTATCGCTTGAGCCTAAGTAATTCAGATGTCATGAAGCAAACCAATACTCCAGTCCGTGTAACGCCCCAGGCTGCTTATCTGGGCGGTGGCCTGTTCTTAGCAACCGGTGGACTTGCCCTTGGGGGAAGTAAAGGACCTGCTGCTAGCTTTGACAGTCAGGTGGCATTTGCAAATTCCGGCGACGCTGATTTTGCCATGCCGATGGAAGGAGCTGAAGCAGGGGCTGAATATGAAGCGTTTGCTGAAACAGCAGAAGCTCCGACCGCCGACCGAGCCCCTCAATCAGAAGCTGCGCCGGAACCATCGGCACCACCAACCCCGTTTGATAGTAGCAATGAAGAACTGGATTTAGCTGAAAAGGCTAAAGATGAATTGAGCAAGCTTGAAGCGAACATGGATGCACCCGCGAATGCTCCGGCTCAACCAAAAGCAGATTCCAGGCCTGAATTGCTTGCCGACGATCTGGAAACTGCTGACGAAGAGATTACTCCTTCGGAAGGAGAAGGGGGCGATGGAAAAACTTCGCTGGGTGGACGGCAATCCGGTCTGGTCTGGGCATTGGAAGGCAGAAACAGCCTGGATATCGATCTGCTTGCACGTGTTGAGTCGAATTTGGGTTATCAGCACCATTCGGATTACTTGTTATATGAGTTTGGGAATCTTGGCGGGACAGCCGCAGTGGAAGGCCGAGTCGTTAGAAAGAGCTTTGAAATCGTTTTGAGCTGGGTTGTGGCATTAGTGGTTCTCGCGTTAGGAGCCGTGGTCGGTAAAAGAGAACCGGCATCCAAACGACGTTACTTAATACTTGTGTTGTTAGCCGCTGTTGTCATTTCAGCTATTCCTCAATTAAAAGAATATCGTGCTGTTGCTGAGATGATGTTTGCCTCCGTTGTCGTGTTGATGTTCTTTTATATGCTCTATCACATGGTGCATCCGGGGTTGTCATGGTGCTGTAAACGGATCCTCAGTAAGCTTGGCCTGGCATCACTGATGCTGCCACTGATGCTGATGCTGACTGCCGTAAGTCAAGCTCAGCAAACGGATGGGGTCATACCGGTGGATGTCCCAAAAGATGCGGTTGTCGTACCATACGATCCGGCTAGTTTGCCAGTGCATCGCAGTGATGATCAGCAGCTGCTCATTCCATTGAAGCGTTATACCGAATTGTTTAAACGTGCCTATCCGGGACTTCCGTTGGAACATGAGTATCTACCGGTTAAATATGCGTTCAGCGGTGTGGAATACTCAACATCACTTTATGAAGACAATAGCCTACTGATCGAAGGTGTGATTGGTATTGATGTTTTCTCAGAGCAGGAATTAACGATTGGGTTACCGCTGGGAGCCTTGGTGATCGAATACGCAACTCTGGATGACAATCCCGCACAAATGAAAGTTGGTCTTCAGCAGGATCCACTCGCTCCGAATGTTCAGGAACAAAAGCCGGTTCAAGGGCAGCAGGCTGCTCAGCGGATTGCAGTGGGACCGGTAGCAACACATCAGTTGTTCGTCTCTGGCAAAGGGCATCACACGCTACGGTTGGGTTTGCGAATGCCAGTGGCACGACAAGGTGGCTGGCGTATTGCTAATGGACAGTTGCCGATCGGCGCAAGTGGTTTAATGAAGCTTACGGTATTAGAAGCAAATACCGAACTGCGTTGGAATAACCACCTGGGACGCAGTGAATACAGAACAACAGAAGCCAACGAAGAAGTGCTTTCTTCATTGGGAGTCGACGGGAGTTTTGATTTCCGGTGGAGACCGGTTATTCAGGATAGTCTGACAGACCGGGATTTAACGAGTCAGTCGGAGTTGATCGTCGATGTGCAGGAAGACGGAGTTTACGCGGATTGGTTTGTGAATCTGAGTTTTCGAAATAGCACGCGAGATTTATTTCGTTTACGTGTTCCTTTGGGAATGAAAGTCGAATCGGTCCAGGGAGCGAATATTCGTAGTTGGGAAGTGGTTAATGACGAGGCCGGTAATCAGGACATAAGTATTGAAATGCTGGAAGCTGCTCAGAATGCAGCTCAATTCCGTGTCAGCTTAGTGAGGTTTCGCGCTTTGCCTACGGGAGAATCCGACCAATTTGATGTTCCCGTGGTTTCCGTGCCCGATGCTGTTTCTCACAAAGGTTCGATCCTGGTGCGACGTAGTCCGATGTTGAATGTTGTCATTGATGCCGTTCAGGGTCTTTCACGTTTGGATGTTAATGAATTCAGTGGATTGCATCGTGTGAATGGTGGCCAGAGTCCGGAATCGTCTCAAGTTATCATCAGAGACAATCCACTGGGGATCCGTAACCTGTTTGCATACCAATTCTCCGGTAATGGTTATGGCTTAACCTTAAGCACTTCGGAAGTGGCGAGTCGTTCTTCAGCCAATTTGAAGACATTAGTGCGTGTTTCTCCTCAGGAGATTACTTTGGAGTCGATGATCCGAGTCTCTGACAGTCGGCGTCCAATTCATTCTGTGCAGTTGGTAGTGCCAGCCGACCTGATCATTCGTCAATTGAATGTACCAGGGTTGGTCGAATGGGCTGAAGATCAATACGAATCGGTTGTCGGTGACGCGAAGTTGGTCACCGTGCTGTTAGGACAGGGTATTCAGGGAGGATTCAATGTAATCCTGGAGGGCAAGCTCGATCGAAAACTGGATAATAGAACGACGACCGTGCCTTATTTGGCTGTCCTTGGAGTGCAATCGCAGTACGGTGAAACCGTTCTCTTGTCAGATCCGTCGTTTGATGTAGAGCTATTAGACGTGCAACAGGGTGAATCCGTTGCTATGGCTTCGATGTTTGGCTGGCTACGATCCAATCAGCGTCCGCTGGCCCGTACGGCGTTAAAATTCCGCGGCCCGAATTACTCCGCTAAGTTTCAGCTCATACCCCGTAATGCCAGTGTAAACTGTCGCACGTTTACTAATGTGCATGTGACCGACCGCGCAGTCGAAGAGACGATTTTGCTGGAATATACAGTATCAAATGCAGGAGAACGTGAATTCTCTTTTAGGCTTCCCAAGTACATGAAAGGCAAGTCTGTTATCTCGTCACAGTATGTTCAGCGTGTTGTTTGGGAAGACGAAGCCGAGGAATCTGATTATGTCACGGTCAAGTTGATTCTTGAGGACGAAGTGCTCAAAGAGTACCGGGTGTTGGTGCAGATGGATCGTCAAACAGGAGTCGATACTAAGTCTCCCATTCCCGTGGTCTTAGGAGACAACGTTGGTGTACTTGGCCAATTTGTTTCACTTGAAAGTTCGGGAGATCAAATCAGTGTGAAAAAATTGGATGAAGCGGGGAATCCGATTCCCGGTTTCCAAGCGCTGAATCGACAGTCGGTTCAATGGCGAGATTTGACGGCGGTGCTAGGTGATCGAATCAGCGAAGCCTATGTCGTGACAGCTCAGGATCCAACAACGGCAGACATTCCGTATACGGTCAAAATCAACAAAGTCCTAAATCGCGATGAAGCCAAGATTCGTTTAGCAACAACGTATTTGGCGGTGGATTTTGCCGGGACGTATCGAGCCAAGCTTGAATTGCTCGTGGATAATCAGACGGAACAGTTTCTGGAAGCAAGTTTGCCCTCAGGTGCGAAACTCTGGGCAATCTCGGTTGCCGGTGATCCGGTGAAGCCGATTCGAGGACTGACCGATCGGGATCTAAAAATTCCGTTGGTTAAGACCGAAGATGGGGAGCTGTCTTATCTTGTCCAAATCCATTACGCCGGAGATGTTGGGCATCAACTCGAGCAATACGGAACGTTGGAAACTTTGCCGATCATCCGCACACAAAATATAGTTGCCGATGGCAGCACATTTGTGAAGCTCTATTTGCCCAGAGATCGTCGTTGGTTCGGTTTTGATGGTGCCGGTGAATTGATCGCTCGAACAGATGAAAAGTCAGCCTCAGTGCTGAAATCAAAACAGAGTTTTGTCATCAACAAAGAAATAAGTGAGAAACTACGGCGAGCCAATCAGTCGTCCAATCCTTATGAGAAGATTCGTTTGTTCAATAGCCTGCAGTCCGAAACGGATGTCAATAACTATGCAACACGAACTGAAGTGGAGTCGCGTAACGGTCAGCAAATTCAGGAATTGAATAAACAAGTTGACGAATTGGTGCGTCAGCCATCGGATGGATTTGATGTCGATGAACAGTTGTTTGATAATCGCAAACAGCTCAATCAACGGTTTTTAGAGCAGTCTAATGACATTACCAATAATGCAGTCAATCAGCTGGGAAACAATTTTGATGTGTCAACGGAGAATGCAGTCCGGGAAGACGAACAAAAGGCAGCGGAATCGCAATTCAAAAAAGGGTGGTTTGAAGGCAATGGTTTAATTCGTGAATCTGAAGAAGCAGCCAAAGAATCGAAGCAACGTCTTTATAAAGGTAATACTCAGAATTTTCAGGCTCCCACGAAGAAACCCGCATCTGGTAAGCAGTTGGAAGAACAACGCTCTGGTCAACAACAGCGATCGAAACGAGGAGAATCGGGGCAACAGCGGATGCAGGATCAGTTGCGACAGTATCAGTTACAACAAAAAGAGTCGCTCGATAATCGCCGTCAGCTAGATAAACTGCGATCAGTTAACCCCGCTCGCCCTCAATTAGCGGACCCAACCGGCGGAGCGATGCCTCCCGGTTCCGATTTAGCCGGAGATGCTTCCGGTGGCATGGCGGCAGCCAATATGCCTGGCGCTATGGGCGGTGGTTTAGGCGGTGGCATCGGTGGAATGGGCGGCATGGGAAGTGGGCAGGGTCCGATCGGTGGTGGTGGCTTTGGCCGAGCCAACCAGGCTGGCATGGGTGGTGAGTTAGCTCAAAACGATTCTGGTAGTGCTGTCGATCGATTTGATGCTGTGTTGTCTGTTCAGCGGGGCAGACAGATGACCGATGCTGAAGCGACCGGATTTGCAAGTATTGCAGGGTTTGATTTTGACGAATCCAGTCTGAATGCTGAATACCATCAGTTTGAGCTTGAGTATTTAGCTGCAACCGCGGAATACGAGTTCTCTGCACAATATGTCAGCCACAGTTTGCTCGAGACTTGTCTTCGTGTTGGTGTGGGTGTGGTAGCCATAATTGTGATTGTCGTGGGTGGCTGGATTATTCGTACGGCTGCACGCAGTACCGGGCTCGTCGGTTTCGTGGCTGTCTGTTTTGTCCCCATCAGTTTGTTCATGGTCCTTCGCTGGGTATTCCCCATTTTAGGCATGCTGATTCTGATCGGTTCTATCAGCTGGCTGTTGAAGCTCAAGTTTACTCCCAAGGTGGTGGAAATTGCTTAACTAGCGTAAATAAGCGGATCTGCCTTTAAGAAATACTTTGATTTCATTATCTTGTATGGGATTGGTGATTTTGCCTCTGATGTCGAAAGTAGGAGCGGTTCTCCCTTGGTAAATGAGCAGGAAGCAACGACGCAGCAAGGAGTAGCTGATTTAACCGAGTTTGGCTCGACCGGGAATCGGCATCGGCCAGCATTCCTTACGGTATTGCTCGTTTGTATTATTGGCGGACTGGCAGTGTTATGGGGGTTGATGGGAATCGCTCCTTCGTTAACTTCTGAAATTCGAGTGTTAAACTCGCACCCGGGGCATCGTTGGAATCCCGTAGATTTGGAAATACAGAAGTATATTCCGGAGCATCTTCAAACGCTCATCGGTGCCGAATCTGGCGAACTCGAATCTATGGAAGATCCGCATGAAGTAAGGATTACTAATGTGCAGGTTGTTGACCTCGACGGAGATGGGAAACAGGAGGTGCTGGTCTGCAATGCTTCTCAGAATTCGGTAATCGCCTACTCGTATCAAGGTAGGACTCAAATAGAGCTAGACTATGATGCCGATAGTTCCCCGGAAGAAGTCCAGCAACAGATGGACAATCTGGCGGAGAATCAGGGATTCGAGTACTTATGGAAAGAAACACTGATTGGCGACTCGATGGTCGCTCCGGCTCATGCCACTGTGGTTGATATTAACCAGGATGGAAAACAGGATGTGGTGGTTTCAGTATTGGGAAATATCATGCCATCGGATGAACTGGTGGGTGAAGTTGTCTTGTTTCTCAATACCGAAGATGGTTATCAGCGTCACCTCTTATTGTCGGATGTCCGTCGTGTAGCCGACGTTCAAGCGGGTGATTTTGATAAGGACGGAGATGTTGATCTTGCCGTTGCTGTGTTTGGATACGCTCGAGGAGGCGTGCGCTTGCTCGAGAATCTCGGCGATTTGAATTTTCGGGATTCTTCCTTGTTGGACCGACCAGGCGTGATCCATGTGCCGGTTCATGATTATGATCTGGATGGAGATTTGGACATTGGTGCCATAGTCACGCAGGACGAGGAAGAAGTTTGGGCATTGGAAAACGACGGGGATGGTAACTTCAGTAGACGATTGCTCTATGAAACAGATAACTATGACGTGGGTGGAGGCGGTTTGGTTGCCGCGGATCTTGATCAGGATGGAAAGATGGATTTTCTCATGAGCCAGGGAGATAATCTGGAGTTTGGGCATGGCTGGCCGATGCCTTATCATGGATGTGTGTGGTTGCGTAATCAAGGCGACTGGACGTTTAAGGCAGAATTAATTGGGAAACTTGGCGGAACCTATGCGGCCGCTCCGTCGGATGTCGATGCGGACGGTGATTTAGATGTAGTTTTGGTGAGTATGTCCAACGATTACGCCAACCCTCAAAACCCGAGTGTGATTTGGGTTGAGAATGAAGAGAACCAGTTTCAAAAACAACATCTGATCGCTCGTCAGCCTGTTGAGTTGATTACTCTGGACTGTGGCGATGTTGATGGTGATGGGGTCGATGATATTGTCGCCGGTCAGTTTAGAATTCCGTTGAGTGTCGTGCCGGATCATCCGGTTCGGATTTGGTTCAAGGAGAAGTTGTAATGCGGAGGCGTCAATTCTTCTTACTCATGGTTATTGTCGTTGAGATTGTACTCATCGGTATTCGCTATCAACAGAACGGTGGCATGAAAGCTCGGGTTGTCTCGAGAGTAAATAAACTGGAGTCCGGTTTTCGCGATGACGTCCGCAGAATCGAGGCAAATCATGACGTTAACAGTGTGAGTGCCTGGGTTGAATTAGGTGAAATCTACACTACCTTCGCGTTGATGCCGGAAGCTGAATACTGTTATCGCCGAGCTCTTAAAATAGGGCAACTCGATCTTACTCAGCAGTTCAAATTCGGCATTTGTTTGAGTCGTCGGGGCAAGCTTGAAAAAGCAATTAAAGTGCTTATGCCAGTCGGTGCAGCCGGGCATGAATTGGCATCTCACGCGAATCTGCAGATAGGCCTGGATTATCTGAGATTGGATGACCGTAGGAATGCCGAAATCTTTTTTCGCAAGACGGTGAATGATGAGATTGCTGATTTCGCTTTATCCCGACTCTTGATTCGTGACGATCGTGCTCAGGAAGCGGTTAAAATCCTTGATGCACTGATTGCCAGAAGTCCGAATTCGATGAGAGCTCATCAAATGCAGGGCTGGGCCTATGAAAAACTGGGTAATCAGGAGGCAGCACGGGCATGTTTTGATCGCTCTATGCACACTTCCGAGATGATTACCATTCACCCGATTTCCCGTGAATGGGATGTGGAAACTGTGAATAACATGGGCGCTGCGGTTGCTTTGACGGCAAGCACGGAAGCCTTGGAAGCAGGAGATACGAAGACTGCGACCGAACAGGCTGTCGAGTCGTTTCGACTCATGAATCCGCTTTGGCGACCCGCATATGCAATCCAGGCTTGCCTGTCATATCTGGAAGCAGGGCAACCGGATGTCGCCTTGCGTTACTTGAAACGCTGGTTGATTCATGATGGAGAATCAGCTTACCTGTGGGAACTGGTAGGCGATTGCTTTTTAGTCAAGGGTGACGAGGCGAAAGCTGAGGCCGCCTGGTTGAGAGGCCAAACTGTTCGCGCAAGTAAAACGGTTCAGGCAAACGCTGAATGTTGTCGCAAACTGGCAGACCTTTATGTGGGACAGGGCGACGAGATGCGTGCTGAGCGATACCGAGGATATCATTTGTATGAAAGCGGTCGCTTGCAATGGCGAGATAATAAAATCAGAGAAGCCAATGAACAGTTAAGTGAAGCAGTGAAAATCCTTGATGATGATGCGCTGGTTTGGTTTGCTTTGGCAGAAGCTCAACGTGCGTTAAATGATCGTACTCGCGCCAAAGAATCCTATAGCAGGTGCCTGGAGCTCGATCCGCACCACGGTCGCGCGTTGGTAGGATTGGGATTGGTTCAATGAGCCATCGGTGCGACCGAACTCGGCGTCTGTTAACGCATCGTGTTCTTCTGTATTGCACACTGTTTTTTCTGTGGGTACAGCCGGCTTATGCCCGCTTGGTGATTTGCGTTTGCGCCGAAGACTTCGAAGATGCTTTACAACCCTGGGTCGACTATCGAAGAGAACAGGGGTTTCAGCTGGCGGTGATCCGTCCGACAGGGACGGCTGCAGGAATTCGCGAGACGATTAAGAGGACGGCTATGACCGGTGATCTCACAGCTGTGATATTAATCGGAGATGCTCCCAGTTTTGATCGGGGCAAGTTTGGAGTTCGTTCGGATCGTCATATTCCAACGTTCTATTCGCAGGCCAAAGTGAATGTGCTGTTTGGTTCTGAGTCGGAAGTTGCCTCTGACTTGCCTTACGGAGACTTGAACGGGGACGGTATTGTTGATGTCGCGGTAGGACGGATCCCAGTGGTAGCTCGAGAACAACTGGCGATCTACGTAAAACGAGTGATGGCGTATGAACAGGAATTTGCGACGGCTTTGAGCAAACGTGACATTCACTTTGTCGCGGGCGTTGGCGGATTTGGTCCCGCTGTTGATGGTGTTCTGACGACAGTGACACGTAAGTTTATCAGCCAGGGGATTCCCGGATCCTTCCGGGTGTCGATGACACAGGCGAGTTGGCAAAGTCCGTTTTGCCCCGACCCATTATCATTCGGCAAGCATACTTTAGATCGGCTCAATCAGGGAGCCCTGTTTTGGGTGTATATGGGGCATGGTTTGCGCGATCAGTTAGATCGTGTGGCTGTCCCCGGCGAACCTCCGATTCCCATTCTGCAGCAGCGGAATGTCGCGGGAGTTGATATTCAAGGGATGCCACCGGTGTGTGTGTTCTTAGCCTGTTATGTCAGTGCATTTGACTCCGTTCAGCCATGCATCGGAGAACAATTGGTTTTACAGGAAAAAGGTCCGATTGCTGTCTTCGGAGCGAGTCGAGTATCGATGCCCTATGCGATGAGCGTGATGGGCGATGGCATGTTGAGACAATGTTTTCGTTTGCGGGAAGAACGATTGGGTGATGTCATTATGAATGCTAAGCGTAGTTTGGTGGTACCCGCAGCGGCTGATCGCACGGCCAACCGACGGTTGTTGGATAGTTTGGCTGGATCGTTAAGTCCGGCTCCGGATTTACTGGCGGAAGAACGGACGGAACATGCTTTGATGTTCAATTTGCTTGGTGATCCACTATTGCGATTGAATTATCCAGCTGGTGTCAAATTGAGCTCCCCGGCGACGGTAAAAAACGGAGAGGAGTTGACGGTGGGTTTCCTGGCACCGACCGACGGGAAAGCTGTCGTGGAGCTCGCAGCTGAGCGTGGTGTGCAGCGATTTGAACCGATGAAGCGTGAGTCATTTAATCGGGAACTGGCAATGCAATATACCAGCGAATATCATCGGGCGAATGATGCTGTGTGGATTTCCACACAGTCCGAGGTATCCCGAGAGGATGCCGTGACCATACGTCTTCGAGTGGAAGGTGTGGCTGCAGGGTTTCAGACCGTGAGATTGTTTTTGCAGGGAGAAAAGCAGATTTTTATTGGGTCAAAACGAATTTACGTGAGTGACTGAAGCAGGCAGCTTTGCAGGAAATCCATTAGGATGAGAGCATGTTGTCTGTTACGACAGCAATACGTTCACGATTTGTTAGAGGAATCCAAGTGAAAAAGATCCTGTTATGCCTGTGCTTGATGACCTGTGCCGTTGAGTTGTTTGCTGGTCCGCGTGTGACAATCATGATCCCTCAGGGATCATTGGCAGGCCCGACATCCGGGCGGTTGTATTTATTTACGTCAACCTCGGATAACCGTCCACCGATGACTGGTCCGAATTGGTTTTCTCCCGAACCGTTTTATGCAGTCAATGTCCAGGTCGATGCCGGAGACAAGGTTGAGTTAACGGCCGAAACGGTTGGCTTCCCGGGGACGTTGGGAGAACTTGGTGATGGTGAGTACCATATTCAGGCGTTGTTTGATTTCGATATCTATTACTCGAATCACGCGAACGGAGCCGGAAACCTCTACAGTAAAACTCAAAAAGTAAAATGGGATGGTGACAATCAACTTCGATTTGAACTGGATCAAGTCATTCCGGCGATGCGATTTGAAGAGACGGAATTTCGTAAGCAGATTCGCCTTTATAGCCCTAGATTATCAGCTTTCTACGGTCGTGATATTGTTCAGAAATCAACGGTGGTTTTGCCGCAGTCGTATTATAAGAATCCAACCAGACGATACCCCGTCATTTATGCGGTATCGGGGTTTGGAGGCTTGCACGAATCTATGGGGAGAAGTCTGGCTGCGGGAGGGCCGGCACCTGGAGATGACGGAGTTGAGTTTGTACGGGTCTTTCTTGATGGCCAGTGTAAATGGGGGCATCATGTTTATGCCGATAGTGCGAAAAACGGTCCCCGCGGGGCGGCATTGATTAACGAAATGATTCCTGAGATTGACCGGCGTTTTCGGACCGTATCGGTCTGGACGGCACGATTTGTAACCGGACATAGCAGTGGTGGTTGGAGCAGTTTATGGCTACAGGTGAATTATCCGGAGACATTTGGGGGTGTCTGGAGTACTGCTCCGGATCCAGTGGATTTTCGTGATTATCAGGAGGTCGATCTGTATGCGAAAAAACCATTGAGTCTTTATACGAATCCGACCGGAGATCGTCGCCCGTTAGCTCGTCGCAACGGTGAAGTGATGATTTGGTATGAGGATTTTGGGAGGATGGACGATGGATTGGGAAGAGGAGGCCAGCTCAAATCCTTTGAAGCGGTGTTCAGTCCACTGACCAATAGTGGCGAGCCGTTACTGATGTGGACCCGAGATACCGGTACGATTGTTCCCGCGACGGTGAAGTACTGGATCGAGTATGATATCAATCGTTTGATTAAACGACGCTGGAATGCCGGACTAAAAGAGAAGTTGGCCGGAAAGATTAATGTGTTTATGGGGACTGAGGATACGTTTTATCTTGAAGGTGCCTGTGAATATCTGAAACAAACCATGGCGGAATTAGAAAGCGATGCGGTGATTGAATTATTCCCGGGTAAAGATCATTTCAATTTAACAACGGCAGAGTTGATGTCACGAATTCGTAAAGAGATGTCAGCATCATTTTTGCAATATCATAGTGTAGAGTAGGCAACCATGAAGATTACATCGATTGAATGTCATAAGTTATTAGGAGCCACGGTTGATGGTGGCTGGCCGGAGGGGCATGAACCCGAAGACGATTTACACACGTTAGTGGAAGTTCATACGGATGAAGGTATCTCAGGTATAGGTAGCGTATTCACAGGTTCCGCTTTGACACAGGCAGGAGTTGACTTTCTGAAGCCTTTCTGGCTCGGAGCGCCAGCAGATGAGCCTGAACGAGTTAGCGAGTTGCTTCGGCAGAGTAGTTTCTGGCAGGGACGAGGAGGTACGGTGGAGCATGTTATCTCTGGTATCGATATCGCTTTATGGGATTTGTTCGGGAAAATTTGTAATCAGCCGATCAAAAAACTATTTGGTGGAGTTTACCGAGACAAAATCAAACCGTATGGATCTATACTTTTTGATCAGCCAGATGTACTGAGACAGCGATTGCTGGATACGGTGGGTCGTGGGTTCAAGGCGATCAAGTTAGGCTGGAGGCCCTTTGGTCGTGTAAGTAAAGCGTTTGACGAAGAGTTGGTGCGAACCGCTCGTGAAACCGTGGGGCCGGATATTACCTTGCTGGTGGATGCTGGTGGTAGTGAGCAGTTTTGGCCTCATGATTATAAATGGGCTATCAATACGGCTCACATGTTGGCGGAGTATGGTGTGGAATGGTTTGAGGAGCCGTTGCCACCGGATGATATTGAAGGCTATATCAAACTTCGGGAGCATTCTCCTGTACCGGTAGCCGGATGCGAAGTGTTGACCAGACGACAGGCATTTATTCCCTGGATTGAACGGCACGCTGTTGATTTTATTCAGCCCGACGCCACCAAGTGTGGCGGTTTGACCGAAGCCCGCAGGATTGCCTGGCACGCCTACGATCACAACGTTCGTTTTGTAAGCCATGGCTGGAATACAGCGATCGGACTAGCTGCTGACTTGCAGTTGGCGGCTTCGTTGCCCGTTGCCTGGTATGTCGAATACTTGACACCGGCTGCTTATATCGAAGACCTGGTGGTCGAGAAATTTGTGCTGGATGACGATGGGTATCTGACGATTCCGGACGGACCGGGTTTGGGAATTGAGTTGGATCGGGACGCATTGAAGCGGTTTGCCGGTAGTTAATCTAGTTTCCCGAATTCGAATTTAGCTTCTTCACATTCTGCGTGATTACCTCAAAATACAATTAGAGGATTGATGGTGGACCGGATGGTCGCTGGTTCATTTTATGAACGAGAGGAAAGTCCGGGCTTCACAGAGCACGATGGTCGGTAACACCGACCGGCCGTAAGGTCAGGGATAGTGCAACAGAAAGTAAACCGCCCGCTTGCGGGTAAGGGTGAAACGGTGAGGTAAGAGCTCACCAGCATGTCAGGTGACTGATGTGGCTAGGCAAACCCCATTGGAAGCAAGGCCAAGCAGGAAAGAAGATGGTTTACCATCCGGGAGTAGCTCGCTCTCGTCGATTTCCGGGTAGGCTGCTTGAGGTGGCAAGCAATTGTCGTCCTAGATGAATGACCATCGTCACTTCGGTGATGACAGAACCCGGCTTATGGTCCACCGCTCTCCTCCTTTTTAACGCCCTAACGCAACAGACTGTTAGCCGACTCAGAGATAGTTAGATGTCCAGCAACACCGTACAACGATCAAAACAAGCGAATACGCGAAACCGATCCTATTTGCCGAAATGGGTAGTTCTGCTGACGGTATTGGCAGGTGGTGTCATTTATTTGTTTCAGCGTGGGACTCCCGTCGATCAGGCGATGTCCAATGCTGTGAGTGGTTTGTCCGTTTTGGTAGTGCTGGGGTTCTATTGGTTGTGGTTCGTTTTTAAAGGCCCGGCCGGAACTGGGTTGAGACGGTTCGTTGGCTGGGGGAGTTTAGGGGCGGTCATCTTGCTGTTTTCCCTGATTCGCCCTATCGGTGTCACTGGTACGCTAATTTTTGAATGGAAATGGCGTTGGGAAGAAATCGCTGACAGGTCACTCGATAGTATCGCCGGTCAGGTGATAGCAGGTAATGTGGATTTTAAAACCATTGGAGACCGTTTAGATTTTCCGGGCTTTCTGGGGAAGGATCGTCATCCATTTGTAACAGCTCGATGGACTGCTGAACCGAATGAGTCAAACATTTCTGAATTGTGGCGGCGTGATATCGGAGCGGGTTGGTCGGGGTTTGCCGCCGTAGGTGGATTCGGTGTCACCATGGAGCAACGCGGTGAAGAAGAAATCATTAGCTGTTACGATCTGGCCAATGGAGAGATACGCTGGGCGCATATCACGGAATTTAGACATGAGACACTGTTGGGAGGAGTTGGTCCACGAGCGACACCAACAATCCATAAGGGCTTAGTTTACAGTTTGGGCCCCGGGGGAAATCTGGTTTGTTTGGATGGAAAAACAGGGGAGCAGCTATGGAAGCGGGACGTTCCGGGGCTTGTCGATTCCACCTCCGAACAGGATTTGTCAGTCGTTAGCTGGGGTCGTAGTGCATCACCGTTAGTTGTGGATGACCTGGTCATTGTGCCAGGCGGTGGCCCTAAAGGCGGACCCTTTGTGAGTCTGATTGCGTTGGATCGAAAGTCCGGAGAGCTGCAGTGGATGGGTGGGGAAGAGCAAATCAGTTTTGCTTCACCGGCAGTCTATACGATCAATGGGAAACTTCAGATCGTGATCGTCAACGAGAGTTCTGTGACAGGTCACGATGTAAAATCCGGAGAAGAACTTTGGAAGCATCCGTGGGATGGTTCAAGTACGAGTAGTGCGAGTAATTCGCAACCGTATCTGGCAGGAGAGGACTTGGTTTTTGTTGCCAAAGGATATGGACAAGGGGCGACTGTGTTTCAGGTAAAGGGAAATAAAACGGACGAGATTTGGAAAAACCCTTCTGTGGCTCGAACTAAATATACTAATGCCGTACTTGTCGACGGAAAGATCTACAGTCTTTCAGATGGAATTTTAGAATGTGCTGATCTGGCGACGGGAGACAGGATCTGGAAACGAGGGCGGTTTAATCATGGCCAATTACTGATGGTCGGTGAGTTGATTCTCGTGCAATCCGAAGAGGGGGAACTTCATTTCTTAAGACCGGAGGAACGAGGTTTTCAAACGTTGTATCAGGTGCAGGCAATGCAGGATCGCTGCTGGGCAACGATGGCACTCTATGGCAGAAAGCTGATCTTACGTAATTCAGAAGAGGTGGTGTGCTACGAACTGCCTATTGAGCGGTAGTTTTCCCCGGATTATTGCACAAGCTCTTTGTCGATGATCTGAAGCAGCTTGGAAATGCAAAGTTTGTTCATGCTTGTTTGCAGATCGTTTGCTTCCTGCATCAGCGCTGCATGCAGGCTCTCGGGTAACCGTACAGTGATCATCTTGGTTTTTTCACGATCCGGTAAGTTTCGTTTTTGTGGACGGCTTCGCATTTCTGCCAGAATGTGTTGAATCTCAACGTATTCAGAGGTTGTTTCGAATTGACGTCGTTGATCGGCTGTTGGAAATAGCTCGTAGATCAAACCATCGACTCCCATCAACTGTTTGAAAAACACTTCCCAGTCACGTGCTGCTCGTGAAAGTCGCAGAGCCTGTGTTACAGCTTCACGTCTTTGATCCAGAGTAATCGCGGCTGAAGAAGGAGCAGGCTCCCACTGCTGGCTGTAGTCCACCAGGTTGGGACTTTCTGAAGGAGATGAAGATTTCGAGGCCTCCGGCAAGTGTGGCTCGTTATAGTAACGAGGGCGAGGCTGTAACGACTGGCGTGATGACTGTTTGTCTTTGAATGCTGCTTTCGACATGGTTCCCCCCACGGTTTTTGCGTGCAAATAAATTTTCGTAGCCACCCGGACTAAAAAATTCCGAATGGGTTATCCGAAAAAGTCTGGTTGTGACTGCTGAAATGATTAAACCGATGTCAATTTTGAACTGTAAGCTGTTTATTTGCAGTGGTTTACAGAAAGTTGGTTTGGCATGACCATTGAGCAGGCACCTTCGGGAGCTCGCAGGGCGGGCACTGGATGCCTAAAAACAGGGCAGTTGACTTTGTCGCATATACTAACTGTCCTGTCTGTGCTGTTGTTACTGAATCGTCCTTGTTTTTAAGGGGGATGAGTAAAATGCTAGCGATTTCTGCTTTTGTTACTCCTGTTTGTAGGTTGTTGTTAAGGCATAAAAAAACCAGGTGGATCGCTTATAGGGTCACCACCTGGCTGGGATAGATTGTCTAGATTGTGTTGTTAGGCTGATTCGCTAAGTTCCTTGCGAACTTTCAACAGTAATTGTTTAGTTAGCTTGATGCCTTCCATTTCAGGTTTTTCACGGCCTTCGTATTCGATACCGACAAAGCCGTTGTATCCATGGCTGAGCACAATCTTCATCATTTTGACGTAATCGGTTTTGGTTTCGTTTCCGTCTTCATCAAAATTATGGCTTTTGGCGCTTACAGCTTTGGCAAAAGGCATTGTTTCTTCAACGCCTTTATAGCGGTCATAATCGTGGAAGTTTCCAAAGTCAGGAAGGGTGCCACAGTTCTTCATATTCACTTTTTTCATGACAGAGGCCAGCCATTGGCCATTAGATGAAAGTCCTCCGTGATTTTCCACGATGACATTCATGTCATGCTTGGCTGCAAATTCGCTGATACGGCTCAGGCCATCGGCAGCCAGTTCAAGTTGGTCATCGTATTGGCCAGCCGAAGCGGCATTCACTCGAATGCTGTGGCCTCCAAGGAATTTTGATGCCAGAACCCACTTGTAGTGATTTTCAACTGCTTGTGTCCGTTTAGCGTTGTCAGGATCACCCAGTCGGCCTTCTCCATCACACATGATTAGATTGGTGGTAACACCATGGTCATCAGCCCGTTTTTTCAGGTCTTTTAGATACGCCATATTCTCGGCCTTATCTTTGAAAAACTGATTCACGTATTCCACACAGCTAATATTGAACTCCTGCTTCGTGACTTTCGCGAAGTTTTCGTTTTTGATTTTTCCTCCAAAGATGGCACGGTGAAGTGACCACTGAGCCAGGGACAGTCTGAACAATGGTTTTTTCTTTTTCTTCTCACCTGCCATTGCCGGCAGTGTAGTAGTCGTTGCTGCGGCCACGGCTGCAGTTTTAATGAAATCTCGTCGATTGGTGGGCAAATGCATCGTTCTGTTTCCTTTGATATTTATCTCATCTGCAGAGCTTTAAAAACGCTCTGAACCGAGGCCGTCATGTATGTTGAATCTTCAGGCTGGATACGCAGAGGGACTGATAGCCTCAGCGGCGGCCTAAGTAGATAAGTATAATTCGGGGTGTTAGACTGGGCAATTATAGCAACAGTCCTCAGAGCGTAATCCTTTGAACGAGCATATCCAACAGGCAGAAGCCGTATTTCGTAGCCTTAACCGCGAAGTCTGGGTGGTTACCAGTGCCCATGAAGATCGTCGGGGAGGTCTGCTGGCCACGTGGGTCTCTCAGGCCTCGCTAAATCCCGACAAACCTGTATTGCTGGTGGGTCTGGCTCCCAATCACAACACAACGGATTTGGTTAATGCATCGGGCTATTTCGCTGCCCACTTGCTTAATCCGACCCAACAACAGCTTGCCTGGAATTTTTCCAGAGATTCGGGTAGGCGACGCGATAAGCTCCAGGGCCTCGCCTGTAATCCGCAGATTACCGCTGCGCCGATTCTCGAAAATTGTCATAGTTATTTGCTTGGCAAGGTATACGCCAAAGTGGAAACCGGAGAGCGCTCGTATTTTTGGGCGGATGTTATGAAGGCCGTACAGTGTTCAAACGAACCCCCTCTTTGTGAGCAGGACTTTATAAAGTGGTGTGATGACGATCAAAAGCAGGTACTGCGTGCAGACAAGACGAGTGATATTGCATTGCAGCGACCACAGCAAATGGCATATCGGCAGGCATTGCCAGACTGGTTCAAGGGGACTCATTAACCGCCGAATCGACAGGCTGCCCTCATAGGTTCCTTAGCTGAGGTTGGATATAATCACGGTAGAGTTGTCGTAATGGAAACCCGAGAGAAATAAGCCAACGTGCAGGACCTTGAACGTAAGCAGAGTTTAGCCAGAGAAAAGGCTGTGCTTGCGCGCGTCATCACCCATGATGAAGTGCTCGATGTTGATGAAGACCCGCTGGAAGAGTGTGAACGTTTGGCCTTAACTGCCGGTACGCAAATCCAAATTGGAGTGGTACAGCGTCGCCATGCACTCCACGCAGCAACAGCCTTTGGTAAAGGGAAAGTGGAAGAGTTAGCCACGCTGGTCGAGCACAATGAATCAGATGTCGTTATTTTTGATAATGACCTGAGCCCTGCTCAAACTCGAAACCTTGAAAAGGCGCTTAAGGCGAAAGTCATCGACCGAACCGAATTAATTCTCGACATTTTTGCCTCAAATGCGCAGACACTTGAAGCTCGTCTGGCCGTCGAACTGGCACAATTGGAATATTCGCTGCCGAGGCTCAAGCGTATGTGGACTCACCTGGACCGTGTGAAGATGGGAGTCGGAATGCGTGGGCCAGGTGAAAAGCAACTGGAAGTGGACCGACGTCTGGTGGAGAAACGGATCAGTGATTTGCGGAAGGAGCTCAAGGTCATTGAGAAACGCAAAGAACGACTGGTTGCCTCTCGTAGCGACGTCATGACGGTTTCATTGGTTGGCTATACCAATGCCGGAAAATCCACCCTGATGAATGCGCTTACCGATGCCAAAGTCCTGGCAGAAGACAAGTTGTTTGCAACACTCGATACACGTACCAGACGCTGGCATTTACCTAATTGGGGCCCGGTCCTCTTGAGTGATACTGTAGGGTTTATCAAGAATTTGCCCCATCGACTGATTGCGTCATTCAAAGCAACTCTGGAAGAGGCACATCAGGCCGACTTGCTGCTTCATATTGCCGATGGTTCGAATCCGGCAGTTTATCAGCAAATTCGCTCCGTGTATGAAGTACTCGAGGAAATTGGGATCGATGAAAAGGATGCCTTACTGGTCATTAATAAAGTGGACCAGATTGCAGACCCTCATCAATTGGATTTGATCCTGAATCGTTACCCGAACGCGGTGTCGATTAGCGCCGTAACACGGGAAGGATTTCAAAGTCTGGCAATGGCGGTTAGCGATGCCCTGAGCCGCTCGTTTCTGGACTTAATGGTGGAAACCGGAGTGGAGAACGGACGGCTCATGGCATTCATTGCCGCTCGTGGCGAAATTCTCTCCACTCGGTATTCGGAAACCAGGGTCGTGATTCATTGTCGACTTCCGGAAAAATACGCTGGTCAGATCGACAGGAATACGGCGACCGTCACCCCTCGCCAGGAATATGTCGCCGATGGAGAATCGGTGTCACAGGCGTCTGAGTGAGGTGAGAATAGAGCGTGCGCCGTACATTAGCAAACAAACGATTCGTCGTGACAGGTGCGTCAAGCGGGATTGGGCGAGAACTGGCAGCTCAACTCGTTGCCAAAGGTAACCATGTGCTGGCATTAGCCAGACGGGAAGAGCGTCTGCAGCAACTTGCACAACAACTCAATGACGCATCAGGCACGCTAGCTTACTTATCCGGAGATCTGACTGCCTCAGACTTTCACAACCGGATACTCGAGTGGACCAATCAACATTGGCAGGGTTCTGTGGACGGTCTGATCAATAACGCAGGGATTGGTAGCATTGGTCGCTTTGCCGAATCCAATCAGACCGCCGTACGCCAGGTTATGGAAATTAATTTTTTTGCGGCCGTGGAACTAATCCGAGCTCTTTTACCCGCCTTACGTCAGGGCCAGCAACCTGTGATCTGTAATATTGGATCTGTGCTGGGACATGCTGCCATGCCAGGCAAGAGCGAGTACTGTGCCAGTAAATTTGCACTGCATGGGTTTACCGATGCACTTCGAATGGAGTTACAGGCAGAACAGCTGGATGTGGTTTTGGTGAGCCCTAGTACGACTCGTAGTGAATTCTTTGAATCGGTAATCCACGGTGCCCATCCACAGACTCGTGGTATGTCTGCAGCACAGGTGGCTAGACAATCTTTGAAGGCAATCGAGCGAGGTCAGAGAGAGCGGATTCTATCGTCAGGTGGGCGTTTACTGGTCTTGCTGGATCGTATCGTTCCGGGGCTTCTATCTCGAGCAATCACCTCCTGGTATCAACGTCAAACTGTAAAGGATGGGGAGTAAGCAATCCATGACCCAGGAAGTGTGGCGACAGGAATATCCCTTTGAGTCTCAGTGGTATGAATTGCCTGATGGACAACGCTTGCATTATGTCGACCAGGGGGAAGGTGAACCGGTGGTCATGGTTCACGGTAATCCAACCTGGTCGTTCTACTATCGGAATCTCATACAAGCGGTAGCCGGAACTCATCGAGCGTTGGCTGTAGATCACATCGGTTGTGGGCTAAGTGATAAACCGCAAGCCTACCAATATACGCTCGCCCAACACACGGACAACCTACTCGCACTCATCGAATCGCTTAATTTATCAAAGATCCATTTTGTGGTGCATGACTGGGGAGGTGCTATTGGTTTGGGAGTTGCAGCTAGGATTGCTGATCGTGTGAAGAGTTTGACGATTCTCAATACCGGTGCTTTTCCTCCTCCTTATATTCCCTGGCGGATTTATTCGCTGAGAACACCACTGCTAGGCACCTTTGCAATTCGGGCCCTCAATCTCTTTGCTGGTCCTGCCATAAAAATGGCCATGCATCGCTCACGATTGTCGCCGATTGCCAAAGCAGGGTTATTGGCACCTTATGATAGCTGGGCTAATCGCGTTGCTGTGAACGGATTTGTCAAAGATATCCCCTTCGCAAAGTCTCATCCCAGTCGATCGGCACTGGAGCAAGTGGAAGCTGGTTTGGCAGCTCTGCAAGACAAACCAGTCCAGTTGATATGGGGCATGAAAGATTGGTGTTTTAATACAACGTGTCTGGAACGATTTAAGTTGCACTTTCCAAATGCTCGCAGTTTGGAGATCGCTGATGCGGGACATTATGTACTGGAAGATGCAACGGACGAGGTCATTGATTGCGTTGGTGAGTTTCTGGGGCAATGGCAATGAGCTATCAAAACCTAACACTCGGTCAGCAAGTCACACTTGCCTGCATGCTGGAAGTTTCCGCACCCAAACCCGGGAATGTCCACCGGGGAGCAGATTTTGAAGACCTGACATTCTTTGACTTCATTCAAAGTGCTGCTGCCATTGGACCCATGTTTGATCAACATCATCGTGACCGACTTGGTACTCTCGTCTTCGCTGCAATAGAAGCAACCCGGAATGTGGTCTCGACCAATACTAACTTGGGGCTGGTCCTGTTGATGGCGCCTATAGCTCAGGCTGCGAGCTTAAATCCGGAGGGAATTGAAAACGTACTCGCTTCTCTGGATCAGGAGGACACACGTCTGGTGTATCAGGCAATTGAGCTCGCTGGTGCCGGTGGCTTAGGGGAAGTGTCTGAGATGGATATAAATCATGCTCCTCCTGAGTCGTTGCTCGTAGCGATGCAGCAAGCTCAGCAACGTGATCTTATTGCTGCTCAGTATAGTAACGGTTTTCACGATTTGTTCCATTTCGCCGTTCCGAAATTTAAAGAGATCCAGCAGACAGGTTTGTCGCAGGTAGACGCCATTATCAGAATGCATCTGGAATTCATGGCTCACTTTCCAGACAGTTTGATCGCCAGAAAGTGTGGGCACGCGATAGCGCAAGAGTCTGCCGATCGCGCCTCCAACGTTCTCGACGAGGCAAAGCGGGGGGAGCAGGAATATCATGCGGCCCTGAGTGAATTTGATTTTTGGTTGCGAAGTGACGGGCATCGAAGAAATCCAGGCACGACAGCGGATTTCATTGGAGCTGTACTTCTTGTAGGCTTAAGAGAAGGGTGGCTAGAGCCTCCCAGAAACACTAAGTCGTAAAGGTTTTTCTATGTCAAAGAGTTATCGAGTCAAGCTTGAAAAAGAGCACTTGATCTTTAGTGCCGCGCATTTCATCACGTTTGCCGGAAATATTTGTGAACGAATCCATGGGCACAATTACCGAGTGTTTGCCGAAGTGGAAGCTCCGCTGGATGAAAACCAATATGTCATCGACTTTATCGCGTTGCGGGACACCCTTAAGGAGATTACTGAATCACTTGATCATCATGTCTTACTGCCGACAACACACGAACAAATCATTGTCACACCGGATGACAAAGAGGTACTGGTGACATTTGAAGACCGTCGTTGGATCTTTCCATTGGGGGATTGCGTATTACTGCCACTTGCCAATACCACGGCTGAGTTGATCGCGGATTACATTGCGACTGAGTTATTAAAGCGATTCAAAGCGAAAGGGATTACTCAACTCGACGAACTTGTCGTGGGGGTGGATGAAAACGAAGGTCAGTGGGGTGTTGTGACTCGCACGGGAGATGATCTGTCAGTCGAGGGTGTCCAGGACCATTGATTTCCTCCAGGTAGGATGGAATTTTACGTCGTAAAAGGTAAAATTTGCTGCTATGGCTAAGACACCTATGATGCAGCAATACGATGAAGCGAAAGCGATCGCGGAAGACGCTTTGCTACTGTTTAGAATGGGAGATTTCTATGAACTCTTCCATGAGGATGCCCGTATCGCTTCTCGTGAATTGGGGTTATCTCTAACGAGCCGTGATAAAGGTGAAAACCCGATTCCGATGGCTGGTTTTCCTCATCATCAGTTGGAACCGTATTTAAGCCGCCTAATCCATGCGGGTTTTCGCGCAGCGGTTTGTGAACAGGTCCAGGATCCTAAAGAAGCCAAGGGGCTGGTCAAACGCGAAATCGCTCGCATCGTCTCGCCGGGGACGCTCACCGACGATGCCATGCTGAATCCTCGGGAAAGCAATTACCTACTGGCGCTTGTGCAGGACGTAGAGCAGGGCTTGGGCAAAGAGAAGTTGATTGAGGAGCCTGGCGATAAACGTGTTGGGTTTGCCTGGGCTGATCTGTCGACCGGTAAGTTTCAGGCTGCCGTCTTTCGTATGTCTGAGTTGGCAGATCAGTTAGTGAGAATTGGACCGGCCGAAGTTCTGACCGATGAAGAATCCGATTGCATTCCGGAATATCTCGCCGATCAGTTTATGTTGACTAAGCGGCCTGCCTGGGCATTTGCATTGGAGAGTGCTCAGAACGCACTTTCCAGGCAATTCGAAACCAAGCATCTCGACGGGTTTGGTTTTACCGACGGAGATAATCCGGCCATTCGAGCAGCTGGGGCTCTGCTGGATTACTTAGTCGAAACTCAGAAAAGTTCGCTAGATCACTTTGAAAGCCTGCTTCCCTACCGTACCGGCAACTCGCTGGAAATCGATGAAGCGACCCGGCGTAGTCTGGAAATAACTAAAACCTTGCGGGATGGGCGGCGAGATGGTTCGCTACTTTCCGTCATCGATCGTACCGTAACAGCGATGGGTTCGAGATTATTGGCAGATTGGGTGTCCAATCCACTGACTTCCAAAGAGGCGATTGAAGAGCGTCACGATAGTGTCGAAGAATTAACGAAGGAAAATCGCCTGCGGGATGTTTTGCGAGAGCAGTTACGGCAGGTTTATGATATTGAGCGGTTGTTAGCTCGAGTTTCCACAGGCAGGGCGAGTCCTCGTGACCTGGCACATATTGGTAAAACACTTCGCCAACTCCCCACACTCAAGGATGAAATGTCCAAACGGCAAAGTGGCCTGTTGCAAAACGCCCATGACGCGATCGACCTCTGTCCGGAGTTGTGTGATTCGTTGGAATCAGCTTTGGCTGATGAATGCCCACTACTCACTCGTGATGGTGGCATCATTCGGGATGGATATAACGCTCAGCTGGATGAACTGCGGGCATTGGCTGCAGGTGGCAAGCAGTGGATTGCTGAATATCAGGCGAAAGAGGCGGAACGCATCGGCGTGACCAATCTCAAGGTTGGTTTCAACAAGGTGTTCGGCTATTACCTGGAATTGAGTAATGCGAACAAAGAGAAAGCTCCTGAAGAATATATTCGTAAGCAGACACTGAAGAACGCGGAACGGTATATCACTCCTGAACTTAAGGAGTATGAAGAGGCCGTGCTCAGTAGCGACGACAAAGCCAAGGCATTGGAATACGAATTGTTTCTGGCCTTGCGTGATCAGGTACATGCAGCTCAGGGACGGCTTAAACGTACGGCAGATCATCTGGCGATGCTGGATGTGCTGGTGTCGCTGGCAGAACTGGCGGTCCTGCGAGGCTATTGTCGTCCGGTCATGGACATGCAGCCTGTATTGGAAATCCGTGACGGTCGCCATCCGGTGCTTGATATTACAGAACCAGACGGAACTTTTGTTCCCAATGATACGATTGCAAGTCATCGGGACAAGAACCTGTTGTTGATTACCGGCCCTAACATGGCGGGAAAAAGTACCTACATCCGTCAGGTCGCACTGATCACGTTGCTGGCCCAGGTCGGAAGTTTTGTTCCGGCAAGTTCCGCCGTGATTGGAATTGCTGATCGCATCTTTGCTCGAGTTGGTGCTAGTGATGAACTGTCGCGTGGGCAGTCGACGTTCATGGTCGAGATGACCGAAACCGCAAGGATTCTAAACACGGCGACCAAACGTAGTTTGATTATTCTTGACGAAATTGGACGTGGGACAAGCACCTACGATGGGGTCTCCTTAGCATGGTCGATCGTCGAGTTTATTCACGAGCGTCTTGAGGCCAGGACACTGTTTGCCACGCACTATCACGAGCTGACAGATTTAGCGTCCACGCTGGAACGACTGACTAATCTCAACGTGTCCGTCAAAGAATGGGAAGACAATGTTGTCTTCTTGCACAAGATAGTGGAAGGTTCGGCTGATAAAAGCTATGGAATTCACGTGGCAAAACTAGCCGGCGTACCCCGCTCGGTCAATGAACGAGCCGCAGAAATATTAGCTCAGCTCGAAGCGTCTCACAGTGGTGGCGAAATAGTGGTAACCTCAGCACCCGTGTGTCAGGATGCCCAAATGTCATTGTTCGGTGCTCAGGAACATCCACTTTTAGATGATATTCGTGAAGCCGACCTCAACAATATGACTCCGCTGGAAGCATTGACGCTAGTCGAGAAATGGCAGCAATCGCTTGGTGAGTAAGCGTTTCAGGTTCTTATACTAAGCCAACAGAAACACCGTCCAGACACTCCAGATGATTACCCAAGCGATGGCTAACAGGCTGATCACACTGCTCTTTAGGCGAGGGGAGTTCTCCACCGTGTTATTCAATCCGATGGCGGCATAACCCATCAACATGGGAATCATGGGGGCTGTGAATCGTTGTCCTGCCGCAATGGGAATATACCAACCAAAGATAAGAATGCTAACGATGATCAGTGACACGATATAGACCTGTAGACTGCGAGGTATATGGAGCAGCATCAATAAGGTCAGCAGTAAGATGGGCAGCGCTACTAATACTCGACTGTCGTCAATCGGACTCGGTCCCAGTGACCTTACAAAAATAAAGGACTCCCAGCCAATGCCTTGAATTTCCCGTTGTAGTAGCTCGGTGGTTGTGTGATTGTCGAGAAAGGTTCGGAAAACTTCAGGCAGAGAATGAGAGGCGGCCAGTTTTGCCTGAATGGCCGGTTCATCCGGGAAATTATCCATATAGAGAAAATAAGTGTTGACGTTAAACGTGGGAGATTGATAGACGATGGAATTGCGAATTAAGAGCGGGTGGCAGGCGATAATCCAGCCGCATAAGATCACCAGCAGTGTGCCGGTTGCTGCTTGTAGTTTTTTGATTCGGGAATCGTCAGGTCGCCTTTGATAGTAGGCGGTCATCCCGGCCAGACAGAGAGCTCCGAGAAAGACATGGGCTGTCCCTTTGGTTAGATAGGCCAGCCCCATTAGGAATCCCAAGCCAAACCAAAGTTTGCGTGAATGAGTCAGTGTGCGCGCCAAAGCGGATCGGTCCAGCAGAATCCATACCCAGGTGATCCACAGCGTGAGCCATGCTTCACATGTGGCGAGTCCTGAGAAATAGCAAAAAGCATAGTTGGTTGCTATCAGCGTGGCTCCCAAACCTGCGGTTTGCCACCCCCGAGTTTTTACCAGGTGAAGAGTTACTGCCAGAAAGGTTATCAATCCGGCGAAAAAACTAAGTGCCTTTCCGAAATCTAGTGTGGGCGAGAGCGACATCAAGCCAATGTAAAAAGGATGCTGATTGGCCTGAATATACTCGCCAGTATAAAGTTCTTTCAATAAGTTGAGCGGACCACCGGCTTGTTCTACTTCACCGGAAAAACGAAGGAACGCAGCCGGATCACTGTCGGACTGGTTCGTTAAAATGGACAAAAAGGTAGAGGTGATCACCAAAAATGCGATCGTTGCGAGAGCGACAGTGAGTTTTGGTAATCTGCTGGATTGTTGCAGTTCTGTCTGGGGTGGTTCACAGAGGGTAAGCAGCCAGCGTCCCAGTCGATCTAATCTGGCTGTGGACTGGCATGTAAGGATGAGTGATACCGCCAACGTCGCTCCGGTGAAAACGAAACCAACAAGAGCTAGTGGACGAGTGGTAATCCCATGCCAACCAAAGAAATGCAAACCTGTATAACAGGCGGCGGCAGTTGTCGCTGTTAAACCTATGCAGGCAATACGGAGATTTCGAGCCGAACTCATTTTATGATCTGCAGGAGATTACTGAACTGGTCCGTCCAGGGCACTAAATGCGTTTGATTGGATGGAGTTATTAGTTTGGTATTACTCTGTAACTTTGTGAGAAATGTTTCGTTGGTCGTTAGGATGGCCCATTGCGCATCATACGTGTCCACAGTTGCGATTGAATTGAAGGTTCGTAAAAAGAGGTTGTTGTGATTTGCAAGTGCCGCAAGAACAGGCACCAGATCTAAATGTTGATTGCTGATATGGACACAGATAATGCCATCTTCTCGCAGGCGGCTCAAATAAAGATCAAATGCTTCGACGGTCAATAAATGGACTGGAATGGCATCGCTGCTGAATGCATCTAAAATGATCAAATCGGTGGAATGCTGCGGCAGAGTCTGAATCCCCATGCGTCCATCGGCGACAATGACCTCTGCATTGATAGAGGCTTTCGATAGAAAACGAAAGTGAGAATTCGCTAAGGCAACCACATCCGGGTTGATTTCAAAAAATCGAAAGGTGTCTCCTCTGCGAGCATAGGCACATAGCGTGCCAACACCAAGTCCCACGGTGGTGACATCGAGATCTGCCTGATTTCCCAATGTTTTGAATACTTGCCCAATCCCCGATTCGGCTCCATAGTAAGTCGTTGGTTTTAAGGCAGCCGAATCATCAAGGATTTGGGCCCCATGGGCAACACGTCCATGGCGTAGGACTAAGATGTTTTCCTTGTCCGGATCGGGAGCGACATGTAGTGTGCCGTAAAAATTCCGGGTTTTAATCACCGCATCGGATTGTGTCATTTTCCACTGACTCAGGACGACGATTCCAAAGGCCAGCCCACAAGGGATGACGACAGTCAATTGGATCAATCCGTGTTTGTCTAAAATCTGTCTCACGAGGATCAGTCCGGCCAGTGCAAAGGTGACGATTAAACCAAGGTGGTATTCGTGATAGCTTGAGAAAATAAACGGACAAAAAACTGTTACGAAAAAACCGCCTGCCGCTCCTCCCATCGCAATGCAGAGGTAATACAGCGTTAAATGTTGTTTGTCTGGGCGCAGTCGAAATAATTCACCATGACACGTCATGCAAATCATAAAAAAGACGGTCACCAGCATGACTGTGTAAAGGAGCAGGTTTTCAGCAATACTCTGGAATAAATTGAATCCCAGATATTCGTCGGCAGTCTCACGAATGTAGAAGAGACTTAGAAATAGAATTCCGAGGGAGGTCATTCCTGTAAAGCTAAGACGGAAGTACCACCGCGGATTATCAAAGGCAATGATAAAACTCAGTAAATAAAGCGACAGCGGCAAAATCCACAGGAATGGCGTGACAGCTATGTCCTGCGTCAATTGGTCTGTCACAGCCAGGAGTATCGTAGAGGCCAGTGCTGCAAGTCCTGTCCATTTAGCCATGCGTGTATAGGTCGGAGGTGCTTCAATGGCTCCTCGAGGGCTAGTTTGATTTTGATCACGGATCTGCCCTTGTTTGTGGCACCTCCACCCAAGCAGCCCAATACTGGCAGTAAAAAGGAGAAAACCAATCGACCATACTCCGCTTTGGGTCGGGACGTCCAGATAAACTTCTATCAGGAATGGATAGGTCAGCAGAGCGGTCAGTGAGCCTGCGTTCGAAAGTGAATAAAGTCGATAGGGAGTATTCGAACCTTGCGTTAGTGCATACCAATTCTGAACTAAGGGACCGGTGGTTGAGAGGACGAAATAGGGTAATCCAACGGCTCCCAAAAGTAAGATCAGGATGGTGCTGGCAGGTTGCTTTGCAGCCGTAGATACTTCAGGTGAGGTGAAGGAAAGAGGTAAGCAGAGGCAGGCCGAGAGCACGACAAACAGATGGACTTTGATTTGTCGTTTAAGATCCCAGCGGCCAAGCAAATGAGCATAACAGTAACCACCAACCAGGATGGTTTGAAAGAACAGCATGCTGGTCGTCCAGACGCTGGAGGCTCCGCCAAACCAGGCCAGAATCGCTTTGCTGGCGATGGGTTGGATTTGGAACAACAGTAATGCACTGCACAGTATTGTCAACGCTGCTGAGCGGGAGATGGATTTATTTGCATCAGGCATATCAGCGACCAGTAAGTTACCGTCCTAACCAGTTCGTAACTCGGTGAGTCAAATCAGCCTGGTAAGTCAGTCTGTGTACTCTAAATATACAGAATCGTTTCCATTATCGGCTATATTCGCGGCCACCGAATCCATTTCTCCCGGAAGATTGTGGCGATGCATTACTTTTTGAGACTTATTTGCTATGGAGTGTGACCAGTGCGCCTTTGAAGGCGGGAGTACGCGATTGTGGGTCGGTAGTACGTGGTACGAGTACGTTGGCTTCCGGGAAATACATCAGTACGTTACCTGAGCGAATATCTTCATAAGCGTGAATCAGGATGTCCGACAATTCACCGGTTTGGCTTCGGATAGTGACCCTTTGGTTGTTTTTCAATCCCAATCGGTCGATATCCTCAGGATTAATAAGGATGACGTCTCGCCGATCAACACCTCGATAGATATCCGTTTCTTCATAGACGACGGTATTAAACTGACCTTCGCTGCGAACGGTCATCAGGCGTAATTGCTCCTGGCTACCTTTCAGTTCGGGCAGGGTGTGGCAGTGGATTTGAGCTTTGCCATTGGGTGTCGAAAAGGATGGCTTATGAAACGTTCTGCCACTAATCTGGAACTCGTTGTTGGTTTCGTCGATTTCTCCGATCTTTTCAAACCCCGGGATCGTCTTACTGATAGCTGAACGAATATTAGGTGCTGCTTTCATGGCCTGCCAGTCAACAGGGCACTCAGTCCCCAGAACATTCAGGGCGATATCTGTAATGACATCGATTTCGCTGCGAGGACCATCATGTCTGCGCGGGCCACCGTCACTGAGTCGGACGTAATTAAACATCGATTCCTGCGTGGTCTTTTGTGATTCTTCATCCCGGGCAAGGACCGGCAAAATGATGGTTTGGTCTGCCAACGCGTGTGCATGCCCTGTGTTCAACGTTGTGTTGATATACACCAGTGTTTTTAATTTGCTTAATGCCTGGGACGCAAAGTCTAGATCCGGATTGGATCCGTAGAGGTTTCCACCGAGGCATACGCCCAGACTGAGCTCCCTGCGGTCAGCCGCTTCCATGCAGCCAAGTGTATCGAGTCCTGTTGTGGTTGGAAGCTGGACATTGAGTTCACTTTCAAGTGCCTCAAAGACGGCATCCTTGAGTTTCGGGGTGACGCCGACTGAGCCAATTCCCTGAACATTGCTGTGTCCGCGAACGGGTAACAACCCGGCGTGTGGACGTCCCACCATCCCGCGCATCAGTGCCAGATTAGCGATTGCCTGTACGTTTTGTACACCGTGTTCATGGTGCGTGATTCCCATCGTCCAGCAGAAAATTACGTTTTTGGCTTCGGCATAATGCGAGGCCATTTCACGTATTTCCTCTTCGCAGAGTCCGGATTTGGTTGTGATTTCATCCCAGCAGACCTGTTCGAGGTGCGTAAGCCACTCGCGTGCCCCGTCACAGTAGTTGTCAAGGAACGCTGAGTCCTGAGCTCCCATTTCCTGGATCACCTTGGCAATCCCGGTCAGCATTGCCAGATCCCCACCGATATGTGGTTGTACATACTGGTCGGCAATCGGGGTTCCGAACAGCAGGCTGTGAGGGTTACTGGGAACCTTGAAGTTCACAAGTCCGACTTCCACTGCCGGATTTACGACAATGACCTTCCCTTTTTTATGTTTCACCTGCATGAGGGTGGTCATGAGTCTGGGATGATTGCTGGGTGGATTCCCTCCAATAACGAATACCAAATCGGCATGCTCGACATCATCGAGCACGACGGTGGCTGTTCCACTACCGACAGCACTTGAGAGTCCAACACCGCTTGCCTGATGGCAATAATAGCTGCAGTTGTTGACGTTGTTGGTTCCATAGAGGCGTGCAAAGAGCTGCAGAAGAAATCCTGCTTCGTTGCTGCTGCGACCACTGAAATACCAGAACGAGTCATCTGGTTGAGTTTCGCGTAGTGCACTACTGATTCTCGTGAGTGCTTCGTCCCATTCGATGGGCCGATAAAAGTCGGAACCCTTTTCGTAGAGCATCGGCTGAGTTAATCGGCCGGCATGTTCCAGTTGATACGGGGTTTGCAGTTTCAATTGAGCGATGGCGTGGGATTCAAGATGCTGGCCGGCACCTGCATCTTGCAGATCAGCGGCCATTGCCTGAATTGACTTCTTGCACATTTCCAGCGAGCGACCGGTCTCATTAACCATCCCGCCGGATTGACCTCCCATACCAACAGCACAGGTCTTGCAGGTGTTCTTACTGCGTAGTGCTTTCCACATCCGCAGAAATCCACCCGACGACCACGACTTTTTCATCACGTAGCGAATGGCCTGCCAGCCACCACCACTTTTGGGTTTTCTGATCAACTTATCGATTGCTTCAAAAAGGCAGATTATGCAGTTAGTCTAAAGCGACAGTGACTGTTTTGGTTTCGAGGTAATTCTTCAGGCCTTCTTCACCTAACTCACGTCCGATGCCAGACATTTTGAATCCACCAAAGGGAGCCGCTGCATCAAACACGTCATAGCAGTTTACCCAGACAGTCCCGGCTCGCACGCGATCTGCCAGTAAGTGTGCTTTGCCGATGTCGCGAGACCAAACCGCAGCCGCAAGTCCATAGAAGGTGTTGTTGGCTCGCTGGATCAGATCTTCAGTGTCCTTAAACGTCAGAATCGACATGACAGGTCCGAAGATTTCGTCTGTGGCGATCTGCATTTCGTCGGTGACTCCATCAAACAGAGTGGGCTCGATAAAGTACCCTTGTTCACCATGCCGACTGCCGCCGGTTAAGCATTGAGCACCTTCATTCTTACCGATGTCGATGTATTTCAAAATCTTGTCGAATTGCGCCTGATCAACCTGAGGCCCTTGTTCTGTGGATTTGTCAAACGGGTCACCGACCACGCGAGACTGGTTCATGGCCACAAGCTTGGCCACAAATTCGTCGTGAATGTCTTCCTGAACGAAGAGCCGGCTACCGGCACAACAACACTGCCCCTGATTAAAGTAAAGGCCAAAGTGAGATCCGGCTGCCGCAGCATCCAGATCCGCATCATTAAAGACTACATTCGGACTTTTACCTCCAAGTTCGAAGGTCAACCGCTTCAGAGTTTGCGAGGCATCGGCCATGATGGTTTGAGCTGTTTTGTATTCCCCTGTAAATGCCACCTTGTCGATGCCCGGGTGTTTCACTACAGCAGCACCGGCGGTCGGGCCAAATCCCGGGACGACGTTGATGACTCCATCAGGTACGCCGGCCTTTTGTGCCAGTCGTGCCATACGGAGGCAGGTCAACGGAGTTTGTTCAGCCGGCTTCATCACAATCGTACAGCCGGTCGCCAGTGCCGGTCCCCATTTCCAGGCGACCATGAGCATCGGGAAATTCCAGGGAATGATTTGGCCAACCACTCCGACAGGTTCCTTCTTTGTGTAGGTAAAGAAGTTTCCCCGAACCGGGATCGTCTGACCATGAATCTTGTCAGCAAAGCCGGCGTAATATCGCAGACAGTCGATAGTTAATGGTAGGTCGGCCGCGAGTGAGTCACTGATGGGCTTACCGTTATCCAAGGTTTCCAACGCTGCCAGTTCTTCCATTTCGGCTTCGATCAGGTCAGCCAGCCGATACATAATCGCGCCTCGCTCCCGAGCATCCATCGTACGCCAGGGGCCCTCGTCAAATGCTTTGCGGGCTGCTTTTACGGCTTTGTCGACATCAACGGAATCTCCCTCTGCCACTTGAGCGATAACTTCGCCTGTGGCTGGATGAACGGTTTCGAAGGTGTTTCCACTTTCAGCAGGAATCCATTCCCCACCAATGAAACATTGTGTTTGTCGAATCGTTGGCCTAGCGACGATTTCAGCGGTTGCCATGATCTATCTCCGAAGATTGGTTTGGTTTGTTTGCTAACAGGTGATTCTAACGCTTATTGCCGGTGAGATACAAATCCTACAAGCTGGGAAAATGGACTTGGTTGTGTGGATCCTGGCATCGCCTACCCGAGGGTGGTTCTGCCATCTATACTTAACTCTTGAATTTTCCCAATACTCAGTAATGATCTTAGGTATTCAAAGACCGATGAAAGCAATTGCAGTTAAACCTGGTACACCGAACAGCGTTCATATGACCGAGCTACCTATGCCGGCGGTCGCAGATATCGAAGAGGGTAAGGGCGTATTAGTACGGGTGCTCAAGGTTGGCGTTGATGCCACAGATCGTGAAATTAACGATGCCTTGTACGGGAACCCCCCCGCAGGATATGACTTTTTGACGATTGGTCATGAAGTCTTTGGCGTGGTGGAGGAGACCGGAGCAAATGTTCGGTCCATCAAACCAGGTGATTTTGTGACTGCCACGGTGCGTCGTCCGGGCGGGTCGATCTATGACCAAATTGGTACGTACGATATGACCAGTGAAGAGACCTACTACGAACGTGGAATTAATCTTCGTCATGGGTTTATGACCGAATACTTTGTTGATGCCGAAGAATACATTGTCAAAGTTCCTCAGGGCCTGCAACACCTGCATGTTTTAATGGAACCGATGAGCTGTGCGGCCAAAGCAATTCAACAGGCCTTCGAAGCTCAGCAACGTATGAAAGTCTGGCGTCCTGAACGAGCCTTCGTGCTGGGGGCAGGACAAATTGGCCTGCTGAGTACACTGGTTTTGAAGAATCGGGGCCTTGATGTTTACACATTGGCACGTTCGGCCAAAGGAACACTTAATTCAGAAATCGTCGAAGGGCTCGAGGCTACTTACGTTTCCACTCGTGAAACGCCCATTGAGGCATTAGTCGATCAGGTTGGAAAGGCCGACTTGATCGTGGATGCGACGGGGCATAGTGGTGTTGCCTTTGACGCCATGAATCACCTCGGACACAACGGTGTCCTGGTTTGGACGAGTATCACCGGTGGAGAACGAGCGGTGGAAATTCCCTCGGATAAAATCAACATCGAATGGGTGTTGGGTAATAAGCTTCTTGTTGGTAGCGTGAATGCGAACAAATCTCACTTTGAATCCGGAATCCGTGATCTCGCTTTAGGCGAAGTGATGTATCCGGGAGTACTACAGAGAATCTTGACCAATCCCGTGGATGGATTTGAGAATTATCAGGAATTGATGCGTCTGCTAGTGGAAGAGCCAACCGCACTGAAAGTTTACATGAATGTGAGCGAGTAATTAGCTGACAATGTCATGAACGACTTTTCCGTGCACATCGGTAAGTCTGAAATCACGGCCTTGATAACGGTAGGTAAGTTGCTCGTGATCGATTCCTAATAAATGCAGGATCGTAGCCTGTAAATCGTGGACATGTACGTGGCCCTCGGCAACGTTATAACTAAAATCGTCCGTCGCTCCGTGGGTGTAACCTGCTTTGACGCCTCCGCCAGCCATCCAGTAAGTGAAACAACGAGGGTGATGATCCCGCCCTGCACTGGGTGTGTTCCAATTGCCCTGCCCGGCGACACCCCGCCCAAATTCTCCTCCCCACACGACGAGCGTATCCTCCAGTAATCCACGTCGCTTCAGATCGGTAATTAAGGCTGCCGTCGCCTGATCGGTATCCCGGCAACGAGCAACGCACCAGGTACTGAGTCGACTGTGATGATCCCAGTCGGGATGGAATAATTGCGTAAATCGGACTCCGCGTTCAGCAAGTCGGCGAGCCAGGATGCAATTGGCAGCATAACTTCCCGGTCGACGAGAATCGGGGCCGTAAAGTTCGAACACTTCTTCAGGCTCATCTGAGAGGTCGGTCAGTTCAGGAACGCTGGCCTGCATGCGATAGGCCATTTCAAATTGTCTCGTCCGCGCCTCGATTTCAGGGTCACCGCTTTTACGAGATTTCAGTTTGTTGAGCTGTCCGATGCCATCGAGAAGTTTACGGCGCATTTCCCGCGGCAGGCCGTCCGGATCTTCTAAATACAATACAGGTTCGCTGGCATTGCGGAATTTCACGCCCTGATAGCGAGAAGGTAGAAAGCCGTTGCCCCAGTAATAGTTGTAGAGCGGTTGGTCGCTGGGACGCTGCATTTTCGAAACCAATACGACGTAATCGGGTAAATCACGATTAGGTGACCCCAACCCGTAGCTCGCCCAGGCTCCAACGCTGGGACGCCCCGGGATCTGACTGCCTGTCATCATAAAGGTCATCGCCGGAGCATGATTGATGTATTCGCTGTGCATCGATTTCACAAAACATAAATCATCCGCCACCGCACCGATGTGTGGTAACCACTCGCTTACAGTCGCTCCACTTTCACCCCATTGACGAAATTTAGCATGAGACGGCATGACTAACTGAGCTTTTCCAGCTGTCATGGTCGTTAGTCGTTGCCCCTGACGAATTTCTTCGGGCAGGTCCTTGCCAGCCCACTTATGCATGTCCGGTTTGTGGTCGTAGAGTTCAATCTGAGAAGGACCACCGGATTGAGTGAGATAGATGACACGTTTGGCTTTGACGTCATGATGAGGTAAATCCGCCAGACCTCCATGCTCATTACGTGCTTTAGGTTGCTGGCCCAAAGCATGGCCTTGCAATAATCCTCCGGCAGCCATTGCTCCCAGACTGATTCCAGTGCATTGGCCCAAAAAGTATCTTCTTGTCGTGGATAAATGGTCAAACATTCCGTTATTCCCTCGTGATGGTTTCATCAAGATTCATCACCATCGAAGTAATACTACTTAAGGCTGCCAGTGACCAAACTGGCTGTTCGTTGCCGGCGGCAGAGCTATTGGTGAATGAAGGGATGGTCTCGGGTTGTCCGTGTCGTAGATAGCGGCGAGCCTGTTCAAGGTTGGACTGATAAAAGTTCTCGAGTTCTTTGAGTTGCTTCAGGACGATTTCCAATTCCTCAGCTTCAGGTTGCCGGCTTAAGAGATGTTCGAAGATATAAGCAATTTGCTCTGGCTTTTGATCGGTTGCCATCGTTGCATTTTGTGCCAGAACACGGGAGGCCTCCAGATACGTGAGGTCGTTCATTAAGGTGAGTGCCTGCAATGGAGTATTCGTGGTTGGTGTTTGAACCTGACAGACCCGACGTTTGGCGTTGTCGAATAGGAAGGCCGGAGCAGCACTGCGACGCCAGAAGGCATAAACAGTACGCCGGAATTGAGCCTCGCCCTGACTGGGAGCATATTGAAAACGTCCCATCGTAATGTCTGCCCAGACGCCGGCAGGTTGATAGGGACGTACCGGAGGCCCTCCAATGGTTGCATCAAGTAACTCACTCGCCTGAAGAACAGAGTCACGGATCATCCAGGCTGGCATTCGGAATCGTTCGGCGCGAGCCAATAATCGATTCTCAGGATCCTGCTCCAGTAGATTTCGTTTGTCATTGGCCACGTCAGATGATTGTCGGTAAGTGGCACTGCTGACGATTGTATGAATGAGTGCCTTTAAGTCCCAGTTATTTTCGAGCAGTTCGATGGCGAGCCAGTCAAGTAAGTCAGGGTGCGTAGGTAGTTCTCCCTGAATGCCAAAATCCTCAGCCGTCCGTACCAGGCCTCGCCCCATGATCAGTCGCCATACGTGATTGGCAGTCACGCGTGCTGTCAGTGGATTTTCACGATTGGTTAACCATTGTGCTAAACCCAAACGGTTGTTTGGGGCGTTTTCAGGTAATGTGCCAAGCACTGGAGGGACCCCGGAACTCACTGCGGCCCCTTTCGCATCCCAGACTCCACGTTCGAGGACGTAGCTTTGACGTGCGTCAGATCGTTCAGAGAGAACCATGACCCGTTTATCTGCGGCGGCGCTCTTAAACTCGCTGAGCTGGCGTTGCGCTTCGTTGAGGGGTAGCTTTACTCGTTGATAAGCAATGTCATCGATGAGGTATTGCTCTAGTAACTCCGCTCGTAATCCATCTTCCACTTCTTCACTGGTTGCAGGATTCGCTGCCACCAGTTTTTCTAAAGGAGCCTTATCCAGTGAACGCACAGCAGTACCGACCTGATCGGTTAGATAGATTCTGAAACTCCCCAGATTGTGTGATCCCTGTAGCGAGCGTTGTTGTAATTCCAAATAGATTGACTCTTCCGGAGTGAGTACCAGAGGCTCGGCTAATGCCAGGACTGCTGTTCTCGTCGTTTTGATATCCGAGTCAAATGAAGCCCAACCGTTGCGTGGATCATCATCCAGAATATGAGCCACCAATCCGTAACCGTTGTATTTTCCACGGTCAGCCTGGTAGTCAGCAATGGCCTGAGCGAATTTGATATCGCGGACGGTCGAGGTCGCGGTGGATACGACGCGGAGTTTGACATCGGTCAGGATGAAGTGCCCGGATTCACTTTGAGAAAATGCTCCGTTGGTGTTGTCGGCATTCGGTGGAACTTCAATTCTGATGCCGGTGATGCGGCTTAGATTTGGCTTTCCGGTTAGTTGGTAATCTTCGTGATGTGGGTTTTTTCCGTCTGCCGTGATGAGTTGCTGGTCATCGAGTGTTAGCACTGAGCCGAAGGCACTGGTAAGTTTACCAGGTGCAAAAGGCCGCCAGGTACTGGCTTGTTCCGAAAGTTGTTCAATGGTGGTATTAAGCCAGGAATTGAAACGAGTCTGAGCAAGAGCAAATTCAGCTCGCTCGACTTCAAGTCGATTGTCGACTAACGCCTGGGCCGAGGCGATATGAGGTTCGACAGTTGTGGGTTTATAGCTTAGGAAAGGCTTCGCTCCCCCGCCAGCTTTCCCGTCTTCATCGATGCTGTTAAAGAAGCTGAACATCTGGTAGTACGATTCATGAGAAATCGGGTCGTACTTATGCGAATGGCATTGAGAGCATCCGATTGTTACGCCAAGCCAGACGGTACCGGTGGTGTTGACCCGGTCAATCACGTACTCAATGCGGGACTCTTCCGGATGCCGTCCTCCTTCACCATTGGCCATGTGGTTGCGGTGGAAACAGGTTGCCAGTTGTTGCTCGGGAGTCGGATCGGGTAATAAGTCTCCGGCAAACTGCTCAATCGTGAATTGGTCATAGGGCATGTTGCTATTAAAGGAGTTGATGACCCAATCTTTCCAGGGCCAATTGTTACGCGTCGAGTCACTTTGATATCCGTCGGTGTCGCTGTATCGCGCTGCGTCGAGCCAGAACATCGCCATACGTTCCCCATAATGTGGTGAGGCTAACAGCGAATCAACATATTCAGAATAGGCAGTGTTGAGCGGATCTGCCGGATCGTATCGGTTGACGAATTCTCTGACAGATTCCGGGGTGGGAGGTAGTCCGGTAATGTCAATGGAGAGTCGTCGAGCCAATGTCGTGGCCGTCGCTTCCTGTGAGGGGAGGAAGCGAGACTGCTGAAGTCGCTGCCCAACAAAATCATCGATTTGATTGCGTCGCCAACGTTGCATTCTTTTGTTGACGACCGGGAGTTCGGGACGTTCGATTCGTTTGAAGGACCAGTGCTGTTCGTATGCAGCACCGTTAGCAATCCAGTTTTTAATCGTATTGATGTCCGCCTCTGATAAATGCTTGTCAAAATCAGCCGGAGGCATCATTAATGCTTCGTCGTCTGACAGGATTCGCTGAATCAATTCACTTTGGGCAGGATTGCCTGGTGTAATTACACGGTATTCATCGCGCAATCGGGTTGCATCTTCAGCGACATCAAGTCGCAGGTCTGCCTCACGGGTGTGTTCGTCCGGTCCATGACACTGAAAGCAATTTTCGGCAAGAATCGGCAGAACATCTTTACTAAACGAAACGGCTGGCGCGGCTTTCAAGGAGGTTGCCGTGATCAAAATAGCGACGAATGTTAAAGCGAAGGAACGCATACAGAACTTCTCGAACCCAAAAGGCGATTGCAATCTATTTTAGCAGAAAGCTCAGTTGATTTTGTGTACGCAACATCCAATCGCTGCTAGTTCAGACTCGAGCTGGGAATACATAGACGAATCTGTATAGGTCCCTACAATAGCTCCACCGGATCCAGCAAATTTGGCACTGGCTCCGAGGCGGCGGGCTGATTCGATCATGCGAAGTTGGCCTGTTGGTAGTTGGCAGATGGACTGCCGTAGATCGAAATTCTCGTCAATTAATTGCGATAGCAGCAGATGATCTCCACTGAGTATGGCCGAGCGTGCTTGCTCGGTTAAATCGGCAAAGCGATGCATGGCTGTTACAACGTCCGATTCCCCCCGGTCAAATCGGGAACGAAGGTTATTATGAAAGACCTCCGTCGGCTCTCCGACCGATTGATCATATGCTAGGTACAAAGGCGGCATCGCTGAGTCATCCAAAGCTTCATATTGTCCGCATTCCAGTCCCTGTTCCAAATGCATCGCATCCTGACTGAAATCCATGTAGACAGTCTGGCCAAAACATTGCACCACGCGATCCTGTAAACCTCCCTGAATACCAAGTTCTTCCCGCTCGACACTGAGAACGAGAGAGGGTTGGACAGAGAGCGGAATTTCCAATTCATAAAAATCCATTAAGGCGCGTAGCGTGGCTACAATGATTCCGCTCGATCCAGCCATGCCAACAGCTCTAGGAATAGTGCTTTCATAGCGGATTGAGAAGTTTCGGTTGTGAAGTGAATGCCGCTGTTCACAATACTCGAGAAATTTCTTAATGGTGGCTTTTACCAACCGGATTCCACCGTAATAGCCATGGAGTTGTACGTCAGTGGCCAGGTCCTGAATGGATTGGAAACGTGACTGGTCGTCCTGACTGGGGACGATTTCCAGATCTTCCCATTCGTACAATACGACTTCTGCAAAGTATTGAGGTACCAAGACGGCGATCGTCTTGCCGTGATACCCGTCGGATGGATTTCCGATAAGTCCGGCACGAGCATAGGCGCGGCGTCGAATGACATCCATACGTTACTCCTGCTGTTCCGATGAGTTGGGTTGGTCTTGTTGCTGGAGGAATTGTCGGACGAAATCCTGCATTCCCTGTCCGTATTCCGGATCACTCAAGGTGAATTCCAGAAACGTCTTGAAATAGCTTTCGAAGTTTCCAATATCATAGCGTTTGACATCATGATCCAGCTTTACGCCGATCACGTTAGCACCTTGCCGGACCAGATAGTCAATGGCATCGGTGAGTTGGAGGTTCCCCTGGCGGTCGGTGTCAACCTGCTGCAGGGCCTCGTAGATTGCCGGACTGAATACATAACGCGCTGCGATGGATAGATTGCCTGGGGCCTGATCTATCGCAGGTTTTTCAACAGCTCCCTGAATGCGGAGAAGTCCCTGGTTGGTTTCACTGACGTCGACAATCCCATACTGATCGACATCGGTGGCAGCGACCGGTTCCAGAGCGATGACCGCATCGGCTTTTTCAGCCTCATACGTATCGACCATGCGAGAGACAATGTCACTGGACGCGCGGCGACCGATGATGGAATCTCCTAACGCTACCACAGCAGGTTCTTTACCGACTAAGGGTTGAGCACACAGCACCGCATGTCCTAAACCGAGTTGGCGACGTTGCCGCGTGTAAAAGTACTCAATGTTTTGGCGTTCATAATTCAGTTCGACGAGGTTGGATTCACGGCCGGTTTCTCGTAGATACTGAATAAGTTGTTCATCGATATCGAAGTGAGCTTCAATCGAAGATTTCCCCTGAGATGTGATGAACAGGATTCGTTGGATGCCGTTGGATGCGAGTTCTTCCACTACGTATTGAACAACCGGTCGACGACCCACAGCGAGCATTTCTTTCGGCTGGCTTTTGGTCAACGGCAGGACACTCGTGCCTAATCCAGCCACAGGTACGATTGCAATGTTAATTGACATGCGTTTTATCCTTCGTCGGGTGGAGTAGGTGAGGATTGGTTAATTTGTGAAGTAAGTTCCTGAATGAGGGCCTGATGTTGTGGCTCTATTTCCACAAGCTTGCGGGCAATTTCGAGTGCCTCCTGATAGCTCTCCACCTCCTGCAGTAATCGCACCAAGGCGATCATATAAAGTGTTGTTTCAGGTTCAAGTTCATGGACTCGTCTTATCACAGTTACTGCTTCGTCCAGCTGGCCGTCGCGGTATAAAGCAAGACCATATCGATACTGGACCGAAGCGATGTTGGGAGCGTAACTGGCGTCACGCTGAAAGTTTACTAGTTCTTCCTTACGTAACTGCTCTGCTTTTTGCTCATATTCCTGCAGTTGTTTTATGACATTAGCGGGCGGTTGTTGTCGTGCCTGTTGGTACTGACGGATTAGGTTTTCTGAAAGTCGCGTGTAGAGTTCAGCCAGATTGGCCCGCGGTCCGGTAGCATTGGGTTCAACTTGAATGGCGAGCCGATAGGACGTCTCAGCTTGTTCATGTCGACCCAGGTTTTCGTAAATGCTGCCAAGAGTGAGATGAGTTGCGGCGCGATCACTATTTACCATTAGCCCGACTTCAAGTTCTTTCAATGCGTTTTCAAAGGACTCTCTGGCATCCGATGGCCAAATCGAGGAAGGGACTTCCGAGGTGACCTGTGCCGCAGCTGTTCGTACAGAACGGACAGGATCATCGAGCATCGGTATGACTCGGTTGCGTAAAGTGGTGAACGGATTCTTAGAGGTGTTTAAGTCCCGATAGCCTTGCAAGGCCAGGATCGCAGCCACACGCAACTGAGGTTCATTAGGGTTTTGTAGTGACGCTAAAATGATGTCTAGTGCACTTCGGCTACGACTTGGATCGAGCCAGATTAAAGCAGAAGCTTTGGCGATCGCCGGGCTATCCGGATCAACAAACAAATCTTCTATGTCTTCATTGGCATTGTCGCTTAAGGACCAGGCTGAATGTAATGCTTCGCCAAAATGGATGCCGCGATGCTTGGAATCCGGGTACCACTTATCAACCGCATCGCTGGCCCACTGATTCATCGTGGCCAACTGTTGCCGCACATCTTCCTCGCCTTCATAAGACAGTCGGATCCAGTCGATGTATTGTTTGATATGTAATTCGTCTTTACGCCCGTCAGACAGTTTTGCGGATGGAGTAATATCGTCTTCCAGATGGCATTTGACACAGGCATTAGGCGTTCCCAGTTTAATGCTAAGGTCCGGTCGGGGTACACGAAGCGAGTGGTCCCGGCGTGGGTCGACAGCCATATAGGTTGTTTCCGGCATATGGCATTCAACACAGGAGGTTCCCTGACTGCCCTGTTTGTGATGGTGGTGTTCGGGCGTGTCGTATTTCTGAGCCGGATGCTGATGGCAGGATGTGCAAAGTCGATTATCGTCGAATTTGACACGTACACTGTGAGGGTCATGGCAGTCGGTACACTTAATTCCCTTGTGATACATTTTGCTCTGAATAAACGACCCGAAGACATAGACTTCATCCATGATTTGCCCGTCTTTGTGGTAGGTTTCCGGACGTAAAGGCTCGCTGGCAAAGTGATCGTGGAAATTTTTTCCTCCCGAAAAGTCCGGATGAACGATACGGCGTCTTGAGTGACAGGGAGCACAGGATTGAATTTGGCGTTCCACCGTCCTGGCATCTTCCCCTTTTAATTTAGGTAGCCCGTATCCGTGTTTGCGATCCCAGAAAAACGATTTGGCTTCCGCTAAATCCACATGCACACTTCCGGGGCCATGGCAGGTTTCACAACTCACGTTGATTTCGCTAAAAGTGGTGTGATATGAATTGGTTTGCGGATCAAAGTTTTTCTGTAAATTGGTGCTGTGACAATCGGCACACATATTGTTCCAGCGTTGTGCGATGCCCGTCCAGTGTAAGTCATCGTTGGGTTCAAGTTTTTCGTGAACGTCGGGTGGGTCAAGGTGAAACCAACGGTTGTTGGTCGCATCCCAGGAGATGCGAAGAACCTGTAAACGAGAATTTTCATTGGCGGGTTGGTCTGTCCGGCGGTCAAATTCCACTAAGTATTGTTGAAGAGGGTCAACTCCGAATACATATTTGATCTCGAAGTCGTGCATTTCGCCATCTTCACCTTCCGTGTTGACGATGAATTTGTCACCTCGCCGAAACATGCTGGAAATGACTCCGTGATGTTCCAATGTGGAATTATTGAAGTCGCCCAGTACCGACTTTTCCGTGGGGACCTGCATCGCCAAATCGTGATGAGAACCTGTCCATTTTTCAGCCTCCTGCTGATGGCACTCGACACACTTCTTTTTACCCACGTAAACAGGGGCAATTTCATCCGAGAGCGCTGAGGAATACCAATCGACGCTTAGCCATATGCCGATGGCCATGATTCCAATGAGGGCAAAAACGACCGGCCCGGCAACTTTGCCGAGGTGAGTTGCCCATACACGAACTCGGGATTCTTGTAGGGAGTGATTGGCGGAAGCCGGTCTGGTCATGATAAAATCTTGAAAACTATACGGCGTTCCTGAGTTAGAACTCAGGGACAGTTGTGGGGTCCAACTACTGATTATCAACTCGGTTTTTGCAATGGACAAGTTGGCAGTAAGCAGTCCCTGTAACTAATCGTAAAAACCGTTTTTTGGTTGCGGTTGTGACGGTTATGCCGAGTAAAACCGGACTTTTTTCGAGTAAGGATTATGACGGATACATCTTCTGAAAAAACAAAAAATGCACTCAATCGTCGGCAATTGATGGGATGGCTTAGTGCTACCGGAATCGGGACGGCTGCCTTTCATCGAGCATTAACCGTGCAGGCAGCCACTGCCGCTGAAGTCACGGTGGAAATGGTGAAACAGGCAGAATGGGTATCGGGTATTGAGCTGAGTGACGAGCAACGTGCTCAGACGGCAGCCGGATTGACTCGCACGCTGGCAGACCTGGAAGCAATGCGTTCGTTTGATGTTGGTTATGACACCTGGCCAGCCGTGAAACTGCACCTTTTGCAGGGGCAGGAACCTCGCAGCACAAAACGAGAAGATCAAAGCGGGTATCGTTCTGTAGAGCGTCCTGAACGGGACGAGGATTTGGCGTTTTTTCCCCTGCGAGAACAGCATGACCTGCTGCGTCGGGGAGAATTGAGTGCAACTTACCTGACTGAAGTGTATCTAAAACGGCTTAAGAAATTTGATCCGCAGCTGAGATTTGTCGTCAACCTTACCGAAGAGGTGGCGATGGAAAAAGCGAAGCAATTGGATGATCCCAGGAGCCATCGGCTAAGAGCATTTAATCCTCTGACCGGAATCCCTTACGGTGCCAAGGATCTGATGGCTTATCCCGGATATCCGACAACTTGGGGAGCCCCTCAGTTTCAGGATCGTGTCATTGATCACAAAGCGTATGTACTGGAAAAGTTGGATGCTCACGATGCCGTTCTGGTTGCCAAGTTGTCCTTAGGTGCGTTGGCGATGGGAGATAAATGGTATGGCGGACCCACCAGGAATCCCTGGAATATTGAACAGGGTTCGAGTGGTTCGAGTGCAGGGTCTGCGAGTGCGACGGCAGCGGGGTGCGTGGGATTTTCGATCGGCAGCGAAACGCTGGGGAGCATTATTTCACCGTCCACCCGGTGTGGAGTTACTGGTTTGAGACCAACATTTGGACGAGTGTCCAGAGATGGTTGTATGGCGTTGAGTTGGAGTATGGATAAGCTGGGACCAATCTGTCGCAGTGCCGATGACTGTGGGTTTGTCTTTGAGGCAATTCAAGGTATCGGCGGTAATGACCCCTCTGTCGTGGATCGTCCGTTTGAGTGGCCACGGCAGGTGGATCTGAAAGGACTAAACGTCGGATATGTCGAAGGGGACGAGGACACTAAGGATCGTGAAGAATTGCAGATTCTCAAGAAGCGAGGCGCAAATCTGGTGCCGATCGAATTGCCTGATGATATTCCCACCTGGCCGTTAACGACCATTCTGTTTGCTGAAGCATCTGCGCAATTCGATCCGCTAACGCGTGAAGGTGTTGAGGAAGGATTGAATTCGTGGCCCGCGATTTTTCGACGGAGCGAGTATATTCCGGCGGTGGAGTATCTACGGGCATTGAGGATACGTCGTCAAATGCAGGAACGTATGCAGGCCTTAATGGAGACGATTGATTTCTTTGTGTCCTCCGGTGGAGACGAACTATTGATTACGAATATGACCGGACATCCGTCGATTTCGATGCCTAGTGGTTTTGCTGGTGAAGGTGATAAAATACAGCCACAAAGTATTCAGTTTGTTGGAAGGCTCTTTGATGAAGTGACGATCCTCAATGCAGCCAGAGCATTTCAACAAGAGACCGATTATCATCTAAGACGCCCGCCATTGGTGACAAGTTAAGTACCTAAACGGTAAAGGAAAGTAAATGAGCGATGCAGTGAATATGAAGATTGCAGGTGTTCAAATGGACATCCAAATCATGGAGCCGGAGTTGAATCTGGCAAACATGGAAAAGGCAATCAGAGAAACAACAGCCAATGGCGCGGAATTGACGATTTTTCCGGAATGTGCAGTGACCGGTTACTGTTTCAGTAGCCTGGAAGAAGCTTTGCCATGGGGGGAATCCATTCCCGGGCGAAGTAGTGAGTTTTTTCAAGCGGTTTGTGCTGAAACCAATAGCTACGTCGTCTATGGCACGCTGGAAAAAGTGGACGAGGAATTATTCAATGCCTGTGTTCTGGTGGGGCCAGAGGGTGTCATTGGCAGCTATCGAAAAATTCATTTGCCCTTTTTGGGGATTGATCGATTTACGACTCCGGGAAATCGCCCTTTCGAGGTTTACGATATTGGGAAAATCAAAGTCGGAATGAATATCTGTTATGACGGTAGTTTTCCTGAGTCGTCCCGGATCATGGCGTTGGATGGAGCCGATCTGGTGGTGCTGCCTACAAACTGGCCTCCCGGAGCCGAGACGTTTCCCAAGTACATCGTGAATACTCGTGCTGTTGAGAATAAGATTTTTTATGCTGCTGTAAACCGAGTGGGATTAGAGCGTGGCTTCCAGTTTATCGGTGGTAGTAAAATCATTTCACCCAACGGCGACGACCAACACTTTGCCGATCACAAAGAGTATGAAGTATTGTACGGTACTGTCGTGCCTGAACAGACACGCAATAAACATATTGTTCGCGTCCCCGATGAACACGAGATTCATCGCTTTGATGATCGCCATCCCGAGTGGTACTCGCGAATTGTTGACGAACGTGATTTGGGCGAATAGCCTGAAGTCGTCCTGCCCTTACGGTTCGATGACAATGGGGCCTTCTTTGCGACTGCGTTCGTAAAGTTCTTTCCAGCGAGCACTGCCGTCATTCGGCAGGAGTTTACTATCAACGCCCTTTTCAAAGTATGGCATGTTGCCGGGGAATCGAGCCGGGTTGAGCATGAAGTTGACCGTGCCGTTGTTCGCCGTATACATACGCCGTCCATCGGTATAAGTCGTTTCGATCATCCTCGCCGGGTCAGGACGTTCTGCCGGTTTTTCCACGGCATAACGATGAACAATGCTCCAGTCCAACTCCACTCCCAGGCCAGGCTTGTCTGGAATGGCTGCCAGGCCGTTGCGTACTCGGATAGGTTCTTTGAGCATGTCATGTACATACAACTGATGGCAGTTAACAGCCGGCCAGGTTGCGGCCGAACAAACCGCTCCAAAATGTAAACTAAAGGCAGCTGTCAGACCAGCACCCACCAATTGCAGCCAGAATCTCATATCCATGGTCTCGGCAACATGTGCCTGACGCATCAATCTGGTGGCACCACCGCCGATGACAAACCCATCACAGACGTCGTGTTTCACGACATCTTTGGGAGAGGGCGTGCCGTAATGTAACGACACTCCTGCACGGACTGCTTTGGTAATGGCGGCGTTACCATGAATGTCACTCTGCGGAATAGGTGATTCGTAAATGTCCACCTGTGGGAACTGATCCATCCATTTCAAAATGGGGATGCCCTGTTTTGCTGTTAATAAGGTTTCATTGAAATCCATGTCGATCTTGAAATCTTCCGGCATGGCTTTCGCACAGGTCTCAGTTTGATCCCATAAATCGAACCAGGGACGTCCTTTGGTTTTGTAAGCTTTGTAGCCCAAACGCAAAGCCTCCTGACATTCACTCAACATGTCCTTGGTTGGCATATCGATATTCCACCAGCTTAGGGGTGTCGTGTCATAGACCTGATTTCCCAGCAGGCGATGAGCGGGAACTCCTCCGGCTTTTCCGACAGCATCAAACAATGCCATTTGTAAACCGGCACCCAGATCATCATTCCACATTAAATCAGCGGCATTGCTACCGATGGCGCTCTGGACGGCCTCATCCGAAGTGACTCCCCAGCTGTAGTAAAGCAAACCTTCACCAATGCCGATTGCCCCGCCGGAAAGTTCGACCTGTACAATTTCACAATATCGCCAGTGTGGAATTTCACGGTCCATCGCGCGTTGTGGAGCGGGACGGAATGGTAATCGTACCGTCTGACGCTTGATGTCAATGATCTTCAGTTCGCTGGGACGCTTGCCAATGCGGCTGGCGTAGGTGGATTGGTTATAGACTGCCGGAAGGGCGGTTGCTGCCAAGGCAGCAAATCCGGTTTGCATGAAGTGTCTACGTTTCATGGCGAATGCCTTTCTAATGCTGAACCTCACAGAGGTAGGTTATGCTTCGTCAATTGCGGTTGAGGTAAGTGTTCCAATGCTGCTGATGAACGCGTCGAGCGTGTCACCGGCCTTGATGAATGTGCCGGTGGTTTTTCCCACGCCGTCGGGAGTCCCGGTGGAAATGATATCACCTGGTTCGAGCGTCACGGATTGAGAAATAAACTCAATCACTGCCGCCACCGGGAAAACCTGTAATGCTGTTGTGCTGTTCTGACGCAGATCACCATTGAACGATAGTTTTAGATCCAGCGTTTGTGGATCCGGAATACATGTGGGCGTTGCGATACACGGACCGCAGGGACAAAAACTGTCGTGCCACTTACCGTGGAGCCAATCGAAGAAGGCATCTCGCGACCGTTCTTTACGTTCCGGGAATGGATGGTAAGCGCGATCTGAAATGTCATTAATCACGGTGTATCCGGCTACGTAGTCCAAAGCGTCAGCTTCTGAAATGTGCTTTCCTTTTTTGCCAATAACAATTGCAAGTTCTAATTCCCAGTCCACTTCATTTGGGTTTACTTTAGGAATCTGGATCGGTTGGCCAGGGTTGGTCAGCGTTGTGGTGGGAGGCTTCATGAAGACATAAGGGAACGTCTCAGCACGCTCGATTCCCTGTTCTCCGCCTTCCTGGACGTGAGCTGAATAATTGCCGGCAAGTAGAAAGAGTTTGTTAGGGCGAGCGATCGGGACAAGTAGCTGAACGGTATCACAACACGTTTTGAGACTGTCACAGATGTCGTTTTCGCTCAGCCAGCTTGCTACCAGTTCAGCATCAGCTGCCAGGGCACCTTCCGGCGGAAGATATTTCAGGATGCAGGACGTATCAGAAAAGTCGAGGGTGGCACTATTGGCTTGGTTGTATGCCGTCGCTGCCGCAGCGAGTTCAACCACGAAAGAGTCGAAATAGAACCCTAATTTGGTTTGTCCGTCTTGTTCAAATCTGCTGATTCTCACGCCATTTACTCCAGTTGTAGTTTCTAAGTTAGGACAATTCGATTCGGCGACCTTCACGGGACGCATCGAGTATAGTGTCGACAATTTGGACGTTGGCCAGCATGGATTCTGTGGTGTTGCGGCAGGCAGCGACTTCCCCACGAATCATAGCAAACCAGTCTTGTAACAGAGCGACTCCCGGTCCTTTACCGTAACCCGGTGTAGTATCTTCAGGAGCGTTGTAAATTTCATCCATGGCATACCATTGAGGTTGTGGGCCATGGATTTCGAGGCTTCCGCCTGTATTTGGTTTGCCGGGATCCCAATGCACCCAACGTTTACTGCCACGGATTGTCCAGTGGACTTCACCGGCCCAACGCGGTAACCAGTAACCGCCGATCAAAGTGGCAATGGCTCCACTTTCTAAATCCAGAATGGCCGTGCCACCGTCTTCCACATCTACGTTTGTTTCGGTGAAATTGCCGACTCGACTTGTTACTCCCGTGACACTCTGGCCGCTGATGTACTGGAGTAAATCAATGTGGTGGCAACTCAGCCAGCTAAAAAAACCGGCATAGCTTTCTTCGATATCAAATAAATAATGAGCAGGCCCCCGGCGATTGACATCACTGGTTGCATAAACAGATTCAATGCTGATTAATTTCCCAAACCGACCTTCGGCGATCATTCGCTTAAGCCGATTGGCACAGTCGTCATAACGCCACATGTAGCCTGACTGAAAAGCGACTCCGGCATTGTTCACGGCATCGCGTATGCGAATGGCATCAGAGGTACGACCGGCAACAGGCTTTTCCGCCAGAATGTGCTTCCCGGCAGCAGCAAGTTCTTCGATGATTTCAGCCGAATGACGATTACTGACAGCCACAACGGCTGCCTCGAACTGCTCATGGTCAATCAGTGCTGAAACAGTATCATGTCGAGGTAATGCAGAGTACTTTTCTTCGAGACTGGCAATGCTGCCATCAAAATGCGGAACGAAAGCTGAAAGTTCTGCTTCCTGCTCGACATTGGCAAACAGATCACGCCAGCCAGCCCCGTGAGGGTTGTCCACTCCGATAAAAGCAATCTTCAAGGTGTTGGTCATGATGAGGGTCTGCGTTGTTCGACGGGATTATTTGGCGATGTCATACACCATTAACGTTCCCTGATCGCGGAGATAAAGTTTCTTTCCGGCAATCACAGGATGTGGCCAACTCTGGCCGTTTACTTCGTCAGTGCGGAATTTCCCTTTGAGTTTGTAACCAGTGGAAGTGGCTTCGATCAGAGCCATGTCGCCACTTTGATAGCGAAAATAGAGATGGCCATCGGCATACAGAATGGCGGCACTACCTGTACCTGCTCCGCGTTCCGGCCCCCAGGCATATTCACCGGTCATCATATTCAGGCAAACCGGAAAACCCTGATTGTGGCCATGGCCGCAATAGATATAGTCGCCTATCAGCAGCATCCCGCCGTGATGGTTTTGGAGCTTTTTGGCTTCCAGAAAATACTTCTCTTCCACCTGGAACTGTCCGTTACGATCGTGAATCTGAATCAAGGCAGCTCCCGTACCGTAGCCTGTACTGCAGAAAATGTAATCCCCTTTTACGATTGGCGTTGGGATGTTGGCTGTGCTGTTAGCGATGCGATTGTAAACCCACAAGAGTTTCCCGGTTTCCCCGTCGACACCTAAGACTCCTCGCCCGGTCAGTTGCACGTATTGTTTTCGTCCCGCGATTTCACTGATCACGATGGAAGAATAACCAGCGCCATCCTGACCTCGATCCCCGACCGCTGCAGGCATTTCGGCAGACCATAACAACTCACCATTGGCTTTATCTAAAGCAACCATGACTGCTGAGTTTCCTCCGGGAGTACAGATGAGTCTGTCGCCATCGATCACAGGAGATTCCGAGTAGCCCCAGCCGGATTCCATGCGGCCTTTGAAGTCGGTTGGGAAATTGCGTCGCCACAGAATTTTTCCATTGGTTGCGCTGATACAGACTAACTCGCCGGAATGGGTCAATCCGTACACGCGATCGCCATCCACTGTCGGTGTGCAATTGGGGTTTGCTCCCGCGCCCATATCTGCTTCCCAAATCACGCTTCCCCGATTGGTACTCAGGGCAATCATTTTGGTGGAACCATCTTTTTTGCCCATCGTGAAAATCCTGTCATTGGCAACGGCAACACTGGAAAATCCACTTCCTAACCCTTTGGCTTTCCAAGCGAGCCTGGGGCCTGCATCCGGCCAACTGCTTAGCAATCCGGTTTCAGCAGAAAGTCCGTCGCGCGTGGGACCTCGCCAACCGGACCAATTACCCCGAGTCGCTTCCGCTTTGGCTTCTGGCGATGGTTCACCATCCACGGCAAATGCGGGAACGGACAAAAGTGTGAATAGAGTTAATAAGAGTAAATTGCGTTTCATGGTGAAGATCCAGACTTGCTACGGAACCATCGAGTTTCTGTCCGTCATTATAGTGGATTCAATTCACACAATCGAATCATCACTCGATAGAGTTAGCAAATCCCGGGATCACACCCCGACCCGCCACACATCGTGTCCGGATTCATCAGACGAAGTAATTCATCATCAGGCAATAACTCGTGCTGTATGTCCTTTGATAAAATGCCCTGTTCAATCAACATGGCGATGATGTTTTCTCGTTCGGCGGGGCTCATGGATTTAATTTCTTCGGTAAGACTGAGTGATTACTGCAGGGAAGCGGGGTTTGCACTTAATTAAATATAGCAAGCAATCTATATTTAATGGCAGACCACAAAGCTACCCTCAGGAAGATACACCCCTCATGGCAATTGTTCAGGAATTGCTGCCGATGCCGGATGCCGAAGCCGTCTTTTTAAGGTTGGCTGCTCTGCCGCATTGCTTGTTTCTCGATAGCGCCATGCGACTGGAAAACTTAGGTCGGTATTCGTTCATTTGTGCCGATCCGTTCGAATATCTGGAAATCCATCCACGCGAGAAGGATGAATTAAGCGAGTTGGAGGCTGTTTGGCAGGAAGTGACGGCGGGACAGGAAATTGAAACCCTTGCAGGCTTGCCGCCATTTCAGGGGGGAGTTGCGGGCTTGTTCTCGTATGATCTCGGTTACAGTTTAGAAACATTGCCAAACCCACACTGTGATGAATTTCAGGTCCCCAGTCTGGCAGTTGGGTTTTATGATGTTGTTGTTGCTTTTGATCATCACGAGCAACGTGCCTGGATCATATCGCAGGGGCTTCCTGAACAGGAGCCGATTGCACGAGCCAATCGGGCTTTGGAGCGAGCAGCTTACTTTCAGCAGATTCTGTCAGGGCCGGTTGCACCGTTCCCGGCGAATGAGCCGACCTGCGAAATTGCCGCAGAACACCTGGCCGTGCAGCACGAAGTTCGTGGAAGTTTGACGAGTAACTTCTCTAAAGAAGACTATTTGCAGACCGTGCAAAAGTGTATCGATTATATTTATGCAGGTGATATTTTTCAGGTCAATCTGAGCCAACGTCTGCTCCATCCGGCTACCACCAATTCGGTGGAATTATACACACGCTTGCGGCACCGTAATCCGGCTACGTTTGCCGGCTATTTTGCAACCACTGAATTTGAAATCGTGAGTGCATCGCCGGAACGATTTTTGCAAGTCCGCGATTCGGTGGTGGAAGCTCGGCCCATCAAAGGGACTCGCGCCAGAATTTCAATGCCCGAAGCTGATTTGTACGCAGCGGAAGAGTTGAGACAAAGCGAAAAAGATCTCGCGGAAAACGTGATGATTGTAGATTTGCTGAGAAATGATATTTCGGCTATCTGCGAACCCGATAGTGTTTTTGTCAAAGACCTATGTCGGCTGGAGGTTTATCAGTTCGTGCAGCATCTCGTTAGTGTTGTCGAAGGTAAAATGAGACAGGATAAAACTCCGTTTGATTTAATCCGTCAGGCTTTTCCGGGAGGGTCGATCACAGGAGCTCCCAAAGTTCGAGCGATGGAGATCATTGCGGAACTCGAACCGACAGCCCGGGGGCCGTATTGTGGCAGCCTTGGGTATGTAGGATTTGATGGCACTATGGACTTGAGTATCCTGATCCGAACGATCACTGCTGGAAAGGGCTGGTGGCAATTTCCGGTTGGTGGTGGGATTGTTGCACAGTCGAATCCGGAGCGAGAGTATGTCGAAACCTGGGAGAAAGCGACCGGCATGCTGCGGGCGTTAGCATAGCGGCAACTGGCATCGAGTACGAAACGTGATCTTATTAATTGATAATTACGATAGCTTTGTCCATAACCTGGGAAGATACTTCCAGCGTTTAGGTCAGACGATTCACGTTGTGCGTAATGACAAAATTACGATTGAGAAAATCCGTGAGTTAAGCCCCGATGCAATCGTCTTGTCCCCGGGACCCTGTACTCCGGAAAATGCCGGCATCTGCCTGGAAGTTGTGACGGAACTGGCGACAGTTTTTCCAATTCTGGGTGTCTGTCTCGGACATCAGGTCATTGGACAGGCATTTGGTGCTGAGGTGGTTTTGGCGGAGGAACCGGTTCATGGCCGTAGCAGCGTATTGGAACACGATGGCCGGGGGATCTTTACTGATTTGCCGGACTCATTGACAGCCTGTCGGTACCATTCTCTGGTGGTGGATGCTTCCAGCCTTCCACCTTGCCTCGAAAAAACAGCCTGGTTGGCTGACGGGACAGTCATGGGATTGCGACACACTACAGAGCCTGTCGTCGGGATACAGTTTCATCCGGAATCCGTACTCACGAGTCATGGATTTAATATTCTCGCTGGCTTCCTCAAATTGGCAGGGATCGAGGTTGCAGCGAACGTACCTACGGTTGAGGATGAATGTCGGCATGCCAGCGATAGTTCGTTTGAGTCGCCGGATAAACCCGTCACGTTTTAAGTCGAGAAAGCAGAATGATCCTTGAAGGTATTGTGACAACTAGTCACGAAGATGGAACTCCCAATGTCTCCCCGATGGGTCCGGAAGTTTGCGATTCCGGACAATGGGATACCTTTGTATTGAAACCCTACACTTCTTCTCGCACCTATCAGAATCTAAAACGTCAGGGTCGCGGTATTTTTCATATTACCGACGACGTCATGTTGTTGGCCTGCGCTGCCATTAATGTTTGGTCGCAGTCACCAGAATTTGCCTCGCAAACAGAGGTTGCCGGACACGTTCTGGCCAATGCCTGTCAATGGTTTGAATTCGAGGTGACGTCATTGGAAGACTCAGAACAACGCACAAGGATTGAATGTCGTGTTTTACAGCAGAGGCAAATACGCCCGTTTTTTGGATTTAACCGGGCGAAACATGCTGTGCTGGAAGCAGCCATATTGGCAACGCGGACTAAGTTTATTCCAGCAGGCGAAATTTTAAGCCAGATGAAACACCTTAAGGTGATCGTCGGAAAAACGGCTGGTCAACAGGAAACGGATGCCTTTCAATTGCTGGAACAATTTATTGCCGCTCAATTGAGTGGCTGTTGTTAAGTGTCGCTTAGGCGTGGCTTGTCTGTCCGACTTCTTGTCAACCGGTGGCTGGTTTCAGGCTGAGTGAGAAACCCCCAATTGAGTGATTCGTCCTGCGTGTACTGTTTAGAAAGAGTAAGCGCGGTTAGTGCTTTGGCCATTTCATAACCAAGGTAAAAACTGTGGGATGCATCCAGATTATGAGGGGGTTTCTCCTGACCTTCGCCCTCAGCCAGACGTTCGAATAACTTAAACGGATCAGGGTCGCTCAGGTGGAGTCCGGCACTTACCAGGTGGATGAGACCGTCTTCGGCATAGATTCGATAATTAGGATCTTTGATGCTGTCGGCCAGAGCGTCTAGTGCCTGAGCACCAAAAGAAGTGGTTTCTGCATCTCTTAATGTGAGGAGTTGGGTTTCAAGATGTTTTGGAGGCACCTGATTATTGATCGCATAGTGCATCATGCGACGAGCGATATCACATTCCTGCACACTCGAACGAGCCCAGTTGATCACTTCGGTGGTCAGCACACTGCGAATTCCAAGTTCCTGACAGATGCCTAACAGCAAGGTGTTGACTCCGGCACTGTCCACGTCCGTGAGTTCGGAAATATTCCCGATCCCCATCATCATTTCCGCATCGGGATATCGTGCACGCACTTGGATGTACCGATGCAGACTGGCGGTGAAGCCACACCCAATCGGTTCCAGGATTGGATCGATTCTCAAAGGGACTCCGGCGGACGCCAGGAATTCGACTGTATCATCTAATCCTCCTAAGGTCTCGAAGTCATCCGGGATAACTACGACAGGCACTCCCCAGTCCACAGCAGCATCCCGGTTAGAGCGGTTAACGCTGAGCACGAGTGAAGCTCCGGCATCCACCGCTGCGGCAATCTCAACCGGATTGAGACTATCGATGGAAACCTGGAATCCCTGATCGACTAAACTGCGGACACAATCCCCGACACCGGACCACTGGTCGCCCGGGTCGCAGCCTACGTCAATGTAGTCCGCGCCCGATGCTTTCAATTGCCTGGCCTGATGGATGATTTCGTCAAGTGATAGTCGCGGGGCGTGGTTGATCTCGCCAAGAATTTCGATGTCGTACGCTCCGTAATCTTCCGGGCGTTGATAACCGAGTCCGAAATGTTGTGGAATCTTTCTCATGTCGTGAGGACCTGCCTCGACCGGGATGCTGACCGAACGCTGTAGATCCTCCAGATTATGTTTGCAATATCCCGGCACGATGATGCGGTCCGTGCCTGCCGGTACTTCGAGTCGCTTCGCGATCCAGGCGGGTGTCATCAGAGCAGCAACCGTAATGGGTAAGACGGCAAGTCGGTATTGGAAATCGAGCTGCGTGCTTAATTTGTCGAGGACTTCACGTAATCCATGTTCGGCTAAACGGCCGGTAACAAACAGGATTTGGCTGCCTGCGATGTCTGAGTGGTTTGACATTCAGCTTGACTCTGAGCTTGAAGATTACGACGAAGAGGAATTGATTTGTTCGTGATTTAACCCGCCGTTAACCGAGATGATCTGGCCGGTAATAAAGGAAGATGTTGGTGCGACCGCGTAGAGCGCTGCATTAGCAACATCCTCGGGCGTACCCCAACGTTGCATTAACGCTTCGGATTGAGCACGTTGAGCCCAGTCCTCGGGCGCGACTTCTCCCCAGGCTGTTTGAATCCAGCCTGGGGCCAGACAATTAACCCTTACGTGAGGAGCCAGGGAACGTGCCAGACTCTTGGAATATGCCATGACGGCCGCCTTGGTGGGGCCGAACAACTGACCACTATCTCCGGATTGACCCACTTCTGCCTGATCCCACCCCATGTTTAGAATCGTAGCGTTCACTCGCTTACCGGTTTCAGACATCGGAGCACTGATAAGTCGACATAACTCAATGGTACCGAGAACGTCCATGTTCCAAAGTGTCTCCAGCTTTTGAGAAAAGGACAGCTCCGTATTGGTTCCTGTGAGAATGTCGGCGCCGGCATTGTTGACCCAGATGTTAACTACGCCCAGGTCAAAGACGGACTGGGAGAATTGGTCTCGTTGTTCTGCACAGCTAAGGTCTGCCAGTAAGCAGTGACATTCAACTCCATACTCTCGCGCTAATTGAGCGGTTTCCTCTAAGCCGACCTGGTTCGCTCGCGCATGAAGAACAAGTTGAGCTCCCTGGGCAGCGAATGTGAGAGCGATCGCCCGGCCAATTCCGCTGGATGCTCCTGTGATAACGGCGGTCTGATCTTGTAGCTGCATCATTCCGGATTATCTCGTGTGGTGAGGATGTCTTGTACCCACTGCATTTCTTTGGCAATTCCAGTGGCAAGGTTGTCCACTTGATGTTCCTCGGGAAGTACATTCCAGGCATAAGTCTCGACTTCGTAATGCGTCAGGTCTGGCATCGTTCGGCAGACTTCAAAACAATCGAGAATGTCCTGACGCGATGTACTTAGAAGCCCTAAGGATTCAAGGTAAATCGGGACATGAAAATGAACGCTCCAGGTACTGGTGAGCAGTTTTGGATCGTCCACGGCTTGCAAAGCTAAATGCAGGTCCTCGTGAAATTCCGTTTTACCATCCTCAGATTGAATGCTGGTTTGATGGAGGTATCGAGGTTCATTAAAGCTGGATAATTGTTCTAAAGCGTCGGCCCGTTGATTGGGATCGATCTGCTGGAAATCGACTCGGACAGCTGAGGATACTTGGATTTTGCCAACACGAATTCCCAACTGATGGTATTGTCGAAGGACATCCGCCTGAGATTCGAACATCACGGCGCTGTGGCAGATGTCGTGGCAAATACGGAGATACCGAGTCACAATGTTGTCATCGTCAAATGGGAGGAGACGTTCCTGAAAAAGATCAATCATGTCTTTAGCAATATCCAGGACGCAACCGGGTTCAGGTTCCAGGCAAACGTAAATGAGTCGACCAGTGTCCTTTTCGAGTTGGTGGAGATATCGACAGAGTTGCAACAATTGTTGTGAAGTCTGTATCCACTGGTTGGGGGATAATGATTTACGATCCCAGGCAATAGGCAGAGTCGAGATGCTACCCTCCATGCCGGTGGGGAGTAGACCATGTAAGGCATCGATCAGGTTGGTGGTGTAGGTAAGCCGGTCTTGATTGAACCAGGTGGGCCTGTAGACATCGTGTTTGACAACATCTGAGTGGAAGTCACTGTAGGGAAAGCCGTTTAACGTAAAGGGCACTAATTGTTGGCTGTCCAGCCAGGACTTGAAGCCGTCCAGAGTTTGCGCGTCCTGTAACGCTTGTGCTGCCGGAGCAGCCAGCCACAGCCCGACACCCATAGGCTCGTCCGGTGAGAACTGTTGTTTCACCTGAGTAGCGTATTTTGCGAGATTTTCCCGGGTGGATTCTAAATCCGGCCCGGCATGGACGTTCGTGCAGTAGCCAATTTGCATGGTCATGTTCTAGCTCGCTGAACCGGCAATCCTCAAAAGCTCTTTCATTTCACGAACGGCCTGGGTTAAGCCAACGAAGACAGCTCGGGCGATGATCGAATGGCCAATGTTTAGTTCGACCATGTCCTGGATCTGTGCTACAGGAATGACGTTTTGATAATTCAATCCATGACCTGCGTGAAGGGTCATGCCGGCATTAACAATTTGTTTCCCGGCGGCAGTCAGTTCGGTAAGGCAGGCTGCACGCGCGTCACCGGAAGTTAACGCATATTGGCCGGTGTGTAATTCCACAGCGTTAGCCTTTAGTTGACTGGCCGCATCGATTTGTTGCTGTTCCGGGTCCAGGAATAATGCGACGCTGATACCTTCATCGTGAAGGCGTTGGATTACCGGTTGAATGCTTTCCCGATTCCCGACAACGTCCAATCCACCTTCGGTGGTTACTTCTTCGCGTTTTTCAGGGACGAGCGTAACCTGATTCGGTTTCGTGTCGCAGGCAATCTCGACGATATCCGGAGCGATACTCATTTCCAGATTGAGCTTGATGTTGACCGTGTCAGACAATACGTGCACATCACGATCGATGATATGTCGACGGTCTTCGCGGAGATGAATCGTGATACAGTCCGCGCCACCTAATTCAGCCATCGCTGCGGCCGTAACAGGATCAGGTTCATATGTTTTACGTGCCTGTCGAATGGTGGCGACGTGATCTATATTTACGCCAAGTTCTAGCATGGTTTGCCTGAGCAAAAGGTTGGGATACTTGTTGAGGGGTCTATGATGAATTCTGTGAGTGATCGCAAATCGCTTTGGTGAAGAGCAGATCTGTGAACTACTGGTCTGGAAAAAACGGCTCCAGCAAGTACTGCTCTATTATGATTCAAAGTACCGATAGAGCAATTAGCAGCAACGATGAATTCGTGCCTTGTTTGGCTGTTCTGCTTAGCTGCGGCTAATCACAGCACCCTGATTATCAGCTTTGACGATATCGACAATAAGTTTTTGGCCGGAATTGTCGTCGGGGAGATTACGCTTGAATTCTTTTGCTGCTTCTTTTGAGTCAAAGAAGCAGAAGAGCGTGGGGCCCCAGCTGCTTTGGCCAATTCCATGTACTCCGAGTTCCTTGAGCCAGGTCACTCGTTGATTGAGCAGACGACCATTGTAGGGACCTCCCTGGATAGCTTCAAAGCAGCTGCCAGCGAGACGGCTGTAGGATTCCACCGCGTCGGTTACGGCGTGAAAGTCAGAAGCGGTCAGCCCCGGTAGAAGTTGGGATTGAATGATGTCGAGAAGCTGGTCCGTGGTCTTTTGAGACACTGGCGGAATGTCGGTGAAGGCTTTCGTTTCAGATTCACCTGAGAGTCCGCTGCCAACTTCAGGGCGGATGAGTGCAATACGCCATTTGCGAGGAAATTCCATGCGGCATTCCAAAGGTGAAATGCGTTCGCTCGGAAGTCTCCCACGCTCCACGATGAGTCCGCCGAATTCAAAGCCATACGTTCCTACTGCACTGCGGGCAGCCCTGTTGACAACGATGGCGCGTTCCATGGCGGAAAAGCCGGTTTGCGTGGCAAAGCGATTCAATGTTTCGGCCGTGGAGAGTCCAAGTTGCGTACCGAGTCCCAGTCCCACATGTTGTGGAGGAGCCTTGGTCACTTTGAGAGTGCACTTCGGGAGTTCGTCAGCTTTGGTGTAGTCCTGCCACATTTGAGCGAATTCTGCCAGACGATCGGCATAAACTCCCGTGGTTTGAAACGTAGCAGCTGGCGTCGCTTTGACTTTGACTCGCGGTTTTTTCAGCATGAGTCCCACGCCCCCGAAATTGCGGCCTTCCTGATTGCCAAATGCGAGCAGGCCAAAATGCAAGCGAGTCGGAGCACTCACGGAAATACTTGTGTCACAAGGATTTCCAGCGTCGGTTGTGGTTGGCAACTCGCTCATGACATTCCAGCTAACCTTTCTTTTGCATTTTCGCCCAGGTGTCGCGAAGCGTTACACTGCGATTGAAAACCAATTGGTCCGTTGCGCTTTCTTTAGCGTCCACGCAAAAATATCCCAGTCGTTCGAATTGAAAGCGTTCGCCAGGCAAGGCGTCTTTCAGAGAGGGCTCGAGTTTACATTGAGTCAGTACTTCGAGTGAGTTGGGGTTGAGATTTTCAAGATAGGATTGCCCCTCTTCCACATTGCTGGGGTCTTGTTTCTGAAAGAGATGGTCATAAAGTCGTACTTCAGCATTCACAGCATGTTTCGCAGAGACCCAGTGAATCGTTCCACGTACTTTGCGACCATCGGGAGCTTGTCCACCGCGGGTTTCAGGATCGTAGGTGCATCGCAGTTCAGTGATATTTCCCTGTTCGTCTTTGATGACATCGGTGCAGGTTATAAAGAAGCCGTATCGTAAACGGACTTCGCGACCTGGCCCGAGCCGGAAGAATTTCTTTGGTGGGTCTTCCATGAAATCGGATCGTTCGATGTAAAGTTCACGAGTGAAGGGGATTTGGCGAGTGCCGGCGGATGGGTCTTCCGGGTTGTTGACCGCTTCCATCGTCTCTTCGTGCCCTTCCGGAAAATTTTCGATTACCACTTTGAGTGGCCGAAGAACCGCTGCCCGTCGGGGAGCTTCCTTGTTGAGTTGTGCTCGTAACGCGTCTTCCAGCCAGGCGATGTCGTGAGTGGAGTTTTGTTTGGTGACGCCGATACGTGAACAGAAGCTGCGAATGGCTTCGGGAGTATAGCCTCGACGACGGAGTCCTGAGATGGTCGGCATGCGGGGGTCATCCCAGCCGGTAACATGGTTTTGTTCGACCAGTTCCAGCAGTCTCCGTTTACTCATGACGGTGTGCGTGATGTTTAGTCGAGCGAATTCGTATTGTCTGGAGCGAAAAATGTCGAGTTCGTCGAGGAACCAATCGTAGAGAGGTCGGTGGTGTTCGAATTCTAACGTGCAGATCGAATGGGTAATGTTTTCTATGGAGTCACTGATGCCATGGGCAAAGTCGTACATGGGGTAAATGCACCACTGATCACCCGTGCGATGGTGGTGCACGTGTTTGATCCGGTACATGGCTGGATCACGCATGTTCATGTTGGCCGAAGCCATGTCGATTTTGGCTCGAAGCGTATGCTCGCCGTCACTGAACTCGCCTGCTTTCATCCGTTGAAATAAGTCCAGATTTTCGTCGATCGATCGATCGCGGTACGGACTGTCCTGACCGACACCATCCCAACCGCCACGGTATTCCCGGGTTTCTTCCGGCGAGAGACTGCAAATGTAGGCTTTGCCATCTTTGATGAGTTGAACTGCGAGGTCATAGAGTTGCTGGAAATAATCCGAAGCAAAGTAGATTCCGTCCCATTGGAACCCGAGCCATTGGACATCTTCCTTGATCGAGTCGACGTATTCAGTGTCTTCTTTGGCTGGATTGGTGTCGTCGAAGCGGAGATTGCACTTGCCGCCGTAGTTTTGGGCAATTCCAAAGTTAAGGCAGATGCTTTTGGCATGACCGATGTGCAGGTATCCGTTGGGTTCGGGGGGGAATCGAGTGTGAACTCGGCCTGCGTGCGTATTTGCAGCCAGATCGGCTTCGACGATTTGTTCGACAAAGTTTTTGGGTCTGGCGTCCTGCTCGTTGTTTTCTGAACTTGGATTGTCAGTAGTCATTAGGGACTTTTGCACCTGGCAAAGTGATATGGAGTTTGATTTCGCTGTCGATTTTAACGTGAATAGAACTTTTCTGAATATGGCAATTCACCAGACCGTTCCACTGGTTAGTCGTTTGCTTGTGAATGTAGAGTTTCCCGGGCAATCTCAATCGCGCGGTTAATGCGTTGGATACAGCGTTGTTGACCGAGAATGGCGAGCGTCTCGAAGAGTCCAAAGCCGACAGGTTTGCCGGTGGTGGAGAGACGGACCGGATGAATGATCTCGCCAAACTTGATCTCTTTTTGTTCGACGAAATCCCGCATGGCCTGTTCGACAGTTTCGGTGTTGTATGGGTCGAGCGTTGCCAGTAGGTCGCGGAATTCAGCGAGGATTTCTAACGCTCCGTCGGTGTTGATGAGGCGTTTTTGAAAGGCGTTTTCATCATAGGTTAAAGCATTATCGGCAACGAAGAAGTCATCATAGTCGAGAATGTCGCCGGCAACAGTAATGCGGTTTTCACTTGCTTCAATGATGTCATTTAGAAGGGGGCCGGTGTCGCAGTCTGCAGGCTTGTCGAGTAAGCCGGCCTGTTGAAGGTATGGGAGGCACATCGCCGTTTTCTTTTTGAGTTCCAGCTTGTCCATTTCCCGCTGTTGAAAGGCGGTTAGTTTGGTAGGGTCAAAACTGGCGGGGCTCTTGATCACTCGTTCCAGTGAGAAAGCGTCAATCATTTGTTGTTCGGAGAATTCTTCGGTTTCTCCGTCGAGTGACCATCCGAGCAATAGTAAATAGTTGATCACAGCATGGGGGAGGAATCCGATGTCACGGTAGAAGTCAACGATGACAGGGTTAAAGGTGTCTTCGCTTAATTCCCGGCCACAGCGTTTTGCGATCTGTTCGCCGTGGTCGTAGAGCTTTTTGAAATCCTGGTTTTTTAGGTACTTGGGGATTTTGCGTTTGCTGAGTTTGTTTTTGCTTCCGGGTTCTGCAACGTAAGGCAGGTGAGCGTATTGGGGAAGTTCATATCCCAGGCTTTGAGCGATAAAGATTTGGCGTGGTGTGTTGGAGAGGTGTTCTTCGGCACGAATGACGTGTGTGATTTCAAGATCCGCATCATCGACGACACTGGCGAGATGGTAAAGACAAGTGCCGTCCGCTTTTTGGATGACCATGTCTTGTTCATGAGCCCATTCGAATTCGACGTCGCCACGAATCAGGTCGGGGATGAGACAAGTGCCTGTGCGAGGCATCTTCAGGCGTACTACGGCGGTACGGCCTTCGGCTTCAAAGGCTTCGGCTTGTTGTTGGGTTTCAGCCATCCAGTTACGGGAGTAAACGAAGGTTCGTTTTTCGGTTTGAGCGGCTTCGCGTTCAGCTTGGATCTCTTCGCTGCGACTGTAGTCTTTGTAGGCGGTGCCATTGGCGAGCATTTTTTCGACGGCTGCCTGATATTTGTCAGTCCGTTGGGACTGGAAGTAGGGTGCGTGTGGTCCGTCAACTTCGGGGCCTTCTTCCCAGTCGATGCCGAGCCAGCGAAAGCCTTCGAGAATGGGCTGGAGCGCCTCTTCAACGTTGCGGCTTTGATCGGTGTCGTCGATGCGGAGGATGAACTGGCCTCCGTGCTTACGGGCAAACAACCAGTTAAACAAGGCTGTGCGGACACCTCCAATATGAAGGTATCCCGTTGGGCTGGGAGCAAAACGCGTGCGGACCATAGGGCGGATTTCTGAATAGAGTTGCTGGGTAATGCCTTATTTTATCGGTCTTTGATTGTGCCGAATATGGGCAACTGTGGAATTAATTTAGCCGGTTTACAGTGTTTTCGCTGAAGCTGTAAAAAAAATCAGCCGAACTATTGACAGGATGGTATACAAATGTACACTAT